>JAGOJH010000108.1 GCA_017995215.1 Thermoclostridium sp.
GGCAAGCTCGTATAAACGCTTTCCGTTCACTTTCACTGCTGAAAACATGGGAGGAAGCTGATCATACTCACCAGCAAAAGCGTTCAGCGCTGATTGCAGCTTGTCCAGGTGAAGGCTTACCGGCGTGTGTCGAAGAATATCTCCCTCACCGTCCTGGGTATTGGTGGTGATGCCCAGAATCATTTCAGCCCGATAGGCCTTATCAAATTCCTGAAACCAGTCGATGGTTTTTGCGGCTTTCCCGATACAGACGGGCAAAAGCCCCACAGCAGCCGGATCAAGCGTTCCCGCATGGCCAATCCTCTTCACGCCGAAAACCCTCCGAAGCCAGGATACCACATCAAAGGATGTCATGCCCGGGGGCTTCAGGACCAATATAATTCCGTTCATTTATATTACCTTTTCAATTTCCGCAAGCAGCATATCTCGGATATCATCCAGTTTGCCGTCCATGGAAAAACCTGCTGCCCGCTTGTGGCCGCCGCCCGAAAAAAGACTTGCGATCTTCGCCACATCCACATATTCATTGGCACGAAGGCTTCCTTTGTAATGGCCGGGCTTCTCTTCCCGCAAAAACAGCGAAACCTCAACCCCTTCAAGGTTTCTTCCCATATTCACGAGCCCTTCGAAATCATCGGTCTGGGCATTTACAGGGTGAATGTCGTCATGTTGGATCCATGAAAAGGCGGTTTTCCCATTATGAAACAATGTGAAATTATCCAGCGTCTTTTTCATCAATGACATTTTGGAATGGGAAACATACTCAAAAACCTTTTTTGAGATATCAGCAAAGGGAATGTCGTTCTGTAAAAGCTCTGCTGCAATCAAATGGCTTTGGGGCCTGGTATTGCTGTAGCGAAAACCACCTGTGTCGGTAATGATGGCGGTATACAGGCATATGGCCATGTCACGGCTGACTGGAACCTGCAGCGCGGTGACAAGATAGTAAATCATTTCCCCAACAGCTGCTGCTTTTGTATCGATCCATAAACCATCAGCCTGCATATCGTTGGTGGTGTGGTGATCAATGGTGATCGTGGTTTTGGCCTTGGTATAGAGCTGCGCTCGTTTTCCCAGCCTTCTCATATCACTGGTGTCCAGGCATATGGCCAGATCATGCTTTTGTTCGAGGTCTGTGCCGATATGCTGCTGTCCTGGCAGGAAATCCAGCATTTTTGGCACTGCTTCCTCAAGAAAGACTTCCACTTGTTTGCCCATATGCTCCAGCGCAAGAGCCATCGCAAAGGATGATCCCAATGCGTCACCATCTGCGGATGTATGCGTTATGACAGCGATTGAATTCGCTTGCCTGATTAGTTCCAACAGCTGTTCCAAAAGCTTAATCCTTTCAAACTACTCATTTTCCGGGTTCATGGTCTTGTTTATCAAATTGCTGATATGCATGCCATACTCAATGGAATCATCCAATACAAATAAAATTTCAGGAGTATAGCGAAGCTGTATCCGTTGGCCAACTTCATGGCGTACAAAGCCTGCAGCATGCTTCAGTGCCTGCAGCGCATCCTTCTTCTCCTGGTCGTTTCCATAAACACTGACGAAAACCTTTGCGTAGCGAAGATCCTTCGTAACGCGAACCGCCGTAACCGATACCAACTCCGGAAGCCTGGGATCCTTAATGGTGTTGCGGATGAGATCTGCAATCTCCTTTTTCATTTCCCCTGCTATCCGATCTGTTCTGTCCATATTATCACCAGCTTTCGTTTATGTTCTCTGCACTTCCTCCATGCGGAAAGATTCGATGACGTCCCCTTCTTTAATATCGTTAAACTTGTCGATTAATATACCACACTCATAGCCTGCAGCTACTTCACGAACATCATCCTTAAAACGCTTCAGCGAAGCCAGCTTGCCTTCGTATACCACAATACCGTTACGCACGACGCGTACTTCGGAATTGCGCAGTACCTTGCCGTCGGTAACATAACCGCCGCCGATGGTGCCGACATTGGAGGCCTTAAAGGTTTGCCTGATCTCGATATGACCATCAACAACCTCTTTAAAGGTAGGTGCCAGCATACCCTTCATGGCTTTTTCAATATCTTCTATCGCATTATAAATAATCCTGTACAAGCGGATGTCCACACCCTCGCTTTGTGCTGCTTCGGTAACATTTGCAGGCGGCCTGACATTAAACCCGATGATGATGGCATTGGAAACGCTGGCCAGGGTTACGTCAGCTTCATTAATGGCACCAACGCCGCCATGGATCACCTGAACCTTCACTTCATTGTTGCTTAGTTTTTCAACAGACTGCTTCACTGCTTCAACAGAACCTTGAACATCGGCCTTGACAATGAGGTTCAGTTCTTTTACCTCACCCTGTTGTATCTGGCTGAACAAATCATCCAGCGATACCCTTGGGGCAGAACCGATGGACTGTTCACGCTGCTGTGATTTTCGGTGATCGATCAGATGCTTTGCAACTCTTTCATCGGAAACGGCATAGAATACATCTCCGGCTGAGGGAACTTCATCCAGACCGAAAATTTCTGCGGGAGTGGACGGGCCTGCTTTCTCGATCTTTCTGCCGTTCTCATCGGACATGGCACGGATACGCCCAAAGGTGGTTCCGGAGATGATGGAATCGCCGGAATACAGGGTTCCACGCTGTACAAGCACCGTGGCAACCGGCCCGAGGCTTTTATCCAGCCTGGCTTCGATGATGATACCCTTTGCCTGCTTGTTCGGGTTTGCTTTCAGTTCCAGAACATCAGCGGTTAAAAGCACCATTTCAAGCAGCTGTTCGATGTTTTCACGCTTCTTGGCAGATACAGGAACCGCAATAATGTCACCGCCCCATTCCTCGATCAGAACGCCGCGGTCAGCCAGCTCCTGCTTCACACGATCCGGATTTGCACCAGGTTTGTCAATTTTATTAATCGCCACAATCAGGCTGACATTGGCAGCTTTTGCATGGTTGATCGCTTCAACGGTCTGGGGCATGACGCCATCATCGGCGGCAACCACCAGGATCGCAATATCCGTAGCCTGAGCACCCCTGGCGCGCATAGCCGTGAATGCCTCATGACCCGGTGTATCCAGGAAGGCGATATCCCTGCCATGGATGTTCACTTTATAGGCACCGATATGCTGTGTAATACCGCCCGCCTCGTTGTCAACCACGTTGGTTTTGCGGATGGCATCGAGCAGTGACGTTTTTCCATGGTCTACATGGCCCATGACCACAACCACAGGTGCACGATCCACCAGCTCCTCCTCTTTGTCATCCATATCGTCAAAGAGGATGTCTTCATCGCTGATAACAACTTCCTTCTGTACCTTCACATGGAACTCTTCACCAACGATGGCAGCGGTATCAAAATCGAGCTCCTGGTTCAGCGTAGCCATAATGCCAAGTCCCATCAGTTTTTTAATGACCTCGGCAGAGGTTTTCTTCAAAGCTTCGGACAGGTTTTTCACCGTAATCACATCGGGAATGGTAATTTCCTGCAGCACGGCCTTGGGAGGAATATGCTTTTCTTCCCTCTTTTTGTTCCTGTCCTTCTTTAGCTTTTCTTTTTCCTCATAGAATTCGTTTAGTACGAAATCATCGGAATACATATCTGAAACACTTGCTGTATGCCCAACGGCAAAGCTTTTTTTGTATTTATCCTTGCTTTTATCAGGGCTTACTGGCGCAGTAGTTTTAGTGGCGTCTTTTTTCACTTCGCGTTTAAAGGTTTTTTCCACATCACGGGTGATTGCGGAACGTCTTTCACCACGCAGGTTATTCTTTTCCTCTACCTGACCGGGAGCAACATTCGCTTTTGGAATGACAAGCGGTCTGCCTCCGCTTCCGCCTGCGCCAGGGCCTCTGCGGTCATCGCTTCTACCTCTGAACCCCTGATCCCTGTTTCCATAACCGCGTCCCTGCTCATCCTTGTCACGGGGAGTAAACCCACCATCCCTGTTGTATGGCCTGTAATCGCCGCCAGCGCTGGCCCCTCTGCTTCCCTGGTTGTCACGATTGAACGGACGGTTTTGTCCGCCATCGCGGTTATAGCCACCGCTCTGACCACCATCACGGTTATAGTTGCCGCTCTGACCGCCATCACGGTTAAAGCTACGGTTTTGCCCACCGTCACGGTTATATCCGCCCTGACCACCTTCACGGTTATAGCTGCCGCCCTGCCCACCTTCACGGTTATAGCTGCCGCTCTGACCGCCTTCGCGGTTAAAGCTGGTTTTTTGACCACCATCACGGTTATAGCCGCCACCCTGACCACCTTCACGGTTATAGCCACCCTGGCCACCTTCACGGTTAAAGCCGCCGCCCTGGCTGCCTTCGCGGTTAAAGCTGGTTCTTTGACCACCATCACGGTTATAGCCGCCGCCCTGGCTGCCTTCGCGGTTAAAGCTGGTTCTTTGACCACCATCACGGTTATAGCCGCCGCCCTGGCTACCTTCGCGGTTAAAGCTACGGTTTTGGCCCCCGTCACGGTTACCTTCCCTGTTATCATAACGAGCACCGCGATTTTGTGCGTCTCTTTCCTGATGCCCGGCCTGCTGATTCATCCTGGGGCCGCGCTCCCTGTCTTCTCTGGGTGACTGGGGACGCTGCTCTGCCACGCTGCCCCGATTACGATTCCTGTCGGAGTCTTCGGTGCGAGCTTCCCTGATTTCCTGTCTGCTGTCTTCCCGAGTCTCTTTCATGGAAACCTCTGGCTGGTTCTCAGCTTTATCAAGCTCTCCCGAAGGTTTTTCTGTGAATAGATCTTGTTTATCTATGACTTTCACATGCCCTTCATTTACAATAGTACCTGCTGCCATGCTTTGTGCTGCCTTATCTGTATTTGCCTGCTGAATCACCTGAGTATTTATTGCCATATGATCTTCTGATTTCTCTGCCCCCGCAGATACTGACTCCTTTTGAATGCCAATTGTATTCCGGTTCTCTGTTTTTTCGGCTTCAGCCTTATTTTCAGCTTTTTTTACTTCTTCATTCTGTGTGGCTTCCACTGGACTATCCTGTTTGGTTTCGTTCTCTTCCAGGCTTTGCTTCTCCCGCTCTTCACGGGATGATACCTTCTTGATGCTTAAAATATTGTCCATGGGTCGCCGGATGCGGTCACCCCGATTCATGCCGCTCAAATCATCAACGGGTTCAGGGGTTATCTTCGGCTCTTCACCTTTTTTCTTAACCGGGGACCAGTCACGCTCATTTGTTTTAGCATGTTCGGGGTTTTGTTTGCGCGTGTTGGAACCATGGTCATTTCCCCGTGCAAGACCAGCCATCAATCCGTCTGTTGAGGAAGATGTGCGAACAAAGTTCTTTTTGTTGCTGGTGTTGTTGGTGGTGTTTTTGTTCTTGTTTCTATCCCTGATTTCACGTTCATAATCATCATCATGAATGATGATCTCGGTTTTCCGGATAATCCGGGGGATGTTTTTGCGGACTTGATTATCCACCTGCTCCTGCTGATCAACATTTACACCGTCATCGGAACCTTCAACCCGATTTTTGCTTACTATACCGATATGTTTATACAACCGGTTTAGTTCATCCTCTTCCAGCAAACTCATATGGCTTTTCACTGAAACATTAATCTCTTCCAGCTTTTCCATTAGCCTTTTACTGGTTGTATTCAGCTCCTTGGCCAGTTCAAATACTCTTTTACTCAATCAGCCCACCCCCGTGTTTCATCTTGTTGCTTTGATAATTCCTGATTAATTCGGATAGCTTCTGGGCAAACCCGGAATCGGTAACCGTTATGACAGAACGGATTTCCTTGCCCAGCAGCCTTCCGAGTGCTGCTTTTTGTCCAAACCGGAAAAACGGAACCTTCCGGTATTCACAAGCGTTATGGAACTTTCTCGCTGTATTTTCCGAAGCATCCTCTGCCACAACCACCAAGAACGACTTTCCGCTGCGGATGGTTTTCTCACAGCCCTCTTCTCCTGAAACCAGCTTTCCTGCTTTCATTGCCAGCCCCATAAAAGAATATACTTTATCGGTCACGCTTTTCCTCCATTTGCCTTTCAAGCCCTTCATATATTTCATCAGGGATTTCCATTTTGAACTCCCTGTTTAAAGCTTTTGTTTTGCGAGCTTTCACGAAGCATTCGGGATCATTGCACAAATATGCCCCGCGGCCGTTCATCCTTCCAGTCTTGTCTAGAAAAATTTCACCCTCCGGGCTTTTCACCACACGCAATAATTCCTTTTTCCCCTTCATTTCCCGGCATGCCACACATCTGCGCAACGGGACTTTTTTCGGCTTCATGTGCCACCCGCCTTTCTGTCAAACCTCATCTGTACCTGCACTGGTCTCAGTTGTCTTCTTTTTCAAAAGATTCGTCAACACCGGGCTCATCGATAAATAAACCGTCAGTACCCTGTGCTGCGTCGGGTTTGACATCATCCTGGGGCTCATCGAGAAACAAACCGGCAAGGCCTTTGGGTTCATCTGTATCCAAATCATCCTGAGGTTCATCGAGAAACAGACCAACGTCATCTTCATCGTTGAACAGATCTGAATCGCCTTCACCTTCATGCTGCCCTAATCGCTGCTGATCGGCATTGTAGTTTAAAAGCTGCTGTTCAATCTGAGCCCTCAGCTGCGATTCACTCTTGATATCGATCTTCCACCCGGTAAGCTTTGCAGCCAGCCTTGCGTTTTGTCCTTCCTTGCCGATGGCCAGTGACAGCTGAAAATCAGGTACGATAACACGGGCAACCTTACTTGTCTCATCCACATCAACACGCACAACCTTGGCGGGGCTGAGGCTTGATGCAATATACTCCTCGGGATTGCCGGACCATTTGATCACATCGATCATTTCACCCTTCAACTCATCAACAATGGATCGAATGCGGCTTCCCTTTTGACCAACACAGGCGCCTACCGGATCTACATTTTCATTTTTTGAGAAAATGGCAATTTTTGTTCTTGAACCCGCTTCGCGGGCGATGGTCTTTATTTCAACCGTGCCATCGTGTATTTCAGGCACTTCCAGCTCTAAAAGCCTTTTCACCAGACCCGGATGCGTTCTGGAAATAAAAATCTGAGGGCTTTTATTGGTCTTCTTGACGTTTATCACATAAGCTTTGATTCTGTCATGAATATTGTATTTTTCACCGGGGGTTTGTTCACTCGGAGGAAGAATCGCTTCGGCACGCCCGAGATCCACAATAACATTCTTTCGATCGTAACGGCTGATAACGCCTGATACAATGTCCTCTTCCTTATTGGAAAATTCATCAAAAATAATGCCTCTTTCGGCTTCGCGGATGCGTTGCATGACAACCTGCTTAGCAGTTTGGGCCGCAATTCTGCCAAAGGTACGCGGAGTAACCTCTACTTCCACCACATCGCCAACTTCAAACTCGGCACCAAATTTGTTCGCCTGTTCCAACGACATTTCCACTGAAGGATCGGTAACAACCTCTACTATATTTTTTTCAGCAAAAACCCGGACGTCCCCTGACTCGCGATCGATGTATACCTCCACGCTCTGGTTCGTACCGTAATTTCGCTTGTATGCCGTAATTAAAGCGGTTTCGATAGCTTCAAAGAGTATATCCTTACCTATACCCTTTTCCTTTTCAATTTGTTCCAATGCATGAATAAATTCGGCACTCATGATTAAGCCTCCCTAAAATAATATCATCCGATTTATTTTCGAAATAATTTCCACTGAGTATGTTTTCCTGTTGTCCTTGTCAACGAGAACTGTTATGTTTTCCCCGTCGAAGGCTTCCAATATGCCCTGGCAAACCTTGCTTCCATCGACCGGCTTGTAAAACTTGATTTGCACCTGCTGACCGATCGCCTTTTCATAATCTCTGGGCGTTTTGAAGGGCCTTTCGACACCCGGGGAGGAGACCTCGAGCATATAAGCCTGCGGGATGGGATCGGCCTGGTCAAGCTTATCGCTTAAGGGCCTGTGAACCGCCTCACAGTCATCAAGGGTAATACCTCCGGGCTTATCGATAAAAATACGCAAGAACCATTGAGTGCCTTCCCGAACGTATTCCACATCTACCAGTTCCAAGCCAAGTCCGTCTACAACTGGCCTGGCTAACTGCGCAACTGCCTCGGTAACCTTAATATGTGTCATAAATCATCCTCCATGATAAAACGATGCCGTTTTTCCAACTATGTATGAGTCAAGCTTTGTTTCAACCATGAAAGTTATGCTGATTGAGCATGAAACAACTTAAAAATGTCCTTTCAAAATGTAAAGAGTGGGGATGACCCACTCTTTCCGAACAACAAACCACTCATAGACCAAAATTATTATACCATGGAACATTTTGCAATGCAAACATTTTCTGAAGATTTTTCATAATGAAACGCAATGGAAGGTAATAATCTGCATGTTTAGCCAGTTTTTTACCGGCAATGAAAATCTGGTGTGGACTGCCTGCTAAACACAAATATCCTCCCTGTGTTTCTGCGTGTTATTTTCAAGTTGACATCGCCCGGTTCAGTGCACAGATGATTGCACGGAATGAAGCAGTTGTCGTGTTTTGATCCTTTCCAACACCAAAAATGCTTCTCCCTCCGCCATTGGCCAGCTGGATGTAAGCAACGGCTTCTGCGTCTGCCCCGCTGGTCAAGGCATGCTCTGCATAAGCCTCAAAGCGGAACCTGGTGATGCCGTAGTTTTTCAGGGCATCGAAGAATGCTGAAATTGGGCCGTTGCCCTTCCCGGAAATAGAAATGTTTCTGTCTTCCATGAGCAGCTGAGCGCTGACCGAAACTGTGTTTCCTCTGCTTTCAACGCTGTAATCCTGTAGGCTGACAGGTCCCTTTGCTTCCAGATAGTTTTCATTAAAGACCGACATGATTTCTTCCGGTTCAAGCTCTTTGCCCATTGTGTCGGATTTCTGCTTGATCATATCACCAAATTCGGGGTGCATGGCCTTGGGCAGCTGATAACCATATTCGTTCTCCATAATGAAGGCCACACCACCCTTGCCCGATTGACTGTTGATTCGGATGATCGCTTCATACTTCCTTCCAAGGTCGGACGGATCGATGGGAAGATAAGGAACATCCCAGTATCTCGGTTTTTCATCCCTGACATAATGGAAGCCTTTGTTGATGGCATCCTGATGGGAGCCGGAGAATGCTGTAAAAACAAGCTGCCCGGCATAGGGATGCCTTTCATGTACCCGAAGATCGGTGCACTGTTCATAGGTTTTGATGATGGCATTGATATTGGTAACATTCAATTCCGGGTTGATGCCCTGAGAATAAAGGTTCATGGCCAGGTTGATGATATCAACATTTCCAGTGCGTTCGCCATTACCAAACAGCGTGCCTTCGACCCTGTCGGCACCGGCCAAAATCCCCAGCTCGGTTGCAGCAACGCCGGTGCCCCTGTCATTATGCGCATGAAGGCTGATAATCACGCTGTCCCTGCAGCTGATATGGCGGCAGAACCATTCGATCTGATCGGCATAGACATTGGGGGTAGCCATTTCAATGGTAGCCGGAAGGTTGATGATGGCCTTTCTTTCAGGGGTGGGTTGCCATACATTCAGTACCGCCTCGCAGATCTCAAGTGCATAATCCATTTCTGTGCCTGTAAAGCTTTCAGGTGAATACTCAAAACGGATATCTTCATCGCTTTCCCCGGCCAGCTGTTTCAGCAGCCTGGCCCCTTCGAGGGCGATTTCGATGATCTCGGCTCTGTCTTTGTTGAAAACAATGCGTCGCTGCTGTTCCGAGGTTGAGTTGTACAGATGTACAATGGCATGGCCTGCCCCCTGAATGGACTCAAAGGTTCTGCGGATTAAATGCTCTCTGGATTGGGTGAGTACCTGAATGACGGTATCATCGTTTATAAAGCCTTTTTCAATGATCGTTCTTACAAAATTGAAATCGGTGTTGGAAGCCGATGGGAAAGCGACTTCAATTTCCTTGAAGCCAAGAACCTTTAAAAGATTAAACATTTTCAGCTTCTTTTCAATGCTCATGGGAACAGGCAGAGCCTGGTTACCATCTCTTAAATCGACACTGCACCATATGGGTGCCTTATCTATTGTATTTGCGGGCCATGTTCGATCCTGAAAATTCATTGCAGGATATTTTTTATATTTGGTCCAGTTCATGTTCACATCCTCCTTCAGAAAAAAGCCTTCAACCAGTTACTTACAAAGTTTACTGACGCCTGCCGGTTGTGTTGAACCCTCCTGTTGGGCACTTCTTTTTCAGCAATCGAGTAGGAGGCGGATAATTATTTCATCCGCCGACCTCTCACACCACCGTACGTACCGTTCGGTATACGGCGGTTCCAAAGTTCACACATTACTTCGCAGAGTAGCATTCCATAAAGCTAAGAT
>JAGOJH010000109.1 GCA_017995215.1 Thermoclostridium sp.
GGTAAATTATATCATATTTGGGCGAATATTGCATGAGGTTTTTAGAGATGCCCTATATTTATAGCTAACTGCTTTTGGGAGGCCCGGCCATTGTTGGAAGTATACCATTTGAGTATAAGGAGGTTTAAGCGATGAAGTTTTGCTGGTGCACCATCATGGTTAGAGACATGGAAGAGTCCATCCGTTTCTATCGGGATATTGTGGGGCTTTCCATCAGGAGAGAACTGACCGCATGGCCTAATATTGAAATTGTTTTTATGGGCGATGGCGGGGATGAGCTGGAACTGATTCACAACCCCAGGCTGAATGCCGAGACCATGGGCAGTGGGCTTTCTATCGGTTTTATTACCGAGTCGTTGGAGGAAATGATGCAATTTGTTCAATCCAAAGGGATCGAGATTGAAGGTGGTCCTTTCCGACCGAACCAATTTGTGACATTTTTCAATGTTCGTGACCCAAATGGGCTTCGGGTTCAATTCATTGAAAAGAAATATCCTCATGGCGCAGCAGATATGGAACCCCCATTCGATAACGCATAAAGAGGCCCCATACCATGTACACCCTTGATGACGCCTGGATTTTAAGCCATCTGGTTTATAGGGTTTGTATGACCTCTCCCAGGCGCCGGATGCCTTCAACTATCAATTCTTCACAGCTGTAGGAATAGTTCAGGCGCATCGTGTTTTCATGCCCGCCGTTAGGGAAGAAGGAGCCTCCAGGTACAAAAGCAACATTGTTCCGAAGGCTTTTTTCAAGCAAATCCCTGGCATTCATATCGTCAGGCAGTGTAAGCCACAAAAACAGCCCTCCCTGCGGGTGAGATGGTTGAACAGAAAGTGGCAGATATCGTGAGATAGCATCCAGCATCACATCTCTGCGTGTGTGGTAAACCTGCTGCAGCTTTGCAATATGGCCCTCCAAATCAAAATGCTGGAGGACTTCATGAATACACATTTGTGTTGTCATGGCAGTATGCAAATCAGCACCCTGTTTCAGCAGGGCAAATTTACGAAGGATGTCCTTTTGCGCGGCTATCCACCCCAAACGAAAACCGGGAACCAGGATTTTTGAAAAGGTTCCGGTAAATATCACCTGTCCCTTTGTGTCCATGGACAACAAGGACGGCAGGCGTTCTCCTTCATATCGCAGTTCACCATAAGGATTATCTTCCAATACAGGTATGTCATACCGGCCGATGATATCCATAAAAGCTTTTCGGCGCTCCATCGACCAGGAGTTACCGGTGGGGTTCTGAAAATCGGGAATGACATAGATCAGCCGGATACCTTCCGTTTCCGCAAGAAGCTTTTCAAGACAATCTGGTTTTATACCATCGCTGTCGGTGGGTACCTCTACAAAGCGTGGCATATAAGAGCGAAATGCGTTCAGCGCTGCAAGGTAGGTAGGGCTTTCACATAAGACCACAGAGCCTTCATCCAGAAACAGCTTCCCGGTAAAATCGAGCCCTTGCTGGGAGCCGCTGGTAATGAGAATCTGTTCTCCATCAACACTTGCACCAAATTTGGTTTTCATTCGCCGGGCGATATCCTCACGCAGCGGTGTATAACCTTCTGTGCAGGCATATTGCAAAGCTGTTTCGGGTTTGAGTGACAGCACTGAGTTCATACTTTCACGGATTGCTTCAGACGGAAAAAACTCGGGTGCAGGCATTCCTCCTGCAAAGGAAATCATTTCGGGTCGCTCGGTCAACTTCAACAGATCCCTGATTTCTGAAGCCTTTAGAGAATTCATTCGTTTTGAAAATTGCATAATCGTTCCTCCATTCGGTTTGTTGTACAGACCGGGTAGGGTTCCGTTTTCTTCAGGGCACTGAATCGTCTCATGTCCTTCCACCCTGCTCAGGTCACGGGTTCACTTACAGGATCGGTGCGTAGCTATCGGTTGAATATGTGTTCTGCGCTGATTCACAATACAGTATTTCAAGGGTTTCCATCAGCTTTCGAATCCCTTCAGAAATCTGATGAACGGCAGGATAGGTAAAATTCAGCCGGATATGGTTTCCAAGCGGTTCTTCCAAACAACATAACTGATCGGGCACAAAAACCACGCCGTTGCGGACCGATTCCTCATAAAAACGGGACATGGGTATGGAATCCGGAAGCTTTAACCAAAAATACAGTCCGCCCTCCGGAATCGTCCACTGAAGGGGGATATTTTCCGGAGCATACTGAACAAGGGCTTCATGCATCTTATCCCGTCGCTTTTTGTTGGCGGATAGAACACACTTTAGGTGGCTTTCATAATATTTCTCGCGGATAAAGACATCCAGAATATATTGAGAAAGGCTGTTTGTGTGCAAATCCGACAACTGCTTTATTCCCGAAAGCCTTTGAATCACCTGGACAGGCGCATGCAGCCAGCCAATTCGCAAGCCCATGAACAGAACCTTCGAGAACGTACTTAAATAGATCACATATCCATGGTTATCCAGCGCTTTCAGCGGGGGTACCTGTTCTCCGTCGTACCGAAGCTCCCCATAAGCATCATCCTCCACGATGGGCAGATGATATCGGTAAGCCAGGCGCAGCAGCTCCTGACGTTTTTGAAGGCTCATCACTGTCCCGGTAGGGTTATGGAAGGTGGGAATGGTATAGATAAATTTTGGTTTCAGCCGTTTCAGTACGCTTTCAAGAACGGCCATGCTCATGCCGTTTTGCTCCACCGGAATGCCGACAACTCTTGCACCGCAGGCTTCAAAGATTTGTCTGGCGCAAAAAAAGGAGGGTTCCTCCATGACCACAATATCTCCGGGGGCAAGAAAAAGCCTTGCCAATATATCCAACCCCTGCTGTGAGCCTGAAAGGATCATGGTTTCCTGTTCATTTGTCTTGATTCCTCTTAAACCCGACAGCGAGCACACGCTTTGACGCAAGGCCGTAAGCCCCTCTGTGGGGACATGCTGAAAGACAGATGCGCCATACTTCTTGTTGATGATATTCCAAACCTCCTGAATTTGTGCAACAGGGTTCAGATCGGGTATAGCAATGCCTGCTGCAAAGGAGATCATATCCTTTTGCCCCGCAATTGCCAAAAGATCACGGGTGGCATTGCTGGTTGCAGCATTCTGGTTGAAAACATTCCGCCATGACATTGGCAGTGGGTTAAAAGCTTCAGCTTCGGAAGAGGAAACCGGACAGCATACGACCGTTCCCTGACCTACGTGGGAGGACAAGTAACCCTCGGCCTTCAGATCCTTGAATGCATTTAATACCGTTGTCCGGTTAACACCAAGGCTTTCCGCCAGCTTGCGCTCAGGTGGTAAACAATAACCCGCCGGGAGGGTTCCTTTCTCGATCATGGCCCGCAGCTGTTTTTTAATTTGAATATAAAGCGGATCGGGGCTATTTCGGTCAAGGGATAACATCATCTCTCTCATCTCCTGAATTGGCTGCAACCAATATTTGTTTTAACCAGAATAACAGGAGACATAGCCTTTGTAAACATCCAATTGGTCTAAAAATAGATGCAACCAATTTGCAGGGGTTTAGTTTTATTAGATCAAAACTAATTTAAAATATGACATACCGATGTCTGAAAATGGGTATACAATTGAATTGAACGAATAGATTGTTTTACGGCATTCACTAGAAAATTATTGGATTGGAGGTGTTCTGAATGATCACGATTGAAAAATTGAAGAATCTTGAAAAGCAGGAAATAGCGCAGGAAGCTGCGGCTCTTACCGGAGATGATATTCACTTTCTGGTAACTTTATTATCGGAGAAAGACGATAAAATACGTTATGCTGCCTTACTTCTGCTGCAAAGCCGATCTGCCGCGTTTAATGATGTATACCCCTACTGGGAGGTTTTCCTTCAGAAGCTGAACAGTGAAAATTCTTATCAAAGAAGCATAGGCCTGATGCTGATCGCCGAAAATGCCCACTGGGATACCGAAAACAGAATGGACAATGCGTTGGAAGCCTATTTCAAGCTGCTCAGGGACGAAAAACCCATAACCGTTCGACAGTGCGTTCAGGCATTACACCATATCATTCCGTATAAAATCAACCTTGTGGCACAAATCGCAGACGAATTGATTTCACTGAAAATCACAGAAATCAGGGAATCCATGCAAAAATCTGTTCTGACGGATATCCTTTCAGTCCTTGCTGTCATTCGCAAGCAGCAGCCTTCGGACAAGATAGATGCCTATATTGTTCAAGCGCTGTCATCCAATATTCTGGATCACAAGGCAAAAAAGGAAATCGAAAAAGTATTGGCAGGGGTATGACGTCAATCCTTCCCTGGGGCATTTCATGCATAAAAACCTGGATTGGAGGTTTTCATGCATGTGATACGATGACCTTTAAGTTCATACAGTGAAATTATAATATGAGCTGCGGTTCCTCTTTCTTCAGGCACGAAATGATTCCACCCGCATACATCCTGTGGTAATCTCCCAGCGGATAATTCATAGCAATCAGCTCGGGGTTTGTGAAACGAGCAGGGTCAAAATCCTGAGAATATAGTTTTTCGCAAACCAATACTAAACGAGCCTGTTCAAAATAAACAAAATCCTCTTCCCCGGCGATGGGCGTCAGCCCTGTCTCTGCAGCCTTGTCGTACTCTCTTCCCGAATGCGAGCCGCAGTAATTCAGTGCTTTGCGATAGGAAGAGTCAAAAAATGACAGGGTGAAATATTTGTTGTTTTCCATAAAGGAATAGGTATGACGGCTTGGGCGCACGAAACAAATAGCGGCATTTCTATTCCATAGGAAACCCAACCCGCCCCAGCTTGCCGTCATGGTGTTCCAGGAGTTCATATTCCCGGCGGTAATCAGCATCCAGTCGGTGCCGATCAGCTTAAAAGGGTTATCGGTAATCTCTGCAGGTTTCATTTCAATAAATTGATTTTCCATTTTATTACCTCCTCGCTTTAGCTTCCAGTATATCATGTGTGATCGATTTTTAGAAATCCTGTTCACTTAATTGTTCTATCGTTAGTTTCTTCGCAAGTATTCCTTCCAGAATAGCTTCCAGTTTGGTGGTGTCATAGGGGTTAAAATGCAAAAGAATGATGGAACCGCCGGATGCTTTTTTGGTGATATGTGCAACAACATCTCCGGCAATGTCTCCGAGGGGATCCTTTTTCAAATCATGCTTGCGAAGCACCGCATAATAGCTTTCAATATTCCATCCTACAGGGGTATAGCCCAATTCTGCCAGAATGCCCATGATGCGTTTGCTTTTTGTGCCGGCACCCCCGGGAAGCCGCAGATAAGGAAAATTTTCTTTCATTTTGTGCACATAATCTTCACCAAGTACTTCAGTCGCAGAAGCTTCCCAGGCCAGAATCTCTTTTTTTGCCTCAGCAGTAGATAATTCGGACAGCCATATGTGGTTCTGCGTATGGTTGCATATTTGATGTCCCTGATCGATGGCTTGTTTCCATAGATCGGCATGAGACTTCAGATACTTTCCGATAACAAAGAAGGTGCATTGAACGTCATACTGCTCCAATACATCTAAAGCTTTTTGAATGGCCTTTTTGTTGCCACCGTCATCAAAGGTCAGGCATAGAACGGAGTCATTCTTAAAAGATTCAATTGGGTAAACAAGCTCCGTTGATTTTGCTTTCTGTGCTTTGGGGGTACTCGTTGGTGCAGCAGCGGTCACCGGTGCAGCGGAGGGGAGTTGGGTGACGGTTGGTGGAGCGGGTGTTACAGTAACCAAATTGGCGGCAGGTGAGGGAGAGATAACAACAGAGCCTTGCTTAGAAGGCATTTCGCTCGCTTGTGCAGTATCATGAGAAGGCAGTAATGCAGAATTATTGGTTTGCGATGGTGTGGGCGTGGTAAACAACTGCTCATCGTTGAGGCTGATGCCTGTAAGCCCAGAGGATTCTTCCGGTAACGCGTCTGATGGTATACTCAAAGCAGGCGATGCTGCAGCAGAGCAGCCTGCGAGCCACAGCAGCAACAGCAAAAGACAGATGAACTTACGAGTTTTGGAAATCAGGTTCATGGTGTTATCCTCTTACAGACGTTTCAGTGTTTACAGGTATCATTGTCTACTAATTCCCATAGTCTGTCAATAAATTGGTTACCCTTTTAAACCGGCAAGTAAACATGAAAACTGATTGTACTAAGGTTAAACTTTTGTTTATCAAATGCTCCTAAGACCCCTGCCTCTGCAATGTCCCCCACCCCTATCATGTATTTTTTGCCAAAGGCAAAAAAACACGTGTTGGCAGATACCAATTACCTTAATCAGGCGGTGAGCATTGAATCACGGGGCGCTCGGTGCTGGATTTCGCAAACAAAATCCTCTTCTCCAGCCTCGATATAAGAACCTTGCCGCTTTGGCGGCAAGAACCTTGTTGCGGTGTGATGGTTTTGCTAAAGCAAAACCTACCGTTGCAATAACGGTGTGTTGTGATTGCAAGCAATCGCTTCCGTTGTTATAATAAAAATGATTTTCACAGTTAAAAGTTGTTATCCCAAAGATTTATCAATGAACACATCGTAATAAACAAGGAGGGTTAACCATGCGAGCACTTTTTATCGGCGGAACAGGCACTATCAGCACAGCGATATCTCATCTGGCCATTGAGAAGGGTTGGGAGCTGTATCTTCTGAACCGTGGAAACAAGCCTGATTTGGCTCCGGAAGGGGCCCATATCCTGCAGGCAGACATCGGAGATCCCGTAAGGGTTCAGGAAATAATAAAGGATCTTCAATTTGATGTGGTGGCCGACTTTATTGCTTTTGTACCGCAGCATATTGAACGAGACATCGCGTTGTTTTCAGGAAGAACCCGGCAGTATATTTTTATCAGCTCGGCATCAGCCTATCAAAAGCCGCTGTCCTGCTACAGGATTACTGAAAGCACACCACTGGCCAATCCTCATTGGGAGTATTCCAGAAACAAGATCGCCTGTGAGCAGAGGCTGATGCTTGAATACCGCACAAACGGCTTTCCTGTTACGATCATCCGCCCCAGTCACACCTACAGTGAAACAGGCCTTCCGCTGGCTATCCACGGAAAAGACAGCTGGTCGGTCATCGATCGCATGTTGAAAGGAAAGCCCGTGCTCATCCATGGTGATGGATCTTCTCTTTGGACATTAACCCATAGCTCTGATTTTGCCAAAGCCTTTCTTGGCATCATGGGCAACCCGGCAACTATAGCGCATCCCATTCACATAACCTCCGACGAAGCGCTGACCTGGGATCAGATCTATGACAGGATAGGAACGGCATTAAACGTTCAGGTGAAGAAGTTTCATGTTGCATCTGATTTTCTCATCGGATGTGACCCGGGTTATGAGGGCCCTCTTACAGGAGATAAATCTGCATCGGTTATTTTTGACAACAGTAAAATCAAGAGCTTTGTACCGGAGTATACTGCGACAATGCGATTTGATGAAGGTGTGAGGCTGAGTATTCAATACCTCTTATCTCATCCGGAGCTGCAGGTTCCCGACCCCTATTTCGACAGCTTCTGTGACCGTGTGATCGATGTTCAGCAGAAGGCTTTAGCCAGCTTTAGGACGCAAGGCTGAATATGTGAGAAAAAACGATGAAAATCAAGATATCTTCAAGGAGGGGTCACGATGACAAAAACCAATCAATCTTTCTTTGACAGCCTATCATCCTGAAGATCGTATTCAGTGCGGGGTGTGCAGCTATTTATGTCCAGCCGGCAGAAAGCTCTCGCAAAGGTGCTGCATTTTATCCCGGCAATGATATTGACCGATAACTATCTGATGATGTATACTTGTGTCAGATTTAGTAAATTAATTTCCTGAAAGCGGGATAAAGTCTTTAAGAATGTAAATATTTATCACAAGGAGAGTGTGGCTGTGGCAAGGATAGAAAAATTATTGCAAAGCTATAAACCGGAAGACGTAGATAAGCGTTTATATTCACTAAAAGCAGAGTACGATGCAAAGTACAAGGAGTTGGAGCTACAGAAATCAAACCTGGTTACAGACATTTTGAACTTGAACAATAGAATTCAACAATTATCCCGGGAATTAAAAGCGCATGAAAAGCAAAAAATGTTGATTGCTGAAACGTTTATTAAAGCGAAGGAAAATGCAGACAACCTATTGCAATCTGCTTCTGCAGAGAAAGAGGGCATTGTGCAGGAAGCAAAGGCTAATGCTGAAACCATTGTTTTGGCAGCGGAAGAAGAAGCCTATAAAGTAAGGGAACAGGCTAAAGCCGACATTTCTGCTGCACAAGGTGAAGCTCAAAAAATCAAGGAACAGGCAAATAACGCTGTTTTGGCTGCAGAAGAAGAGGCTCATAAGGTAAGGGAACAGGCTAAAACTGATGCAAAGGCATTAACGGCAGAGGCAGAGCAAAAGCTAAAAAAGGTAAAAGAAGAGACAGAAGATGCCACCAGGAAAAAGAACAAGCTGCTGGAAGAAATGAAAGCGGATGTTGATGCCGAAAAGCTGAAATATGAGGCAACCATTAAGGACAAGATAAAAAACATCGAAACGGAATATGAAACCAGGCTTGAAGAACATCATCAAGCCTTAAAAAAATTGGATCAGGAGTTCAAACACAAAGAGACAGAGTATCACAAATTCAAGGCACACGTCATTCAAAAACTGGACGACCTGAAGGTTGTTCTGGGATAAGACGGTCCACGAGCTAGATGCATAGACGAACAGCGCAGCGAAGTTTAATGACCAGTCATAAATAAAAATGCCATTCAAACACGGGTCGAGGCTTGAGGTGTGTTCCGGTTGGTACACACCTCAAGTGGCATTGTACCCACTGAAGGGCATTTATTCATCTTAAATGCTTACTCTCTTCCAGGCCTGTGGCGAGAAGAGGATCAACATCGGGATCAATTCCAGCCTTCCTGCTATCATACAGAAGGAAAAAACAATTTTGCTTAAATACGAGAAGCTGGAGAAGTTACCCATGGGGCCTACAACCTCCAAACCCGGCCCCACATTTGAAAGTGTTGCAACGACAGAGGTAACGGTGGAGGTCATGTCCTTTCCATCCAGAGATACTATCAATAAAGACAATGCAAAGATTGCCAGATAAATAAAGAAAAAAGCCATGGTTTCAGAAAGAATTTGCTCATCGACAACCTTTCCTCCCGATTTTACCGTGTGCACAGCCCTTGGGTGAATAACCCTGGCCACCTCTCTTCTTGCCGCCTTCAGTAGCAATACGATACGGATGCATTTTATACCACCGGCAGTGGAGCCCGCACTGGCACCAAAGAACATGATGATGATCAGAATCAGCTTGCTGAAGGAAGGCCACAGATTAAAATCAGTCGTGGAGTAACCGGTGGTGGTGATTAAAGTGACAACCTGGAAGGACGAGTGGCGCAAGCTTTCGCCAAATGAAAAAACACCTTTGCTAAAAAGCTGTATCGTAATAAAAACGATGGCGGCGACCACGGTACCGGTATAAAAACGCAGTTCCTCATCTTTCAAAAAGTTTCGAATATTTCCCTTGAGAAGCTGAAAATAGAGGCTGAAATTCACACCAAACAGGAAGCAGAATACGGTGATAATTATTTCTGCAGCAACATTTCCGTAAGCGCCCACACTTAAATTCCTGCTTGAAAAACCACCTGTGCCCGCACTGCCAAAGGCATGAATTAACGCGTCATACAAAGGCATTTTAACGATCAGTAAAAGGATAACCTGTATTGCTGTCATCACCGTATAGATGGTATATAGTATTTTTGCTGTCTGGCCAAGCTTGGGCACAAGCTTCTCAGTACTGGGACCGGTGGCTTCAGCCTTCATGATATGGAATGAGCTGGCACCGACAGAGGGCAGCACAGCGAGGGTAAGAACAAGAACACCCATACCGCCAATCCAGTGGGTAAAGCTTCTCCAGAACAGAATACCTTTCGGCAGGCTTTCGACTTCCTTTAGGATGGTGGAACCGGTGGTTGTAAAACCCGAAGCGGTTTCAAAAAAGGCGTCGATGGGATGAGGAATGGAACCGCTGAACAGAAAGGGAAGAGAACCAAAAAAAGAAAGCAGGATCCACCCTAAAGCGACAACAGCAAAGCCATCTCTGGCGTAGAAGTTTTTACTTTTGATCTTCACCAGGTACATCAGTAAGCCAGCAGCAACCGAAATTAAAACAGAAAAAAGGAAAGAAAGCGCATCATCCTGCCCGTATATCAGGCTAACAGCGAGGGAGGGAATCATACACAGCGCTTCTATACAAACGACAATCCCCAGGCTTTTGGTGATCATTCTAAAATTCAACGGGCTTACCTCCCACAGCGAGAATGTCATTGAGTCCAAAGATCTTTTTGTCTTTGGAG
>JAGOJH010000110.1 GCA_017995215.1 Thermoclostridium sp.
CAAAAATACTCAAAGTGTTTTGACAGTAACGTTCCTGCGCATTGCTGCACTAAACGTTATTATCTGAATTAACGGATTCGTCATTTTCCATTATATCTGCATTGTTCAATTTTCAATGTCCAGTTCCAGCTTCCGCCGGTTTGCCATCCTCATCCCTAAACGGCACTGATACTGCGCCTTTCAAGGAATCATCGGAGACAGCTTATACATCTTATCACGCTGTTTTTTGTTTGTCAAGCACTTTACATGTTCATTTTTGCCGGTAATATTTTCCCCGGTAAAGCTTCGCTTTTCATGTACTTTTCAAACCGTCTTAATCAGCGGCTTTTACATCTTAACACGGCTGTAATGCCCTTGTCAATATGTTTTGAAAACAAATTTCCCACTATATTTCCTATCGAAAAGAATGTGTTTACCTTGCCCGTTCAGCGTGCTTGAAGTGCTTTGCAGCGCAATGCGAATGAACAAACCATATTAAGGCTGTGTTCGCAGCATCTCATAGCTGATACCATTGATGATCTTGTTATTTGGGCAACTGACGATTATGGACGAAGTTTCATACTTCCCTCTTAATACTTTTTGCATGGTATTTGAATACTGTAGTATTTCTGAAGTACTGTTAACGCTTGTTCTAACATTCTTTACAACCACATCCATGAACTCATCCAGCCTGCCGAGGTTCGACAGGTTCACATGCTGTTCGAAAAAAGCTTTCAGGAATATGTTCGTATTTTGTTGTCTGGAATGCGCGGAATAGGTTTCAAACACACCCTCCCGTGTATAACCCTGCCTGAACCTGACAAATCCTTCAGCTTGTTCACCGTTTAGCCGCTGCAAACCTGGTTCAAGATGAATATATAAATTCTGAAAGGGATCTTCATAATGCATGTACATCGGTACATCAATTTCAACACCGCCGAAAAAATCGACGATTTCGCGAAAACCACTGGTCTGGATGATGATGTAATCATCGATGACGATGTTGAAAACCTCCTCAAGCAAATCAGACCAGAAATTCATATTCGAAACCTTTCCAAATTTGCCGGTTTCATATTTGTACTTCAGGCTGATTCCTATCGCATGGGCAGCGTTCAGCTTTTGAATGCTTGGATCCTTGATCTTCTCGAGATCGGCTTCCCTTAGCTGGCCTAATATCTTATCATTATAATCAACATACATGTCTCTGGGAATATTAATCAGCTTCATCGTCTTGTTTTTATCATCGATATTCAGAACAATGATGGAATCATATGCACCGTATACAGCATCGCGGCCAATCAGCAAGATATTCCTGCTGCCCTCCTCAACCAGGTCTTTATAATATTTTTGCCCGTTGGTCAGGCCTTTCGGTTCTTCAGGCACCACCACAACCGACTCATCAGGTTCCTTAACGTCATCTATCAGGGTTGGTGTGGGTACAGCTGTAATTATTGGATCTTCAACAACCTGAATAGTCTCCACAGGTTTTTCAGGCCAGACGAAGATAGCCATAACAATAGCAAAAACAACGACTGAACTGAGCAAAAACAACAATGCAATTTTTGTCTTCTTCTGCATTCCCATTCGGTTCTCCTTACTTAAAGTCTGTATCGCCAGTCCCACTAAAGCCAAGACGGGCTTGTGCTCTAGCCTCCAAGTGACATAACCTTTGTAATCAATGGGTGAACACTGCCTGTGGAAACTAAAGAGTTATTTGTCAGGTTTGCTCCTTTGCAAAAACTGTAACGGATGCCTTCAGATTTTCGGCCTTAAAAACATCCACTGGGGCTGAATTATAATTTTCCCTGAATAAAGCTAATTCTTTCTATAACTTTATCGTACAGTTCCCTGTATTTTTTCTGCTTTTCTTTTTCTGCTTCCACAACAGCTGCAGGTGCCTTTGCGGTAAAGCTTTCATTTTGCAGCTTTCCGTTTACCCTTGAAAGCTCTGCATCAAGGTTTTCCTTTTCCTTTTGAAGCCTCTCCATTTCCTTTTCAAAATCGAGTAGCTCTTCCATCGGGATATAAATCTCTACACCCCGAATGACACTGGAAACGGCATCTTCCGGAATATTGCTCCTGTTTTTAAACACGGTAAGCTCAGACACACCTGCCAACCTCATAAATGTAGACTGCTCCTGAGCGAAAATTGTTCCAACGCTTTCATCCTCTATCACAAATACAGCCCTGGCCTTTCTTGCAACGGGAACCTTCATTTCGGCGCGTATATTTCGGATGCTGCGGATAGCTTCCATAATGGTATTCATTTTATTCTCAGATTCCAGGTCATGCAGCTCGTCCTGGTAAGCTGGCCAGGATGAGACCATAATGCTCTCGTCCTGTGTATAAAGATGCTGGTAAACCTCCTCCGTGATAAATGGCATAAATGGATGCAGCAGCTTCATGGAGGTTTTTAAAACTTCATTGAGCACATATAATGCTTCCTGCCTGCCTTTGGCCTGACGGTCGAAAAGCCTTGGCTTAACCAGCTCGATATACCAGTCACAAAACTGTTCCCAAATAAACTCATACACCTTTTGCAGGCCAATCCCCAGTTCAAATTTTTCAAGATTTTCTGTGACTTCTTTAACAATCGTATTCATCCGGCTTAAAATCCATCGGTCAGCCAGGGTAAAGTTGTCTGGGTTGATTTGATCGAAGCATGGTTCCGGATCAAAATTCATCATGGTAAACCGGAAGGCATTCCAGATCTTATTGGCAAAGTTTCGACTGGAGTCCAGCTTTTCTTCAGAGAAGCGCATATCATTCCCTGGTGAGGTTCCAATCGTCAGCGCATACCGAAGGGCATCGGTTCCATACTGTTCAATCACTTCAAGGGGATCCACCCCATTGCCCAGAGATTTGCTCATCTTTCTGCCCTGTGCGTCACGAACCAACCCATGAATCAGAACATATTTAAAGGGTTCTCTTCCCATGTGCTCCACACCGGAGAATATCATACGGGCTACCCAGAAAAAGATGATATCATAGCCGGTAACCAGCACATCCGTGGGATAGAAATAATTCAGTTCTTCCGCAGCTTCGGGCCAACCGAGGGTTGAAAATGGCCACAGAGCAGAGCTGAACCATGTATCCAGTACATCCTCATCCTGAACAAGTTTTTTACTGCCGCACTTTTCACAGCATTCGGGTTCGGTTTTGGAAACCTGCATATGGTCGCATTCCTGGCAATACCACGCAGGAATTCTATGGCCCCACCACAGCTGGCGGGAAATGCACCAATCCTGTATGTTTTCCATCCAGTTATAGTAGATTTTTGAGAACCGCTCGGGTACAAACTGGGTGGTGCCGTTCTTCACAATCTCAATAGCAGGCTCGGCCAGGGGTTTCATCTTCACAAACCACTGTCTGGAAGCTTTGGGCTCGATGACTGTATTACAGCGGTAACAGGTTCCAACATTATGCACATGTGGTTTCACTTTTTCCAGTAGGCCAAGCTTGCCTAAATCATCGACGATCCTCTTTCTGGCTTCATATCGATCCAGGCCTTTATATGCATCTGCGTTATCATTCATCGTAGCGTTGTCATTCATGACATCGATCACAGGCAGGTCATGCCGCAAGCCAACCTCAAAGTCATTCGGGTCATGGGCGGGAGTTATTTTTACCACGCCGGTTCCAAACTCTTTCTCCACATAGGTATCGGCAATGACCGGTATTTCACGGTTCATTAACGGAAGAACCACCGTTTTGCCTACCAGATGGCTGTACCGCTCATCCTCCGGATGTACTGCGACGGCTGTGTCACCCAGCATCGTCTCTGGACGTGTGGTAGCGACCGTGACAAACTCATTCGATCCTTTTACGGGGTAACGGATGTACCAGAAATTTCCTTCCTTTTCCTCATACTCCACCTCTGCATCAGATATGGAGGTTAGACAGCAGGGGCACCAGTTAATAATTCTTTCTCCCCGATATATCAGACCCTTCTCGTATAAACGCACGAAAACTTCAAGAACTGCCTTTGACAGCTTTTCATCCATGGTAAAGGCTTCGCGTTTCCAGTCACAGGAGCTGCCCAGACGTTTCAGCTGTTCGACAATTCTTCCGCCGTATTGCTTTCTCCATGCCCAGGCTCTTTCCAGAAATTTTTCACGGCCAAGGTCTTCCTTTGTGATGCCTTCCTGAGCCATTTTTTCAACAATTTTCACCTCGGTAGCGATACTGGCATGATCTGTACCGGGAAGCCACAGCGCACAATAGCCTTGCATCCTTTTAAAACGGGTAAGCGTGTCTTGAAGCGTATTATCCAGCGCATGACCCATATGCAGCTGACCGGTGATATTCGGCGGAGGCATTACAATGGTAAAAGGCTTCTTTTCTCTGTCTATCACAGCGTGGAAATAATCTTTGTCAACCCAGAACTGATAAAGCCGTTCTTCCACTTCCCTGGGTTCATAATTTTTTGGAATCTCATTGTGATTCATGGTCATTCCTCCATCATTCCCTTATGTTCCTATTTAAAAGCAACAATGATTATTAGTCCTCCAACCAGGATAAACACCAGGCCGACCATTTTCAAATTCAGGACGGTTCGGCTGGGAAGCCTCTGCATGATACTTTCATCCTCTTCCCCAGGCATGATCTTATCAGGAACCTGCGTCTGATCATTTTGGGTTTGGGAATCGGTTTTGTTTTTACAAAGCCTTGCTGCAATAAACCTTGCTCCGTAAACTAAAAAAGCACCGATACCAAGTAATATAAAAGCGATTATTTTTAGAACAGTCATCTGATCACCTCTTTCATGATTGAGGGAGCATTTCTTTTTATCATGAGCATTTTCACTATGCTAATATACAAGCTGTAGAGCCGTCTTTGCAAAATAAAAAACCCTTCCTCCAACTGATTGGACGAAAGGGGTTCTTCCGTGGTACCACCAAAATTCCCTTTGCAGGGCACTTTAGGGTTGATATCGGAACCCGACCGGCATGGCCTACTTCCTTCAGCCAAACAACTCCGGAGCGACTTCAGCATGACAGTTTCCGAATGCGCTTTCAGCCAGGGCGCATACTCTCTGGCGGCCTGAAAATGCCTACTCCTCTCCTTCAACGTATTTTCTATTCAAATAGTAAAGGATGGAACGGGTTTTGTCAAGAAATCTGTGAATTTTGTTTGATTGTGTAGTAGTGACCTTTTTACTGTTCACAGGTAAGCAGGCGCAGCCTGGCATCCTGAACGAAAGCCTTAACCGGTCATATAAGATTTGATAAAAAGGTTCTTTTGTTATACACTATTCATTGGTTTTAGTATCAAGAAAATGATGCAGTGATGTCAAACTTTATGGTATACTTATCCATAAACAATATACTTTTAAGGAGCAGGTTATGAGTTTGGAAGAAAAATTTGATTATGGTACGTTTGAAGCCTCCTTGGCAAGGAGTAAGGCTTTGGAGGATGACCTTGGCAGCCATCCTGAGAAATACAGGGTTCTCACCGGTGACAGGCCAACAGGTCGCCTGCATATCGGGCATTTGTTCGGTTCGGTTCAAAACCGTGTCAGGCTTCATCAAATGGGTGTTGAAACCTTTATCGTCATTGCAGATTACCAGGTTTTAACCGACCGGGATACCTTCGAGCATATCTCTGAAAACGTTATACAGCTTACAATCGATTATCTGTCGGTGGGGCTGAACCCCAATGACGGAAAAACCTTTATCTTTCCCCACAGTCATGTGCCCGGGCTCAATCAGCTTCTGGTTCCGTTTCTTACACTGGTAACCAATGCAGAGCTGGACCGGAACCCAACCGTAAAGGAAGAAATTCAAGCTTCCGGTCAGAAGCAGATTAACGCAGGAATGTATGTTTACCCTGTGCACCAGGCTGCGGATATTCTTTTCTGCAAAGCCAATGTTGTTCCCGTAGGCAAGGATCAGCTGCCTCATCTTGAAATGACACGTACAATAGCCCGCAGGTTCAACAGCAAGTTTGCAGGAAACAAGCCTGTTTTCCCCGAACCCCAGGCTTTACTGAGCAAGGCGCCGATTATTCTTGGCCTGGACGGTTCACAAAAAATGAGCAAGAGCAGGAATAATGCTGTCATGCTCAGCGCTACCGAGGACGAAACTGCAAACCTGATCAAAAAAGCAAAGACAGATTCCACCAGGCAGATCACCTATGATCCCGCCAACAGGCCCGAAGTTTCAAACCTGTTGCTGTTGATTTCTCTTGCGACAGGTGAAGCCCCGGAAGATATTGCCGACAGAATCGGCGACGGCGGTTCAGGCCAGTTGAAAAAGCTGTTGACTGAAACCCTGAACGAGTATCTCCGCCCAATCCGTCAAAAGAGAAAAGAACTGGAGTCCGATATGGGGTATGTAAGGGGTGTTTTGCAAAGCGGTATTCAAAAAGCCCGGGAGGTAGCAGAGCTTACCCTCGCCGAAGTGCGAAAAGCCATGAATATGGAAATTTGATACTTATTGCATTCTTAACTGTCACCGTACTAACCTGAAAATCATCCTGTTGTCCATTGTCAGACCAAAGCCCGGTTGAAAGGTTAACCTCTTATCACCCGGGCTTTTTTAGTGGAGAAAATAGAATTGCTCCAAGGATATTACGTCACCTTTTTATGTTAATTTCATAGGATGTACTATGATTTTATAACTGGAAAGGTGTTTTTTATGAAGAACAAGGAAGCTGTAGATGCAGCAGTCATTTACATGGGAAACAGTTGCTCGGGGACAGCCATCGGAATCCCCTTCATGCCGGAAAATCCACAACTTGCTCAAGCTTATATCCCCTATCAGGTTTATATGGGAATATTGCCTGCAATGGAAGGGCTGCATAAAGGAACCGTATTCCCCGAGTTGTACAGGCCATATCACATGAAATAGTATGAAAGGAGTGATTGAGATGGATGAGCGCCAAAAGCTGCTTGAACAAATTATGGCTTATGATTTTTGTATGATCGATTTAGGTTTGTTTTTAGATACACACCCCTCCGATGCCAACGCACTGCATGATTACCGGACATGTTGGCAGGAATCTGAGAAACTGCGGAAGATGTTTGAGGAAAAATATGGCCCGTTATGTCAGAGACATCTGCCAAACCCAAGCTGCTGGCAGTGGATCGATACACCGTGGCCCTGGGAAAAGGAGGCGTAAGGTATGTGGTATTATGATAAAAAGCTTGAATATCCTGTTATGATTCGAAAACCCGATCCACGAATGGCAAAGTATATTATTACACAATATGGAGGGCCCGACGGTGAACTGGCAGCTTCATTGCGTTACCTGAGCCAGCGCTTTCACATGCCGACAAAGGAAACGCAGGCAGTTCTGAACGATATAGGAACTGAAGAAATGGCGCATCTTGAAATGGTGGGCACTATGGTTCGGCAGCTTACAAAGGGCGTCACCCCGGATGCTATTGAAAAAGCCGGTCTTGGTGCCTATTACTCCGACCATGATGGGGCGGTTTATCCGGTGAATGCTTCGGGAGCCCCTTTCACGGCTGCATATATTCAGTCAAAAGGCGATGTCATTGCTGATCTGGTAGAAGATTTGGCTGCTGAGCAGAAAGCCCGGGCAACCTATGAGTTTCTGCTGAGCCTGGCGGATGATCCGGATGTAAAAGACCCGCTGCGTTTTCTGAGAGAACGTGAGGTTGTTCACTTCCAGCGCTTTGGTGAAGCATTGCGCACAGTGCAGGAAGTGATGGGGGCGAAGAAATATTATTAGGGTGCTTTCTTCCCTAAAACAGCTGATGTTGAATTGCACAATACATAGACAATTGAAAATCAGGATCTTGGAATAATTTGTTACCCTTGCTTCCCCCGCATAAGGGTAACTTTTTTATGAGTGTATTCTGTAATAATGTACCAATGGAGTAACGAATAATAAGATATTACTTGACGATTTTTGTAATAAACAATATTATATATGTGTAGCAAAGTTAACTTGCTAATCCATATCACATTTCTACAAAAGAGAGAAATCCTCGAATGAACTAGAATAGAAATAATATAGAAAAAAGGGATTGGGTGAAAGTATGGAATTCGTAATCATTATATCGTTAGCATCATTGGCTGCATCCTTATTGGCCTTTTATTCCTCTTCGTTAAGATTGCCAAAAGTCAAGTTCAGGGTATATCGGGCGCCGGATGATGTTAAAATGGACGGATGTGGAAGCTATCATGGCATTTCAACAGCATTTACAGTTGAAATACCCGTGATGATCACTAATCAGGGGGCGGCTGCAACAATTATAAAGGACATTCAGTGGTCCGTCCTCATGCCAAGGTGCATCGATTACAACATGTACATGGCACCCGATTTTAAGGACGAACTGAAAAACAATTATTATACCTTTAAACCATACGAAAGCAGGGTTGAGAATATCGCCCTCCGGTTCGAAATTCCGGGAAAAGATAAGGGAATCAACAGCGATGAATATATTAAAGCTTTCAATGAGGTCAGAGGCATGACTTTCAGTAACAATGTGAAACTGGAAGTTCAATATAAGGAATCCAAGCTGACTAAGATGAAGCTTATCAAGAAAACCTACGATATCAGCAGCCTTGTTGAATATGGGTTTAAAAAGTTATACGCATCCCTATAGATCGAGAATAGAGAGTAATAAAAACAGCCTCCTGTATAAGAAGGCTGTTTTTTTATTCCGGTAAACCCGGCTTTATTTATTTTTCAGATTGAAGAAAGCTTTCAGGCCTGGATATTCGGCGACATCTTCAAGCTCTTCTTCGATTCTGAGCAATTGATTGTACTTTGCAACACGGTCGGTTCTGGATGGTGCACCAGTCTTGATCTGACCGGAATTGGTAGCAACTGCAATATCGGCAATGGTAGCATCTTCTGTTTCACCTGATCTGTGGGAGGTAACAGCGGTATACCCGGCCCTGTTTGCCATTTCAATGGCTTCAAGGGTTTCTGTAAGGGTGCCAATCTGGTTTACCTTGATCAGGATAGAGTTGGCAACACCCAGGTTAATGCCTTTTTCAAGCCTTTCGGTGTTGGTAACGAACAGATCGTCTCCAACCAGCTGAATCTTCTCGCCGAGCCTGTCGGTAAGCATTTTCCAGGCTTCCCAGTCTTCTTCCGAAACGCCGTCTTCCAAAGAAATAATCGGGTATTTGGAGGCCATTTCTTCCCAGAATGCAACCATTTCTTCTTTGGTCTTCATGACATCGGTCTTCCAGAAATAATAACTGCCTTCCTGTCCCTTTTCCTTGGCTTCTTCATACATTTCGGTAGCAGCAGCGTCAATGGCCAGGCGGAAATCCTTGCCAGGTTCAAAACCAGCAGCCTTGATGGCTTCAACGATAACCTGCAGAGCTTCCTCGTCGGATTTCAAATTAGGAGCAAAGCCACCTTCATCACCAACGGCGGTGCTGTAGCCCTTGGATTTCAGAACCTTCTTCAGTGTGTGGAACACTTCTGCACACCATTGCAGTGCCTGCTTGAAGCTTTCGGCACCTACCGGCATAATCATGAATTCCTGAATGGTTACGCTGTTGTCAGCATGCTTTCCACCATTGATGATGTTCATCATTGGAACTGGAAGAACTTTTGAGTTTGTTCCGCCAATATACTGATACAGGGATAACCCCAGAGCTTCCGCCGCTGCTTTTGCAACAGCCAGTGATACACCCAGGATTGCATTGGCGCCCAGCTTGCCCTTATTGTTGGTTCCATCCAGCTCGATCATCACTTTATCAATGAGAGCCTGGTCAAAAACATTCATTCCCTCGATTTCAGGGGCTATCACATCATTGATGTTATCTACGGCTTTTTCAACGCCCTTGCCAAGGTATCTGTTCTTATCGCCGTCACGCAGCTCAACTGCTTCAAAAGCCCCGGTGGAAGCACCGGACGGTACGGATGCACGGCCTACATATCCGCCTTCTACTACGACTTCGACCTCAACAGTAGGATTTCCTCTTGAGTCGAGTATTTCTCTGCCGTATACATATTCAATCTCCAAATATTGTTTCATGTTTTTATTCTCCTTCCATCCTGAAAATTAACCATAATATAGCATACCCCAGTTCGAATTAAAAGTAAAGGGTTAGACAGCGGTCTTGTGAAAATTTTATCATGAGATGAAACAGGCTAGAGGTATGTGCAAAGAGGTAGAGAAAAACAGTGAATAATTTGTATAATATCGATGACGCAGCGGTTCTGCGAAGCAATTCTACTCAGCACTGACCTGGAACGTGCAACAACAACCCAATAAAGCAAAACCCGCATTT
>JAGOJH010000013.1 GCA_017995215.1 Thermoclostridium sp.
GTCTAAAACGGGTAAAAAACGGTTTATTCCGTTGTTTCATTTACCATCAGTTTGGCTATAATCAAAACAAAATCGAATAAAAAAGCTGAACATTCTGGAACGCTTTGCCACCCCGGGAGACCTTCCCGCCCCTGCATCCTGCGTGATCATCACGGAGGATTTTTATCTGGAAGTTTTCCGGTGGCCTATAGACTGTCAGCGATGATTGAATATATGAAGAAATGAGGTTACTTGCCGTGAGTGAGGTTCCCAGAGGCCCCAGATACAAGGTCGGAATTACATTTAATTTAAAGAAGAAAAAAGAAAATGAACTTGAGGATGAACAAGCGGAGTATGACAGTATTCACACCATTGAGGCTATTGAAAAAGCATTAAGAAACACCGGATGTGAGGTTGTTTTCCTGGAAGCAGGGGAAGACCTGCCGCAGAAGCTGAAAGAGGATCCTCCGGATATTGTTTTCAACGTAGCAGAGGGAAAAGGGGGCAGAGGCCGGGAAGCACAGGTTCCAGCCATTTTAAACCTATATTCCATACCATTCACCGGGTCTGATGAGACCACCTTATGTATAGCACTGGATAAGGGGCTTGCGAAGAAAATCGTAAAGTCCTGCAGAATAAAAACACCAGTGTTTTTTGTTTGGAACGGAACCATGTCCAAACTGCCTCGCAGCCTGCATTTCCCGGTAATTGTAAAGCCCAATGCAGAAGGTTCCAGCAAGGGTGTTTTGGGAACGATGCTTGCACACGACAGAAAAGAGTTGAAAGCGCTTCTGAAAGAGAAGTGGGACAGATACCATCAGCCCATTTTGGTGGAGGAATACATTGATGGGCGTGAGTTTACCGTTGGTGTTGTTGGAAACGGTGCTGAAAAACGTGTTTTCAGGCCCATGGAAATTCTGATCTCCAACGAGGGAAACCCTGACGGCAGCAAGATTTACAGCTTTCATGTAAAAACGAATTATGAAAAGTATGTGAAATATCAGTGCCCGGCTAACATTGACTCTGAAACTGAAAAAGGAATGATGCAAATTGCCGGCCAGATATACGACCTGCTGGAATGCAGAGATTTTGCCAGAATTGATTTCATGCTTTCTGGTGAAAACCAGATAAACTTTATTGAGATTAATCCACTTCCTGGCCTGGCGCCGGGCTATAGTGATTACCCCATGCTTGCGGAATACAACGGGTTGGGATATGACGATCTGATCAAGTCGGTTCTCAACAGCGGATTGAAACGGTATGGGATGTCAGCTGTTTAGAATTGGGGGTATTACTGTGATGGATTATAATAAAATCGACCTGTGGAAAAATGTAACGGAGGATCAGTGGAACGACTGGAAATGGCAGTTTAGAAACCGTATCCAGGATGTGGAGACGCTAAAGGAAATCATCGGGTTGTCTGGTGAAGAGGAAAAGTTTCTTGGTGAATGCCTGAACCAGTTCAGGATGGCCGTTACTCCCTACTATGCAAGCCTGATCAACCCTGAGGATGCACATTGTCCCATTAAAACGCAATGCATACCTTCCCCGCAGGAGATGGAGGTTTTCGATTTCGAAAAGATCGATCCGCTGGGGGAGGAAAAATACACCAAGGTGCCCTCCATTGTGCATAAATATCCGGACAGGGTTTTGTTCCTGCTGACCGGAAAATGCGCCATGTACTGCAGACACTGCACCCGCAGAAGGCTGGCAGGCAACGAGGATTTTACCATTCTGGAGAAGAATGTGCAGATGGCTTTGGACTATATCGGCAGCCATCCCGAGGTTCGTGATGTTCTGCTTTCCGGTGGGGATCCCTTTATTCTGGGCGATTCTTTCCTGGAATCAATCATCAAAAGGCTTCGGGCCATCCCTCATGTAGAGGTGATCCGCATTGGAACCAGAACACCCGTTGTAATTCCCATGCGCATTACCGATGATCTGGTGAACATGCTGAAAAAGTACCAGCCCATTTGGATTAACACCCACTTTAACCACCCCAGGGAAATCACCCCTGAAGCGATTAAGGCCTGTAACAGGATTGTGGATGCCGGTATCCCTCTTGGCAACCAAACCGTTCTGCTGAAAGGTGTGAACGATAACGTGGAAACCATGAAGGAACTGATGCTGAAGCTTGTAAGAAACAGGGTTCGCCCCTATTACCTGTATCAGTGCGACATCGCCCAGGGCATCAACCACTTCCGCACCCCTGTGGAAAAGGGTATGGATATTATGGCGCACCTGCGGGGATATATCTCCGGGTTTGCCGTGCCAACCTTTGTGATTGACGCGCCTAACGGCGGAGGCAAAATTCCGGTCGGAGTGCAATACATTCAGGAAATCAACGACCAGGAAGTGAAACTGAAGAATTATAAGGGTGACTCTTATGCTTACCCCAATGTCGTGGATTTTTAGGAAAATACTTTCATACAAGAAAGAAACCGAAAGGTTTCTTTTTTTATGTTCTTTATTCGATATCGCCCTGTGAAAGTTGCTTAGTTTAGTTACGCCTGCCAATCACCTTTTTTCCTGCTGCAAATCGTTTGATAATCAGTTTCAAACCGTTTACACATAACACGGCAGTTACGGCAAGCCCGCCCGCAAAATCTGCAATCCTGGCCGCATTTCCCTTTACCAGCATCACCGCAATAAGTGCACCGCAAACACAAGTGTCCACAACCGTTTTCGTATAGTATAAAGCGCGTTGTGCTTTCATCACGTCATTCGGGCTTTTTTTGTTGGCTGCCGTATAGTTCGCTGCCAGAATACCATTGCTGATGACCCCCAGAACTGCAATGATTAAAGCAGGGACTACATTGCCCTTATCAGACGGGCGAATAAAACCAACAGCAGCCAGGCACCCCATGGCCAAGCCGGATATAAGCATAGCAATGCCAACGATAATGTCAACGCGGCGCTCTAGCCGGACGCGCTTTTCATCACCGCTGGGAAGCCCTGAGGTAGAACGATAAACATACCAGGAAACAATGGTTGCTGCAAGTTCAACCGTGCGCCGCACAAAATCAGCTATTTGTGTGGTGGATTTTCCAACCAGCAAGCCAAGCCCCAAAACCAACGGCCCCGGCGCGCTGAGTAATACGGAGGCGAGAAGTGTTCTGCCACCGCGTTTTTCGCTTACTGCCATACCAGCGTTACACCTCCGTAATCCCATAATATCGAAACAAGAAGGGTATTTTAACGCGTTTATCGCTTACTGCCATACCGGCGCTATACCCCCGGATGCCCATAGTATTGTGGTTAAAACAACAAGCGACGCAAGAGGACAGGTGATCGTGTCCGCACCGTTACGCGTGTACAGTTCAACGATTGAAGCAAAAATAGCCGCAGCAGCTGCAGCTATCAGGCTAATGTACCAAGCTGTTGCACCCTTGACAAGCAATACAGCCGAGCAGGCAAGAAATGCCACAACCGCCATGGCAACAGTACCTTCAACGGATTTCACGCCCTCAATATGGCGCCCCTGGAGCTTATGTTTACCAAACCGTTTGCCTACCAAAGCTGCCGCTGCGTCACCAAAACCCCAGGTAAACACACTTGCCACGGCAAGATAGCCAGAATTAAAAAGGCCCCAGCCAACTGTTAATACAATGCTGAAAGTCACAAATATTTGAATCATGCTCCATTTCACCTCATTGGGTTTGCGCTGAACCAGCAGCGTTGAATAGCCCTTAAGCCTTTCGGCATAATGGAGAATGGGGAAAATAAGAATGATCAGGACAAAGCAGGCTAAAACTGCATGCCACCAAACATTGAAAGCGTACAGAAAAACGAATAAGGAAAAAATCACCCCAATATGAAGCACCTTTCGGAACAGTTCACTCTTTGCAGAAAAAAACTTTCTTGTGGGAATGATGATACTAACAAACACCACGAAATATGCGATCAAAATTCCAAATCCGGACAAGAACTGGGACATGGTCTCTCCTCCCGATGCTGTTTTTCAGCAATGCCGGCGTATCCATACCTGCATTTCGCCCTGCCCCCTGTTGCCCCACATGAAGTAGGGCACTGCTGTGAGTTTGGCAGGCTTATCCTCTTGAATAAATGGCCTATACAGCTGTTCGCCCCAATTCTCTTCACAGGTACGAAAGGCTGAAGCATGGATGATAACAGCACCCTGCAGGATTTCTTCAGCACAGGAAATCTTTATATCGGGCTCCTGCGCGATAGACAGGGCCGAAAGATTCTTTCCGTTGTCAGCTTCTTCAAGGCAGTAAACAATTGGCCCCCTTTGCAAAGCGACACAGCCTGCGTTTGCGTTAACCTTCGGATTGGATTGAATTACTTCCACCGGCATTTCCATGCAAAGCTCCACTTCGTCGCCTGCGTTCCAGCACCTTTCCAAAAGCAGATAACCGTTTACAAGGTTTCCTCCCTTTTCTACCGGCATACCATTTACCTGAACAGTCCATTGCCTGCACCAGCCGGGAACCCTCAATGCCAGTTTAAAGGTTTTCTCTTGGACCCCCTCAACCTTTACTTTTATATGGCCATCCCAGGGATAATTGCTTTCCTGAACAAGCCGCAGCTTTTCCCCGCCGATTTCCACTTCGGCATCGCCGCTGATATACAAATGAACAAACACCGTATCCTGATTGAAGGAATACACATATTGCCCCAGAGATGTCAGCAACCTTGAAACATTGGGCGGGCAACAGGCACAGCCAAACCATTTTTGCCGGATTGGCTTCACATGGCGCCTGTCCGGATTCTTTTCAGAAGCCTCCGGGCATACCTCCAGAGGGTTTACATAGAAGAAATGTCTTCCGTCACGGGACATGGAGCCCAAAACAATGTTATACAGCGCGCGTTCCATTACATCGCCATAAATGCCATGCTGCTCAATCTGCATCATTCTTTGGGCGAAGAAGATTAAGCCGATTGAAGCGCAGGTTTCTGCGTATACCGTATCATTGGGCAAATCATAATCAAAGCTGAATGCCTCGCCCTGATGCGTAGAACCAATTCCACCAGTAATGTATAACTGTTTTTGAACAATATTATTCCATATGCGTTTACAGGCATCAAACAGATCATGGTCATCCGTCTGCCCTGCGATATCAGCCATGGCTGTGTACATATATACCGCCCTTACCGCATGCCCAACTGCAACATCCTGCTCACGGACAGGCTTGTGGGCCTGATGATATTTTAAATCCGGAGGAGGAACCTGCCCCTCCCTCCAGTGTGAAAGGCCCTTCCGGCTTTCCCATTCGCTCTGGAAAAAGTTCGGTTCTTTTCCACGCTCGTCAATAAAATACCTGGCAAGCCGAAGATACTTCTCGTTACCGGTTGCCTTGAACAGCTTCACAAGCGCCAGCTCTATCTCCTGATGCCCATCATACCCGTGCAGCTTTTCAGGCTCGGGCCCGAAAACAGTATCGATGTAATCGGCAAAGCGGCACATGACATCCAACAGCTTCCTCTTCCCCGTTGCATGATAATAAGCAACGGCTGCTTCCATCATATGACCTGCCGTATAAAGCTCATGACATTCCTGCAGATTGGTCCATCGTTTTCCTTTTTCCTTAATGAGATAATACGTATTCAGATATCCATCAGGCTGCTGTGCCTTTTCAATGATGTCGATCATCCCGTCGGCAATGGATTCCAACTGGGGATCCGGATGAATCGCCAGGCTATATCCCACAGCTTCCAGCCATTTGGCCACATCGGTGTCCTGGAACACAAACCCTCTGAATTCGCCTTCTTCCAGCCCGGCGGCTATCTTAAAGTTCTTGACGGCATGGCTGGGCTCGGCATCGGCGACGCGATCATTTAAGGCTTCCCACTGGTATGGGATCACCGTATTTCTGACAAGATCTGAGTAGTCGGTCCAGAACTTGTCGGATATAGTTACTTTTTCAACAGGCTGGGCTGTTTTGATTGTTTTCATGGGCAAGCAATACCTCCATGCTTCTCAAATTCAAGGTTAAGTTCATTCAAATTAAAGCTTTGGGTTCCATCGTCAGAAACGATATCATTATTAGCCTCTGTACTAAATACTATCATTTCTCTTTATACTTTGGTTTTCTCTTTGATGTGTATTCCTCGTTATGCTTCCCTCATATCAGTTTACATTTACAAATTATAAAAAACAACTTTTTTATGGAGAATGAGCATACAACAAATGAGAGTTCTATACACAAAAGTATCATTGTGATAAGATACTAAAGTGAGCTTCGCATATATCCCAATAAAGAGATACTCACAGCTACAAAACATAAGATTCTTGTTTATATGTCATATTTACTATGGATTCTCGCTTTTTGATAGAAAGATCAATTTGATAAACTTTTTTTATTTCACTGCATTCATTTGGAAATCATGTATCCTTATTTGGCGAATACGTTTCTGCAGTGAAGCAATCTATGTGTTGAGGTGACATATGCTTTTCAATCATTCTATTCCAAGTAAGAAAGATTTGCTGAAAGAGTTTGATTCGCTTGGCCATTCTGCCAGAGTAAAGAAAATGGCCATGATAGGGCGAGACAATGCTCAGTCAAAGCAGTATTTGGATTTGTTGACTTCTTTGCTGCAGGACGGTGCTTATGAGGGGCACCTTGCACTAATCGGTGCACTAACCATTAAGAACTCCAATATCATCTTGTCTGCCTTAAAGCATCCCATGGCCAGCGTTAGAAAAACGGCAGCAGGCGGTCTTTCATTCGTAGTATCGGACGACGATATTGTTAAGGAAATCGAAGTTCTATCACAGGATTGCCGCCGATTACTGCTGCGCAACATTCGCAAGCTAAACCGAAGGCCATTGGCAGAACGACTGCTCCCCCTGGTATATTCCCGGTGGGGCGCACATGATGCCGCGCTTCTGTTACCCTCATGCAGCCAAGAAACAATTGAAAAATATCTTCCGGACATCGGGCACACCATTACGAATTGGAGTTTGTTGGCATACAGAAGCCTTGAGGTGGTTGCAGACTATTTCAAAAGTTCTTTGGAAAAAGCACCGCTGATGCAAAAAAGCCTTGTGTGGTCCAGGTTCTCAACCGCCATTCGTTTTCTGTGTGCGGAAAAACCAGATTTTATTCTGGATTGTGCGATAAATATTGGGCCTAAGGATACAATTCACCCTTCATTGGAAAAAAGCCTGGGGATTTTGGCGCATAAATGCCCGGATAAGGTTTTTGATCTACTGGCTCAAAAGGGGTTTCGGAAAAATCTTCTGTTAAAAGGAATACCCATTACTTTACTAAGAAACATACGTTGCTTGTCGAAAGATCAGTGGATTGAACTGGGCAGGCTGATTGCCGAGAAACCTGAACATATTGCGAAGCTTCTTCATCACATTGCTCCATCCGACAGAGAAGATGTTTTTGAGGGCATCTATGAAAAAGAAGACCGAAAAGCTATGATTCTTCCTGAATCTTTACTGTATGAGCTTCCCCATGCGTTACGTGACCGTGAGGCGGTTCGTATGCTTAGTCTTCGCCAGATTTGTGAAAGCCGGGAAAGAATCCATCAGATTACTTCCTACCGTGATATTGAATGTTCCAGAGAGGTGTTACAGCAAGCAGCCTGTTCGTCAAATGCTGATGAAAGAATGCAGGCCCTTTCATGTCTTATCCGTAGCACAGCGTTCTCCAGGTGCGGTGTCGATGAAACCTTGTTGTTCCTGTGCCGCATCAAAAACGAGCAGGATCCTGTAAGAAGCGCAGTTTTTACCGAGCTCGCCAGATACAATGCGTCCATTTTTACCGACAGGCATATCAAAGAGCTTACCTTGCTGGTGGACAGCGTGATTGACGCCAGGGACACTTCCCACGCAACCAGATACGCTGTGCAACAATTTGCCTTTGCAGTGATGACCCAGAACGTATCAAACCCGGGCGGCGAACTATTTTTGTTTTCATTGGAGACAACGAAGAAATTAACAAAACAGATGGGACAATTGGTGTTCCCTTCGCTGGAAAAAAACATCCCCCATGGTTTGGAAAAATCAGTTTTCAATGCAATTTACCCACTGGTCGTAGATTCGAACAAACGTGAAAACTACAATGTGGCTATCGCCTTGGCAGCAGCAATGGGCAAACGAGGCCATCATATAGCGCAGCTTCAGGATTTGCTGGAGGAAGCAATCGCTGCAAAGCCACAGTATGTGGCTACTCAGGCTGTAAGGTACTGGCTTGAGCCGAAAGAAACCCGTGACGAAAGGGTAAGGAAATTACTCTCCCGCGACAAATCTTATATTACAATTCCAGCAGTGTTTATGCATTTGCATCTGCGGCGTCAGGAATGGCTGGACCCGTATATCTGCGGGGATATCATCCGAGGGCATTTCTTAACCGGTAAAACCATTTATTTAGTGCCAGCTGTGAATGGTTTTCAAAGATGGCTGCCCCGCCAGCAAGAAACTTTTATGTATCTGCTGGACAGAATCGTATCCGACAATAAGCGAAGCCATTGGGAGCGTGCAAACTGCATGAAAATCATGGCCAGGATGCCAGATATCTGCCCGGATATAGTGTTCAGTTATGTTAGTAGCAGCGAGATTCCTATCGCTGAAGCAGCACTTCATGCAATATCGCTGCTTGAAGAGCCCGAAAAATCGATTCCGACCTTATTGGAAAATATTGATAGTGATAAAGCACGTGTTGCAATGTATTCCCTGCCCAGGTGTGTACGGCTTGTTCATCCTGACTCATTCATGCTGAGCGTGAAAGAGCTTCTAAGCCGGGATGATTTGAAAATTACGGTTCGAAAAGAAGCGATCAGGCTAATCGGAGCATATCAATGCAGTGGCGGCGTGGCGCTTTTAAAGGCAGAACTGCAGAAAACAAACCCGCATAAGGATGTTATCATTGCTGTTGGCCATGCCACAAGAGCATTTCCGGTCAATGAGGATGCATGGGATATACTCAGCGAGCTGGCCGGTTCATCGAAGCCCGATATTGTCAGAAGCGTAATCTCCCTGCAACCGAATCAATTGTCTGCAGCGAACAAGGCTCGTTATTTGAAATTCATCATTCGGGTTGCGAACCATCCGGAGGCAGACATTCGGGCAGAAGCGTTCACTTATATGAGGCAATGGATAACCGGAAGCGAGGAAGTGGTTGCTGCCGCCGCTGCAGCGGCTGTTGTTGACCTTGGATGCAGCTCTGTGTGGCGTACAGCAATTCATACACTGGTAGAAGCCAGCTGTGATGGTAAAGCCAACGCAATTGTGATGGGTGTTTTCAGGGATTTGATCAATGTTGAAATAACTGAAGACTTCAATGCCAATGCGCAAAGAGATCTGCCCCATCGTCAGCGAATTGTCGCTTTTATAACTCTTCTGACCTCTTTATCCAATCATATCCGCATAAACCTGGCACCATTATTTCAAAGTATGATTGAATGTATTTCAAAAGACACCACATTACAGCATATCCTGATAAAAGTTTATGCTGCCTTAATTGATTGGAATGATACAGATGATGCAATCACCAATATTAATAATATTGTGGAATGCATGATAAATTATCCTCATCTTGCAAACAGTGCGTATAGCGAAGTGCTACATAATATCGAAAGCAGCAAGGGTTACTGGGAATCTGATACTCTGTTGCAAATTGTTGATCGATTATGGCATGACAATTGCCATAAAGCGCATTATATTGCTTTGGCGATACTGGAAGCCGTAGGAAGCACCTTGATCTGGCGACAGGATTGTGCAAACCGTTTAAGGCTATTTCGAAACCATAAAGATATCGCGGTAACTGCCCGTGCGCTGGATATATGGACAGCGGTGGAATAGGTAAGGTGGATGGTAATGGGTATGTGCTTTAGGTTTATAAAACGGATTCATCTTGTCGTTTTTATTTTTATATTTGGTTTTGCTTTTCCAGCGCTCCACGGGTGTTCCAATACTCATCGGGAAAGAGCCGACTCTGCCATCAGTGAACCCTTGGCGGAATCTCAAATCATCGACCTTTCTGTGGAAAGTGCGTTCATGGAAAGAATAATGCCGGTTCGTGTTTACCTTCCCAAGGGGTATGGCGCAGGAAAGAAGTATCCCGTGTGGTATGGACTGCACGGCAGTTCCTCGAGTGAAACCATGTGGACGAATGCGGGAATCACTGAAATTGCTGATGAATTAGTCGTAGATAACGAAATTCAACCGATGATCATGGTCTTTCCCTTTGTGAAGGATGACGCGCTGAAGGAATTTAACAAGCAAATGAAGGAATACGGCAAGCTGGGCGAAAGGTATATCGACCAGTATATCAGCAAGGAATTGATCCCTTACATAGATGCGAACTTCGATACAATCGCCTCTGCAAAGAGCAGGTACATTGGCGGGTTTTCCATGGGCGGTATGATGTCCCTTCGTATTGCATTTCAGCATCCTGATCTGTTCAGTAAGGTCAGTGGATACAGCGCTGCTGTTCCCTCCAGCGACTACTCAGGGACCCAGCTGGAGAAATGGCTGTTTCCGGATGAAAACACCGATGAAATTGAGAATACTGAAAAATATGCCCGAAAGAAAGGGCTAAACAAGCTGCAGATCTATCTGGAGTGGGGCAATGAAAACGAGCCGTTTTCCGTGGGACTGCAGTCCTTATGTGAGGCTCTGGAAAAACGGAAAATCAAGGTGGAGTATAAAGTCAACGACAGCGGGCATAACCTGGTACCGGAGAATTTTGCAGATTACCTGAAGTACTTCAGCGGGGATTGATTTTCGATGAAGTTCTGCTTCAGCATCTGAGAAAATAAAGTTTCCCGCACAGACTGGAGCGTATAAAATGAAATTGAACGGCAAAACACCGATGTATCGCATTCCATGCCTTATCTGTCTAACATAACCAGTCTTCGTCCCATTCCTCCTCGATGTTCTCTTGGATGTAATCAACCAGTTCATGATCGTTTTTGCATTCTCTTAATCTTTGAGATTTAGATTGTTCGATAGCAAAAAGCACTCCACAACAAGACATATTCTTTCACCTCTATCTCTATTTTAGTACGCTCTCGGAAACTCAGAGAGCGTACTGCTAATTTAGTGAGGTATCAATAGCTACTTCCCAAAAGCTCTCGGGCAAACCACCCTGCATTTATTACAATTGATAATATCAAAGCCCCGGCTGGTAACTCCATAAGCATTCGTACGGCACAATGCCTGATTTACAGAGTTTCCATCCAATGCATTTACCGGACAACTCTCCACGCATACCCGGCAGCTTTTTATACATATCTCTTCAGCAAATGGATCTGATGCAAGATCAAGATTTGTGAGGACAGCACTGAGACTAAGCATGCTCCCAAATTGACTGTTTAAAAGCATAGTGCTTTTCCCCAATGTACCGATACCAGCATTTACAGCAGAATGCTTCATGGAGATTAAACCACGTCCCTCCAGTTTTTCTTCATCCCAGTATTCATACGGGCCATCTGATGGAATCGGTACAACACAGCAATTATAGGCTCTTTCGATTTTAAGTGCTGCCTCATATGCTATTCTATCCAGCTCAATAGGTCCGATTTGATTAAAATGCTGATAAATGATTCTCGGACTCACTTTTGCTGTCCCTTTGGGAAGTACCTTTGCAAAAACGATCACAGATTTACATTCATCATAGATATCCAAAGGATGAAAGCCCTTGGGAGCATTGTCGAACCTGTCGATATTTGCTACACCGCATAAATCTGAACCTAAACTCAGGAAGATCTCTTTTATTGCATTCTTCATCGCAAAATCCTTTCCTCTATTCTATCATGAGTAAGAAAACAGGCGGGGCATCTTTTTTACGTCGCCCTTATGACTATTGGGATTTATGCACTTTAACCGCTTCAATAAAAGCTTCGGGATTGATCAGGCCAAAGCTGTCCTTATCGCTGAGCTTCGTCTCACATAATAAATCGACTATCTCTTCATAGGTGATGTCGGGATTGACTTGGTAAGCCAGGGCTGAAAGACCGGATACATAGGCGATAGACCAACTAAATCCGCCTTCCGGCCAATAGCGGTAAGCATCGTCTCCCTCATTGGCGGCCGTTGTCCTGTAACTGCTTGGTGTGAAAGTCAGGTTTTTGGGTATTCGCATGCCTTTGACATAATGCTCCGGAATAAAGTTTTTGGGATTGTTGATATCGTTGTAAGGAGGGCATCCGCCATAGGCTATATCCCACTTTATAAGCTCATTGGAATAATTGACGGCGATACCTTCCTGCTCCGCTTTGTTTAGGGCAGTCTGCCATTTCTCCCATTGTGAACCCTCTTCGGTTAAACCATCCGAGATGGACACAAGGCGTATCTTCTGGTCCTGTGGCAGCATACGGTTAAACTCGATCAGCTCATCCATCGCCTTACAGTAGTTCGAGAAGTTCTCTGTGCTATCCGGGACAGCAAAATAAAAAAGGTTGACTTCCGGAGCAACGCCGCATGTGCTTCCCGCTATGACAGAGGCACAGCTGATTCCATGGAAGTGGAGCACGTCAAATCTGCCGACGCAATCGGTCTTGATATATACCAATCTATCGGAGAACTCCTTATGGTTTTCGTTAATGGGTTTGTCAAAAATGGCAATAGATATGCCTTTCCCGGTGATGCCCGCCTGATGGAGATTATCCAAACCGGCTCCATGGGCTTTGGCAGTGGTAAGCCATACTTCAGGCGAAAAACCCTTCGGCAGCTTTGACGCATCCGGCCATAGGGTTTTGCTGTCATAGAGGACTTGTGCGAGCACCTCCAAGGAGACATCAGAAAAATCCCTGGTGCTCAGGTCCAATCCTGCCGCGCCATTGAAAGTATCCAATGACAGAAGGTAGGTTTCAGCTTCATTTCTGCCTGTCGGCATTTTATCTGATGAGCCATTCAGGTTGCGTATCAGAAGACAGAAGATTATAACGGCAATGATAAGAACGGAAAGAACAATTAGAACAGGAAATAGAACTTTTTTACGCATCAATCAATAATCTCATAGATAGGAATTTGCTTTTACCAACATATACATTATAGGACACTCAGCTTACAAAATCAAAAGTATATTCCATGTTTTTTTCATAATTTTTAGCACTAATCAATACCTGTCAATCATAATACAAACCCGGGTATAACCTTCAGGAATGATCATAGAATAGTTCGCTCATTGTCGAAATAATTGTGCTATTTTTATAAAACCTGTTATAATCAAAACTATATAGATCCCCTCTGCCTGTTGTTCTGAATGGGCATGCGAAATGTGTTCCGGCATCGAAAGCAACGGCGGATATCTCGGTCATGCGATTACTTGCGGTTTCGTAAAAAGCTCGGAGGAATGGTTTATGTCTGACTATCCGAATAATGATCCAAATGATTATCAAATGGAAGGACAAACGTTTCAGAATCCTGTCAAAAAGCGCAGACATGGTTTCATCAAATTTCTGGCGCTCCTGCTTGTGATCGCAATCTTGTCCATGACCGCCGCCAATTGCTTTCTGGAACCGGTATTGATCTCAAAGGTCACCAAAGGGCTGCTGTTTGGATTCCATACCAAAAAGGTGACCTCAGAGGATCTGATAAACCCGCAAAACCTGACTCAACCAACAGAAAAGGAAATCAAAAAATTTAGAAAATATGCACAGAAGCTCTCCCAGCGTTCTGCTCGTTCTCTGACGGGTGAACAGAAGGAAGTCCTTCTGGATATCCAGAAGGGTATGAAAGAGCTCACGGATTATATCAGAAAAACAGAAGCATCTCGGATATCCGTTGATAAAGCCAAGAGAACTACAATAAACAATTCGTTGGAGACCGTGAGAAAAAGCCCGGGGTCCTATTTCAGTTTCAGCCTCGCTTCGGTTGCTTTGACCAACCTGCAGGATGTATCTATCAATTCTGAAACCACCGATGAAGAAGAGGAAACGGATATATATGCTCCTGAAGTGATCAATGCTATTTCCACAGCTTTGTACACCACCGGATATCCCGAGCTCGCGGAGGTTGTCTGCTCCATGGCTGCCGTCGAGCACCCGGAGGATCCGATTGTCGCACTAAACCTGGCCACCTTGCTGCGTGAAGCCAATGCCAACGAAGATGCCTTTCAGGTTTTACAATATGCGCTAAGACTGAAGCCCGACAGCGAGCCCATCCTGTATAGTCTCGGCATGTGTGCCCTGGATCTGAAAAAAACACCTTATGCCGAGATAAGCTTTTCAGCAATTCTTCGGTTGGATCCATCAAGCGGCCCCGCCCATCAGGGAATGATGCTTTGCCACATGAGTACAAAAGAATACGCTTTAGCGTTCCAGCATATGCTCGAAGGTGCCCGGGACGGCTATACCAGTTTAGTCACCGATACCTATAAAGCGCTGAGACAGCAGAATGAAGAGTATTTTGAAATCGCCGGACCGGTCTTTGAACAATACACCCTCGCACAGCTGTTGGATTTTTCCAAAAGCCGGACCCCCTTTGATGATACCCTGGACACGCCCGCTTCCCAGCTGGAGATATCAAGAGATATGGAACTGGGCCGCGAATCGTTAAGTGCCTGCGCGACCTCCCCACAACTGATGGATGACGCTATGAAGTACACCCTTTCAGCTGTTGCATATGGCAAGTCCATTGTGAATGATGCGCTCGGCATGCTTCAGGCACTTGGTGGTATGACGGCTGAGGATGTACTGGAGTCAGGCGAGATCACCGAACTGGTATCCGGGGAAATTCTCGAAAAACTATTTCAGTCCGCTTCCGGTGGTCTAACCGTCTCCGAGGATGGCTGGCTTCGCATCTCCTACGAGCAGGAGGTTTTCTGGCTGAACATTCTGGATGATTATGTGCAGATCAAGCTGAATGAGAATCTGAAGGAATATATTGATAAAACATATGAGGAAGCCCTGTCAAAGCCCGATTCCTTAAATGCGGTCGTGCTGGAGTTTTATGAATCCTTCTGGAAAAAGGCCGGAAGCAACCCGATAGAAACCGCAAGCCAGCTTTTGAGCAATGTGTTCACTAACGATAGTATTTTTAGTTCCTTTGAGCAGAGAGTTTTCAAGGAGGACGCAGATCGTTTTCTGGAAAAAGCAAACCCCAGGATTGAAGAGGGTTATCAGGTAACAGCCGACCTTATGGAGGAGTATTGGTTATACTCCGGCAGTATTCTTCAATATATTGGAAATGGTCAAACCTATAACCGCTATCAGCAAAGCCGGAAAACCAATGTTGCCTGTGCACTGACGCCTTATATTGTCGCGGGTGCCGCGAACAGTGCGATTGTTGCGGCGAATGTATCCGTAGCAGGCATTGAGGAAACGCAGGACAACGGACAGCTCAGGCTTCCGGTCTTCCCTGAGTTCCCCGGCACGCAGATGGGAACACCGGTCCCAACACCGACACCAAAACCAACACCGACGCCGGCTCCCTCGCCTACGCCAAGACCAATGCAGCCGGTTGAAGAACCAGTGGCGGGAACCCCATCCACGGAGAATTCCGGAAGCTCCGGCCAGAGTGATCTCGTTATGGAAGATTCCGTTTCATTTGCTGTCGGCCCACTCACCGTAACGTATAGTACTGAAGCCGGGCTTGAGATCGACCTGACCGAATTTGCATCTGTAAACTACCGCTACAATTATAAAACCCGGGACGTGACGGTCTTTGTGGGCACCGGTGTTTCCGCAGGGCTTTTAACCTCCGGCGCCTCGCACCAACGGCAACACCCAGACCAAGTCCGACACCAGCAACTACAGATATATCTCCCATTACAAAGAACTATCTTGAAATGAATAAGCGGCTGGAAAAATTGTATGGCAGTGCAAACATCAGTGATGCCCTTTTGAATCCTACTTATGGTGTCATGATGAGGAGAAAGCCGGTTTACATTGTTACACAAGCTTCCCAGGCAGAATTAAAGGATTTGGCCGCTTTGGCCTTTCGTGATATACGGGGTGACGAGTGGTTTTCACAGCATATTCCCATGGCAACGTACCGAATGTTCATCAAGGGCTTTGCCGATGGTACATTCAGAGGAAGCAGTCTCATTAGCCGTGCAGAGTGTTTAACCATGCTTGCCCGGTTTAATCATACCGAGGAAATGATCAAACAAAAGGCAGAAGCAGACATTCAAAAAAGGGCCCAATTCGCTGGCCTTGTAGGAAACGAATGGTATACGGATTACGTCATTGTTGCAAGTGAAGCGATGCCTTATCCGGAGCAGATAACACGCGAATTCATCCTGAAGCCAATGACTCGGGGTGAAGTGTTCCATGCACTGGCTGCAACACTTTGGCGAGATGATATTGAAGCAAATGGCAGGTATTATGAAACCGCTTTGATCAATAAAAATCCAGCCTTCAGCGACACCCAAAAAGTAACATTCTTAATCAATCCCCAAGGTGAAGAGGGAAGCTTCTGGTGGTTCAATCAACTGGAAGATGCGGTAAAGAATCCGGAACGGGGCGTCCCGATGGACTTCTATCCGGCTATTTTCTGCTTGAAGGATAAAGGGATTCTATTGGGGAACAACGGTTCAAGCAAATGGAATTCTTCAATAACCCGTGCCGAGGTGTTGGCGCTGTTTGAGCGTCTTGCAGCGGTATGGGGAAAAGAAACCGAATAAATTATTTATTGACGCCACTCCCTCAACGGGCATATAACAGTTTATTTCTTTTGACGGATGCAGTTGCGTAAATGTTCCAAGGCAATTCAAACTGATTAAAAATCACAATTGCCTTTTTCATTTATTCTTGCTCATCCCAATAAATACTAAGCAGCCGTGTCGGAATAGACGCAGTTTTGCTGCTTATTTCAAGGCACATCTGGCTGTAATATGCATGATGGTATGCACTTCGCACAAAACGAATGGAATCAATTTTTGAGAAGGGTTCATTCGGAATCGCACCGGCAAATTCATCCTGAATATCCTGATCCCCATATTGATTACATGAGATGAACCCTGTAAAATCGGGCTTTGCCTGATAAATAGTGCTTTTACCCCCATCATGGGTTAAAATGAAAACATACTGATCCAGGTAGTGCAAAATCTGAGCCACTTCTCCCTTTACAGGTGTTTGACTTAAATCATGCTGCACAAAGATATCCCCGGTGTCCAAACGAACTTTTCTGACGAGGTTATCTGAATCACGAACCTGCCATGATAACTCAACAAAGCCTTCGGTGCATCGTCCGACCTCCCGCCAAAGGTCTTTCTCATCCGCGTTCACCTTTCCGATGCTTTTGGTAAGGTTGAACCAGTTGCTGTACCCGGACCAGTACTCATTGCTTTCCAAAACCATGGAACTTAGATCATCAAACAGAACACATGGTTCATTAAAGAAGCACATGGCGCCGGGTCTTTGAATCATAAAAACATCGATGATCTCCTTTTGAAAAAACTGACCGTCATCGTCTTTGTTTCTAAAAAGTACTTGACCCGAGGGGTAGGTTTTCATAATCTCGTAGGTGCTTCCGCTTTTGCTGATGATGAAGCTATCGCTTTTTCTAATTGGCTGAAGATCATCGGGAAACTCATAATCCATATAGGTCCAACTGTCCTCCCTGATAGAATATTCCCTTAAAACGCCGGTTTTTTGATTCCTCTGTAAACATTCTGCCGAATAATTAGACAGGTTTCCCGAAGGGCTATTCGGGATAAACTGCCAATCGTACAGGTTTTTCTCGACTGCTTCAAGGGTTTGAAAATCAACCTTGTATAACCGGTCATTGCGGTAGAATGCCACATACTCTGATTCTCCTTCAGTGTAACCGCTGATGATTCCCATACCCTCCAGCGTTCCCTGTTTCAGCTGGCATGCAGCCTTTACAATAAAATTTATGGGGTTGTTGTCCGCGTCCCTGGTGACCCTCAGAAGGGCTATGATATCTTCTTCAATATCCACAATGAGTATTTCTTCATCAATTCGGAGCATAAGCAAGTTGTTGCTGAATGCCTGTGGCAGATAAAACTCATAAGCTTTATTTAAATCACTCCATTTGGGATAATAGCCTGTTTGCTTTAATATGACCCTGTTCCCCCCATATATGGCCGCCAGGTTTAAACTGGGCGCGGAGTTGAACATCTCTCTTTCTGTAAAAATGCTGAAGGAAAACGGTTTTCCAAGGCTACTCACAGTATCCGGTTCAACAATCTTCACTGGAAGCTTTTGTCCACGAACCTCGTCGAGCTGGGCATAATTCTCTTTGCAAAAAAGGCTGGATTGGTGATATTCTTCAGTATCCTTATAATCAATCGAGTATATGTTCTGTTGTTCCTGGCTGCAGTTTACCCGTATGGACGCCTTCAGGTTATCATCCACAACCCCGAAACTGCAATAACCAATTCCCTGTGCAATTTCATTGATAAATGCCAGAAAGCTTTTCTTATTATCGATAAATCCCGAAGGCAAATCTACGGAAAAAACCAAAGAACCATCTTCATTTCGAACGATTGCGGAACTCAGAACAACCGTATATTTTTGAAACACCTGCTTAACCGTTTCCTCCCAGTTGGTGTTTAAAATTGGCACTTCGGGGAGTTGTACTCCGTTGTATTCCGGTTGCTGACTGAAATTATTATATTGGAAGGTCAGATTTGAGGTATGCATCTGAGCTTGAGGTTCGCTGATAAACCCTTCAAGATGATTATGCTGAATCAATGTATCTTTTAGCTCAACATGTTTGGATGAAGTGATACTCAGTAACGAATCCCCCCTGTTGTTCCTTAAATCACAACCATCCATGACAATGTCTTCCGAATCGGTAATCCTCGCCGCTCCATGACTGCATTCCTCGATGATGGAGTTTGACAGAGACAATTTTTTGCAGTTATCGGCTGTAAAGCCATAAGTCCCGCCTTTATACAGGGTGCAGTTTTGAAGGCTTATGTCGGAGCAAGATGAAAAACGAAGCACTTGCGCTTCATCTTCATAGGAATCGAATCCATGGCCAAGAATCAGGTTTTTAAAAGTTAAATTTCTGCAGTTAAGAAATGTCATGACGATAACGTCCCCGCCGGGGGAAACAATCTCAACAGTGCCTTCTTCCAATGCTTCAATGGTAAGGTTTTGAATATCTTTTACCCTCAGGCCGGAGAAATACTGGCTATTTTCCCACTCAATTGCTGTGTTTTTGACTGCATCATTCAGCTTGTCGAAATCATATACCCCGGGCTTCATTTGAATGGTTCGGTCGGAGCCAAGAACAGAAACAAATTCAAAGATATCGGAAACAATGACCGTATTGCCTACGAGCACCGGAACCTCCAAATCATATTCCGTTACAGGCATTTCATCAAGCTTGTAAAGAATTCTGCTATCGTATGAATACTGGTCAATGGCATCAAACTGTTCGCCATTCCACTGATATTGTGTCCAGGAATAAAGGCCGCTTGTAATCCTGTGACCAATTTTAATACTATCATAGCTTAATTCAAGGAACTGCATCGGTTGTCCTAAGCTGTTCTCCGTGAGGTCATTATACTCCTCCCATCCGGTTTCTCCGAATCGAAGCATCAGGAACTCAGGATATTCATAGCAGTCGTCGGTGAAACAAAGCTCCAGAGTTCCACCTGTAATCAGATCAACCGGACTAATCTGCGTGAATATAGCATCGAAGCTTATGGGCTCTCCATCCGTCTCAAGGCGGCCATCCTTCCACTGAAGGATTGACGTAATGCTTCCCTCATTATTCTCATTCCTGTAGAGCAATACAATTTCATCCTGCGAATCCCGGTTAATATCATCTACTGCCACATCCAGCAGCATGTCATTATATTTAAAGTATTTCCACAAGTTATCGGCAACGGCGAACAGAATTGCTTTTATATCCTTGCCTTCTTTTTGTAAACTCGCTGCGAAACTGTTGAGCTTTTGATAATCAATCGTGGGCTTTTCCTTAACGGGTTCCAGGCCCTTCGCTGCCGATGGTGTTAACGCAGGGTGCTTTGCCTCCGTTTGTTTTAAAGGCTGCGTGATGGAAGGCTCCGGAGAAACCAACCCCACAGGGTTCATTGAATTTTCTTCATCTGGTGATGCTGTATCATCATGCAAAACTACCCCGGTTCGTTTCACTTCACTTCCGGTTTGCCGGTCATTTCCCTTCTGCTTTTTCCCACAGGAAGCAAATACAAGGATGAATACCAAAAACATGAGTACAAATTTTCTATTCATAGCTTACCTCGCATGATTTGAATATGTTAACCCGCTTTTATGTTGCACAGAACAGCCGCCATAACTACTCAGACTTGTTATGGCCGATAATGTTCCCTTTTATGGTATCATATGTATGGGATTATTCCAGCGACTTGAGTATAATTGATGATTAAATTATACTCTGCATGCAGTTCAATGATGAGAGAGGAACATGAAGTCGCTAGTCTGTGCGGTATACTGTTATCAAAAAGCTCTGTTCTGAATAAAGAGAACTAGAGAAAGGAGTACAGCCAATGAAAATGATTCAAAAAACGAGCCTGGCCGAAATATCTTATTGGAGAAGAGGACGATAGTATTCAGGATGACGGTATTATCAGCCTGAGTGCAAGAAAATTACTATATGAAGGCATAGAGAAAAGTCTGGGGTAGACACACATTACATTCCCTTTCCTGCTTTGACAGAATCTGCCGCCTGTATTATACTTTTTTTATGGGGTATCAAAGCTATGCGAACAATGAATGTTAATCAAGAGAGAACAAATAAGCTGATAGCGTATGCTGCTATAGTTACCATTGTTGTAGAGTCTGCATTGGCATATTTTACGTACTTCTCCGTGATAGAAACATTGCTTGTATCCGGTATAGCCGTTGCGATGTTCGCCATACCTCTTATTGTATATTTTATCAATAAGTCAAGTAAGCTTTTCAAGTACCTGTTTATTTTCTTTGCCGTCACATATATGTTTATCATTCTGTATATACAGAAAGGAAACCTGGATAATATATTCCTTCTATTCGTTATTCTCTCTGCAGCTTCTCTGTATTTTGATGTTAAGTTCACCCTGTATACGACAGGGGTGATCTGTATTGAAACTTTGCTGGGATTTGTATTTTTCCGTGAAGTACTCTATCCGCTGCTGGTCCCTGCCAGTGTCGCATCCCTCGCCGTTAATTTCATCATAATAGGATTCCTTCTTGCATTCCAAGGAGAATGGGGCAAGAAGATGATGTCCTCTTATGAAGCGGTATATGACAAGTCGATTACCGATTTTTTAACGCAGACTCGGAACCGTGCATTTTTTGACGATTACCTTCATGACACGATCATACAGTCAAAGAAGTATAATGAAAAGTTTTGCGTTATAATGCTCGATATTGATAATTTCAAAACCTTTAACGACCAGTACGGACATCCGGTAGGGGACCTCGTACTTCAAAATACTTGTAAAACAATTCAGGAAGTAATTAGAAAAACCGATATTCTCAGCCGCTTCGGGGGAGAAGAATTTACAGTCATCTGTAAGGGTTCGTCGATTGAATGTGCTCTTGCTATTGCAGAAAAGATACGCGCCGGCGTTGACAGCAATACAATTCTCCATGAAGGCAGGGAACTGCATATTACCGTCAGCGTCGGGGTAACCGAGTTTACAGGCAGTGACAACTCAGCCAGTCTGGTCAAGCGGGTCGATGACGCCCTCCTGCTTGCAAAACAGAATGGGAAAAACCGGGTAGAATCCTTGTAAAAAAGGACAGCAGACTGCCCAGCAGGCGGTTCATGGTAATAATTTTTTTCTATATCAGTAGCAAAACTTCAACCTGGTTTTCCAGGTTGTTTACAAATATATCTTTCAATGCAATTTCTTTTAGCTTTTCTTCTCTCAACCTCTCCACCTCATCTCAAACATCAAATTACTTTTTTACACAATTGGCGTAAGGATGCGCCGCCATTGTATGGTCTATCGCTAAAATTCTTTTCATGACATTGTTTCGCATTAACCACCTAGGGTGAGTCGTTTAATATCACAGCCATACCATATTTTCTTCAAGGTCGCACGCATGCCCGCGTACAGCAAACAGAGCGGCGATACAATACTCGCCGCTCCATTCATTTCGTTCCATGTCTTTATCAATTTCTTGTTTTTAAGGCTGTCAGTTTGATTTTTTAATCTCTGAGGCGGCAGCGCCGTCGCCCAGGTTTTCAGAGATGCGCAGCGATATGGCCAGTGCCTGTTCGCGCGTGGCGCTGGCATAGCCCATGGCTTCTTCTGACGCGGTGGTAGCTTTGGGCGCAAATGTATTGTTTCCCACACCACCGATAATTTTGTGGGATACCATGAAGTAGACTGACGGCCTAGCCCATTCGGAGATTTTGGAATCATCTGCAAACTTCGGTGGCATGGTAAAGCTAAAAGTATACTGACCGTCTTCCTTCAATGACCAGCCCTCAACGAATACCTTTTTGAACACGCGGGTGAGCATGGTGGCCGCCTGCTCGCGGTTGAGGATGATGTCCGGCCCGAACTTGTCCGCGGAAATACCGGAAGTGATACCCACATTGTATGCTTTCAGCACTTCGGCGTCCTTCGTGTCGATGAAGGGGTTTTTAGCTGCAGGTTCCGCAGTTTCGCCGGAGAGTTTCTCATACAGCTTCACGCATACTGCTGCAAATTCCTTTCTGGTGATAGGTTTGGTCAAGTCCGCGCCTTTCAGAATGCTGGGGATCAGGTCAAGTGCTTCCGCCTTTTGAACTGTCATTCCTGCCCAGTCGGAAGCCTTGCTTTCCGTAGCACCGCTTAATGTAAACGGTACGCTCATCACAAAGGATTCATCGGTATAATTGTGATTAATGCTGTACAAGCGCGCTTCGAAGTCACCGTTGAGGTTCGGTACAATCAGTTCTACTACACTGTCTCCAGCCTTTACGTATATCCAGGATCCCCATTCGTCATGATTTGAGCCCTTTTTATGTATGGCAACATATGCCTGGGACTTTTCCATTTCTTCAGTGATCCCGGTCACAGTTATGGAAATAGGCTGATTTGCCTGATATGCGCTCTTCTCCAAAGTAATTTTACCCTGCTTTTGCAGTCCCACCTGAAATGGAACACTCATGACAAAAACATCATCGGTGTATTGATGATCCGCGCTGTAAAGACGCATTTCATAAGAACCCGGATCTGAGGGAGCGTCCAGCACCAGTTCCGTGGTGCCAACATCAGGTCGATCCCAGTTCATGTATTCATCGTGTCCTGCACCTTTTTTGTATACCGACACATAGGCTTCGTCATCGACCATTTGCTGTGTAATCCCCTCAACTGTAATGGTTATTTTTTCGTTGGGTGAATAAGCGTCTTTGTCCAACGAGATTGTGCCTCCTGCCGCCATCAGCGCAACAGGACACATGACCATACATACGGCCAGTACTAATGCGAAAATGCTTTTTCTCATGACTGTGAAATCCTCCTTCAGTATATTCCTGAAAAGTTAAAATCGAGGCTGGTAATACCCTTAGATATGCCAGAGGGATATATGTTCAGTATACTGTAAAAAAGAGGATTTTACAATCTTGTTCTGCAGGTTTTACACTTGCTGCAGCTTTTTTATGATTGACATTCCCGCCTCATTCCTGTACATTGATTATGTTTTATCAAATGATCCCCACTGAAGGATCATTTGATAAAATGCTCGCAGGCCGTTGGTATTTGTTATACAAAAACCAACTAGTTGCACACAAAACGCGCAAGTCGGGAGTGTACCGCAGGCTTCAGCCGAGGAACACTCCCCCTGAAGGCGCTTTTAGCACCCGCGTTTTGGCGCAAGCAGACTAACACAGCCATCGGAATTGTTTTGTCAATCGACGTTTTCAGAAATTAAAGCTTCCTTTTTATAAAATCGAAAATCTCTCCGAGCAGTTCACGACTCCAGAAGGAGCCCTCATGCGGGGCATTCTCCACCCGGATCATCTCCGCATCATATCCATGCTCCGTCAGGGCATTGTACATATCTACACTTTCCTGGTAGGGAACCAGCATATCTGCATCACCGTGCAGCAGCAAGATGGGAGGATAGCTCTGGTTTTGTTGAAGAATGAGCAACGGGCTCACTTCTGTCAGCAGATCGATTGAATCTCTCCGTTTTCCGCCGGTAAAGCCTTCAAACAAAGATGCGTCCCCCATTTTTTCAACGAATTCCGATAACCGGACAAGATTCACCGGACCAAAGCAATCAACCGCAACGGAAACCCTGTCTGAATATTCCGAATATTCCCCGGTTTTATATCTCGGATCATCTCCGGTGAGAGCCACAAGCAGCGCGGTGTTTCCGCCGGAGGAGGTTCCCCAGAAACAGACGCGCTCGGGATCGATATTGTATTCCTGCGCATTTTTTCGAAGAAACCGGATTGCGGTTTTGGCATCCTTCAGGAACGCGGGCGCAATATAACCGTCCCTGAAGCTGCGATGGGTTATGGTGGCAACCACATAGCCCATCCGTGCGAGTTCGGAAAGCTGTGGAATCTCGTAATTCACATTCGGAGAGGTCCACCCGCTGCCCTGCAGAAAGACGATCAACGGTCTTCGAGGTTTTTCTGGGTTGCCCTCATCCTCCCACGGGCAGATGATCTGCATTTTCAGTTCTTGCCCGCCTATGTTTGAAAAAACGACGTTCGGAACAAAGGCGGCCATATCCTTTAGGGAAGGGTTGTTTTTTAAGGTTCTAATTTTATCGTTTGACATCAGAAATGATCCCTCCTTTTTATTTTCATTCTAAATCATCCTCATCTGAGAGCTGACTTGCGATACCATTTCCCTTTTCTTCACCTTATCTTCAGGTTCAAGGTTTCCAATGAGTAAGGCCGACTGCGGATCATGCGCACGCTGATTGTTTATTACTGCATTGTCACTATAATTTGCGTAACAGTAAAGGCATCCATGTCCGCAGGAGTTGTACGCGCCAATGTCGATGCTTTCCGCGCAGCCGCAGGCTTCTCTCTGATTTTTATCCTTCTTTGCTTCAAGGGGCTTCCCGATGATGTCGGATATCAATTGTCCGTCAATGCAGCTTGCATGCTCAATTCCCATCCCGGATAAGTCAATTTGCTCAGAGCAGGTTTTGATGATGATTCCGTGCCTCCGGCTGATTATACTCAGTTGCTCTGCCATTTTCAATATCGTGTCGTGATGCATTGGCAAATAATTGATATCTCTCATATTCCGTTCTATCTTTTTGTACATATCCATAAAGCTGATGGTGCATTGCCTTGTGTAGCCTTCCAGCCTTTCGGCCAGAGATGCAAAGCTTTTCAGGTGATAATCCGTATCCATCTGCGTCGTCAGAAGTATGGGGTCATATCTCCACAGGGTTCTTTCCGGCCCAATCTCCCGGGAAAGAGTTTGAAAGGCGCCAATCACCTTGTTTTTGTCGGGCACCCTCCGTTCAACCTGATGAGAATACGCATTAACGGTGATTTGAAAGTAAAAAGCGTATGGAGAGAGCAGCTCCAGCTTTTTAAGAATATTCGCCGGATCCTTTGTCCAAAAAACGATGCAGTCGATAACCTCAGGCTTCAGCGTTACTTCACTGACCTGATGATAATTCATCGGGTTGCGAACATATAAAAAACACTGCTTCAGGCGGTTGAAAAACCATTCGGTATAAAACGCCGGAATATCGGTGCGGCGGCTGACGCTTAATATCAAATCCTTCCTTCTCCTTCATCAAAACACACAGCGCATCGGTGAGGTAGCTGTGTTCGTGCTTATGAGCAACGTTCTTCTTTTTCATCCACTCTTTTATACTAACATTTTTTCACCGGAGCAAGAAACCAGATGTATTAAATCGCAAACCAGTAAAATGGCCTCTTCTTAAGGAATTGAAAACCTGCCTTTATCGCTGTTTTTCTGGATGCAATATTGGAATCAACACAATTCCATTGGGCTGTCAGACCATTCTCCATGCAGGCATTCACAAAATACTTTGTTAATGCATTCGCCAGGCCCTTTCTCCTATGCTCTTCCCTCGTTTCAATATCAATAGGTATAATGTTTTGATATCTTGCGGTTCCTGCAATAACCGCTGCAATGGATTTGCCGGATACAGCCGCAAAAGCCAGGCTTCTTTTGAAAAATTGCTCATAGGTTTCCCATGACTGCAATATCCTGTCGGTGACCATTTCCGGATGATCAAATTCAGACGCCGACAGTCTGTCAATAAAATCCGCATCCACTCTGACGATGCTGTATTCATACATCGCTTGAAGCCTTCCACCCGCTGAACTTCTGAAAAAATATTCATCCTCCTGATGAATGCGTTTATCGGAGAATAAATTTAAAAGATACTTTTCAGCAATTGGACTTTCCACAGAAAATTCGAATCCGCCAAAACCTTTATTGATTAGTTCAGCAAAGAACACCTCCCTGAGGAATTGATGAAAATCATCATAAACGGAGTGGTTCTTTGGCTCGCCCAGAATTGAGAAGCCTCCAACAGAGTTTGAATATACCATTGCAAGCTCAGGATTTTCCAATTGATGAACCCAAACATCCCCTTTACATTCACCTGCTAAAATCCCGGAATAGCTTGGACTGTCGCTGTATAAAAGATTCGTGCATTTGCTGAAATCAGCATTCGGTATGTATATCATGCTATACCCTCTCGTATTAGCTTTCCATATTACTCACGGTTTAATCTGTATCACGGTTCCTCTTTATTCTATCATTTCTTCCTGATGTTGCAAACCATCCCGCAAGTCATTCGGGCGTTGTATAATTTGCTGATAAAGCGGCAAAGGTAGTGCTGTGATCTCGTCGGAATATCCAATTGACTAGGAATGAATCGAATGATACACTAGGATTGTTAAATATTTAACTATCTATTATTTTAAAACTTCATACACAAGATATTTACAGCTCAAGGGAGGAGATTTTATGTTTTCACTAAAAAACAGGGTAGTCGTCGTGACCGGGGCATCTTCAGGATTAGGTCTTCAGATGGCTCAGGGTTTTGCCAGACAGGGAGCCGACCTGGCCTTGTTGGCCAGAAGAATTGAAAAGTTGGAGGCAATCGCTGCTAATTTTAGAGCAAGCGGAGTAAGATGCCTCGCCATAAAATGTGATGTCACTAAAACGGATGAAATAAATGCAGCTGCTCAGGCTGTAATAAAAGAGTACGGAAAGGTCGATGTTCTGGTGAATAACGCCGGTGCGTCAAAGAATGCCGGTGTGCTTGATATGACCGACGAAGATTGGGATTTTACTCTTAATGCCGACTTAACCAGTGTATTCAAGGTAACAAGAGCCTTCGCAAAATATATGGTGGAAAAGAAATACGGCCGTATCATCAATATTGCTTCCATATACGGTCAGGTTGGAAACACGGCTATGGATACAGTCGCCTATCATTCATCCAAAGGCGGTGTGATTAACTTTACCAAAGCTGTTGCAGCAGAACTGGCAAAATACAATATCACCTGCAATACCATAAGTCCCGGATATTTCGAAACGGAACTGACGATAGATACTTTAAAGACAGAAGCATTTACTCAGTTTATGAAAGCCTCTGTTCCGCTCGGACGTTATGGTTCCGAAGGTGAATTGAACCCGGTTGCGGTTATGCTCGCAAGTGATGAAGCTTCCTATATCACCGGTCAGAATATCAAGGTGGATGGCGGTTATACTTCTGTGTAAAGCGCTGTGGTATGCCTGGACTTGCTCCGGCGCGACCTTCTTTTGCCCTATTTGTTGCTCTCTCTAAAGTGCAGAACATGCTGAATAAAAAGCTGTTCTGCTTTTTTCTTCTCTTCATCGCTGACAGCTTCATTTCCGGAAGCAAAATACCTCTGGTAAAGTAAGTATGCAGGAGCAAAAAACTCGATAGCGAGCATTTCAGGATCAGCCTTGCGGATTAGCCCTTTTTCCATCATGAGAGATAATATCATTCCCTGATATTTCAAAGCATCATTAAATATAAGCTTCTTGTACAAATCATCGATTCCGCTGTTGTTGAACCTTTCGATGGATAATAGACGCCAAAGCTTATTAATCCTCTCATCCAGGAACATTTTTTCAAACACCTGCATCGCCAGGCCAACAAACAGTTCCTCGCTCATCATACTAAAATAATCTGCCTGTTGTTCATTCTGGTCTTCATGATTCCCCGGAAGCATGATTTTTTCTGTAATCATGAAGTTCTCGAGATCCTGAGCGTATGCTTCAAGGATTTTATCCAATATATCCTGCTTGTTAACAAAATGGTTGTAGATGGAGCTTTCTTTAATGCCTGCAGCTTTGGATATATCTCTGACAGAAACCGCGCTGTACCCTTTAATGGAAAACAGGTTTAAAGCTTCGTCGAGAATCCTATGTTTTGTTTGCTCACCTTTTGTCATCATGAAACCCCTTCCCGTTAAAATGGAACATTTTTATCCGGCCAGCCTTTCCCTTCCCAGTATTTCTTGTCTCGTTCAAGGATACTTCCCTCTTTATAGCTGGTCACCATTTTCCCCAGTAAACGAAAGAGGATTTTCGTAAATAATTTTGAATGTATTTTGCTTCTGTAGGTAACCAAATGATTAAACTTCACTGCTATGCTTTTAAGCTTTCGTTCAAATTCTGTTTTTGTCTTCAGGCTGACCTCCTGCCATGAAGTTGCGGCAATAGGACCTCCAAAGCTCAGGGTTCTCCTGACCCCCCAATACTTCAGATTTTTCTTCATGGTTCGTATGCTTGTTACTGCTCCCGCTCCGGCAGCTGTCGTAATGACCATGCCTATTTTGGAAAACATCTCTTCCATTGGCCTGTGAGTCATCCATATATAGCATAAATGATCAAACAGTGTTTTTAGCGCACCGCTGACGTCACATGCGTATACAGGAGATGAAAGGATAATGCCGTCTGCTTCGCGCAATGCAGTTGCTATAGGCTGCACATATTCCGCATGCGGGCACTTATCCTCCCCGTTTTTAAAGCAGGTAAAGCAGCCAAGGCAAATATGCGGCAAATGAGTTGGTAACGTGAACTCGGTAAATGTCACCTTGGTAAGCTCCCGAAGGTAGTTTTTAAATAGCTGAACACAGTTGTATGTACTGCCTTTTGATTTACTCCCATAAATAATCACTATCTTCAAAATGAATCCCTCCGTTGTGATATAGATAAACTAACAGTTGTTAGTTTTTATTTTAACTAACAACTGTTAGTTTGTCAATAGTACTGAATGAACTCTTCAATTAAAACTGAACCTCAATCGTTTTTACTTTGAAGGAGGCTTATTATGGAAGTGATTTCATCTTTAATTTGCCTGTGTAAATATTACTATAATCCCTATTAACAGAAATAGAGTAAGCGCTTAATCTCAAGGTGCCTTGCTTAAACCATTGCGACACCACGAAGGCAATTCTGGTGACCAGGGCAGATAGGGTGTCAAGGTTTCTTGCGTCAATTCTTTTAAGCTCGGCAGATTTGTCAGCAGATGCACCAAATACATATATGGATTGAGGTTGTTCGCTTTCGCTGACTCAATCATGCTGTAGACAATTGCGCTGGCCTTGGCACCGCGAGTTGTGTCAGCGAATAACCAGTTCTTTCTGCCAGTCACATACGGACGAATGGCATTTTCTGCTCGGTTATTCGAGATATCAATCCGTCCATCCAACAAGAAATTACTCAATGGCTCCTTTTGATTCAGTGCATAGGTGACTGCTTTCCCAAGGCCTGAGTTTGGCAGCGGGTTTAAAAGCAGCACCCAATCCCAGAACTCGTCAAGAAGAGGCTTTGCAAACTTCTGCCTTTCTTCATACCTATCTTCGGCAGATAACTCCATCCAATTATGTTCCATGGCGAATAAGCGATTACAGTAATCATATCCGATAGCCGCCTTGGATTTTTTAGCGTCCGCATCTTTAGGAATGGCCTCTTCGAATTTGCGTTGCAAATGAGCCCAACATCCGCAATGCGTGACATCAGGAACAACATTGTAGCCGCTATACCCATCTGTTTGAAGGTAACCTGAAAAACCCTCCAGAAACCTTCGGGCGTGCTGGCCAGAGCGCGTCGGTTGGTATTCAAACAGAACCGCCGGTGTTGGACTTCGACCGGAAGTGTAGACCCACATTCGTGATTCTGTTGTTGCTTTCTTTCCCTCTTCCTTCAACACCTGAAGGACGCTTTCATCAGCATGTATAAGAGGTTCGGTAAGCAAGTTCTTCTGAATGGTATTGTATAGCGGTTCGAGCCATTCATGGCTTGGTCGTATAATCCAGTTGGCCAGAGTGGCTCTGGAAAGAGTAACTCCCTGATTCGCCCAGTCCTTCTCCTGCCGGTATAACGGCATTCCGTTGGCATATTTTTGATACATAACATAGGCGACTGTTGATGGAGAAGCAAGGCTGCGTTTCATGACTGGGACCGGAACAGATGCTTTGACAATGTTGGCATCTCCGGTTTCCTTCTCACAGGCCGTACACACATAATTGAAACGAACATACCGCAATATGCGTATTTGTGCAGGAATGATTTCAAGTTCGTCTCTGACATGTTCCTTGCCAAGATACCGAAGATCTGCATTACAAATACCGCAGGTGCGCTTGTCCTCAGCCAGGTCGCAAACGACCTCTACAACAGGAACTGTTTCCGCCAGTTCTTCATTGGTTCTCTTGGGTTTTCTGGCATGAGCGGTCACAATGGTCTGTACGGTAGGTTCTTCTGATTTGTTGTTTGCTTCGATCTCAGCTTCATTAAAAAGTGAAGTCTGATTGTTGTCCTCACCAAACACATAACGCCGTTTTTCACTGGATTGACCATATAGCGCTTTTTGAGATTTAGCAAGAAGCTCTGTGAGCTGGTCGATACGAATTTGCTGATTCTCCACCGCCTTTTCCAGGGTGGAAACATATTCAATTTGTTCTGGCGAAAGCCCTGTAAAATCTATCTTTTGCATAAGATAATTATACCATACTTCGCCTTAAAAATCCAGCTTAAATGCAGTAAAATCAATGCTTACAGGCAAATATTTATCTGTTTTTCATCAGTAGATTTCGCCAGGCTTTACTTCCCGAATTGCTTTGGGCTGATCGATCTTTAAGCCTTCCATCAGCCACCGAAATTCCTGTTGGGTGAGCTGTCTTGCCTGCTCCGGTGTACGTGGCCATTTGAAGTTTCCGCTCTCCAAGCGCTTATACAGCAGGACGAAACCATCACCTTCCCAGTAGAGAGCTTTGAGGCGATCCCGACGTCTTCCACAGAAAAGAAACAAGCACGGAGAGAAAGGATCCATCCCAAAGGTTCCTTTGATTATTGCAGCAAATCCATCGATGGACTTTCTCATGTCTGAGTATCCGCAGACAATGTAGATTTCTTCAGCTCTTGCAATATCGCCTAACATGTGGTTTTCAATGCAGATAGAACTGCTGCAATGGTTTCTCTGGAAGCCCCATCATGGATATCTACACAAACGGAAGACAGATGAATCGTAATTGCTGCAGATGGTTTTACTTGACGGAAAGGTACGGGCACAATCTGTTGCTCTGCTTTTTGAGAGACAAGTGCCCCAGTTTGGCATGCAGAATGCGTATTCTTCTCAGCCAGTAGTAGTATGATTTTACTTTCACATTGTTCTGGCTGCACCAACTGGCAACTGTCATTCCACTGGTTTGGCAGGCCTCGATGATTTTAGTCCACTGCTTAATGCGGAATTTGGTTTTAGCGTTTGTGATTTTATCCATTTTGGGATAACCTCCTTTTCATGTTTAAACTTTTGGGACCAAGTCTAAAAAGTCGAAAAAGTCTAAAGATTATCGAGGAGTATTATCTCATAGTGGTGGATAATCAACCATGCGCTCCAAGATTAAGCGCTTACGAAATAGAAACGTCTCCCGTTGTCATGTTGTATATTGATGACCAGACTGTATGGGTTTGTGATACCGTCTGGAGTATTGTCATTGCATACGCAAACTGATATATGGGTTCGATGATGATATCGCCGTTTGTATATAGAACTGCAGTTCATTTGTTCCCTTGATGAGTATAACCTTCACCTTAAATAGAGGCTGAAAATATAATCAAATACTTCTCACTCATTTTTTTTAATTGTTTATTCATTTTTTCCGGAGTCAGATTCAGTTTCTCTGCCATTTCTGTGACGGTATATCTTCCTGAGATCCGCAGACATTCAAATTCTGTTTGGCTGAGATCTTTCAGATCAGTCATTGATAAATCACAGACCTTTTGAACGATCCATGAATTTTTCTCCTCTTCATTCAATTCATCCCATTCTTTTAGTAGCCCTTCATATTGAATCAGGTTTGAGTAGTAATGAAACAGCTGCTTGTTTTTAACATAAATGAATTTAAAATATCCCCCTGAAATCCCATAGCGAAGAGCCAGCTTAAAATCCTGCTTAATCCTGGCCTTTGGAATAAGGCCCTTTTCAAACTGTTCCTTCATTTTATTGGATACCTTCGTGATAAAACGGGATCGCCCCATACAAACTTCCTTCAGGGAAAGGTCATTCGTATGATTTACAGGAAAATCCTCGATGGAAGTGATGTAGTCACGATCTTCCAGGACAATCCCAAAATTCTCAGGATGATTGTAGATTTCGGTACCCGGCAAAGGCATGATAAATGTCGTTGATAAATCAAGCAGCCCCGGCGCAAGCTCCAAAAGCTTCAAAGCAGTTTGGGCTGTCACCTGGAGGGTTTTTTCCGATTCAAATACCCCGCCGATAATATAATTACCCGTTAACTGAGGCAAACCTTCCTGATAACAGATTCTCACGATTTTTTCGATATCTTCCGGTCCAGCCTGCTTTCCATAGGCATCGAGAACATCTTCCACGCCCGATTCCATGCCGATTTGCATGCGCGCCATCCCACTGTCAATCATCTCTCGAATCAATTCCGGATTCTTCGCCAGAAAACCCGGATGCCCTTCACAAAACCACACAAAATCATATTTCTCCCGAAGGATTTTTAATCCTGCCAGGAGCTTCCTCAGTCTCGGCAGATGGGTCGTCAGGGTGTCATCTGCAAAAAAAAGGTATCGGGGTCCATGACTGCTTTTGAGTCTTAACTCAATTTCATTCAACACCTGTTCAACCGGGCGCATTCTCAGCTTTTTTGAATTTCCGCCTTCAAAGCAAAAGGCGCAGCGGTAGGGACAGCCTCTCGCCGTAATCACCGACAGCAGTGGCCGCTCCTCATAGTCCAATTTATCCTCGTTGCGAGGTAGCTCATATTTCGAGAGATCATTCAAATAAACATAGTCTGTTTTTTCCTTCGCACGAATCTCTCCTGATACGGTTATCTCTCTCCCCTGGAGTTTCCCATTTAACCATTCCAGAAGAATTTCTTCACCTTCTCCCTTCAAAATCGCATCTGCTTTGTACGTCTCTATATCTTTTTCTGTCATATGCAAGGTCTGGGGACCTCCCAGCACGATATAAAAACTGCTTTGCTTTTTCAGATAATCAATCATCGAAGACACTGCTGTTTGATTGTCAAAATCACAGTAAAAACAAACAGCAAAGAGATCCTCCTTCATCTTTTCTATGGTTTTCATCGCATCGGTGGTTATGCCGGTATAGGCTTTTGCCTCAAAACCATTGGCATTGAGCCGGGCTGCCAGGGTTAAAATTCCAAGATTTTCGATCATTTCAAAGGTTCGGCCCCTGACCATTCGCTGCGCATAGATTAATAAAATTTTGGGCTTACTTTTCATGGTTTTCGATATAAAAGCCACTTATTTCCCTCCATTTTATCCAACGATTTTTCACCTTCCTGATAGAAATTGCTGTTTTCTCCCGTAGGATCCAGCTTTAATTTCCCCAGCTGCAGGATTTCTTTTTTGGAAAGACGCCCATTGCACAGCTTTAATAAGGTATAATCCATTTCATCCAGGGTCTGGTCGAATATTTTAGGTTTTACCCCGTTTACATCAGTATACAGCCATAATTCAAAGGTTCGGTGAACAATAGCCTCTTCTTCCCGGTTTCCCAATTGCTGATTTAATACATAATCACCGGAGGCACGCATTTTCCAGTATTCATTGTCAATGGGCAAATTTTTATACACATAATCATTCCAGCGTGTAAAAAAACCATATTGTCTGTTTAAGCGGTAGGACTCAAGGATAATAGCTTCTGGAATTTCTCCCTGATGATAAATTTGGCGCATTTCATCCTGAAGACGTCTGTTGGTTGATAAACGAATCTTTGTCAGGTCAAGGAAATCCAGTTCTTCTGTTCTGGAAAGAGGAATATCTTCATTACAGCATTCAATAAAGTCCTCATAAATTTCCATGCCGAATTTCTCAGGGGCAAGGGTAATGGGGGTCTTCGGATAGGGCAGAAAGGAAAAGTAGGTAGTTTCAAACTGACCCGGTGCCCGGTGCAGTAATTCCAGCACCAGGGTTTCCGATTCTTCAATCGTTTTTAAGGTTTCATGGGGTCCTCCCAGAATGATATTTCCAGAAATACTATGAATACCAGACTCAACACAATGGTCAATCACGTCACTAACCATTTTCCGGGTGACCTTTTTATTATAGCTCCTTAGTACCTGATCGCTTCCTGATTCCAAACCAAAAAAGATCTTTTTAAGCCCCGCATCGGCCATATTTTTTGTCATATCGCGGTTCTTATCAATGGTGGAAATGTGGGCGCTGGCAAACCAGATAAAGTCATAGTCCTCGCGCATTCTTTTCATTTCTGTGCAAATATGCCTGACCCTCTTATCATCCAGAGTAAATGTGTCATCTAAAAAGTTAATGTATTTGATCGCCGGGTCTCGCTTCAAGTTACTCCTGATTTCCTCAATGAGAGATTCCACCGAGTGACGACGAACCCTTTTTGAATTGGCCCCTTCATAGCAGAAGGTACACCCGAAAGGGCAACCCCGGCCTGTTAAGATGGGCAGCAGGCCATAATGCTTATAGTCGTTCGTTATGGTAATATCTGGCCAGGGAATACCATCCAGATTTTCCGGTGATATTCTTGGAGGTGTTTCCACAAAATCTCCCGCTGCATTGAGATAAATAATCCCTTTTATGTCTTTGAGATCGCGTTTTTTTTCTATAAAATAATCCATTAATTCCAGTATGGTTTCTTCCCCGTCTCCAATACAGGCCACTTCAATCGCTGTTTCCTTTAAAAAATCAGCATCCATCCCGACAGTTTGAGGGCCTCCCGCCAGGAGAATAACCTCCGGAAACTGTCTTTTGATCTCTTTGGCAAACGTTTTTACCCAATGAATATTATTAAAGTCGCAGTAGATGCCAATGATTTTGGGCTTGTCTGCGCTTGCCAGTAAACCTGTTACATACGCCTGTGTTTCTTTGGCATAGCCCTGAAACATTTGAGCTTTATAACCTTTTTGGGCTAATAATTGGGTCAGGATATTCATTCCCAGATTACTTCCCGGAACATAACCGCTGACATAGCGATGTGATTTCGTGAATAGTATGTCCATTCTCAATGATCCCCCTTGAACGGAACCAGCTTCGATAGAGCGACTCACCGGTTGTTTGGGTCCGGTTGGCGATTACAGGCAAAGAAAGAGAGCTACTGCAAAAGAACGATTGAACCCGTTTTTGCAGCAGCCCTGTCGTACTACTTCTTTGATGTTTGAACTCCTACAAACGCATAATCCACACCAACCAGACTTAAACCACCGGCAACCTGATCCAATTGTTCATCGCTAAGAGGTTGTTTCTCTTTTGCTTCCTTGAAAGCAGCCTGGAATTCCTCAGCGGAGCAGCTATAACCCATTTTCCTAATAATGGCATAAAATTCCTCTTCTGTTTTGGCCTCACTGAGTTGTTTTGCCAACATCTCATCCGTCAATACTTTTGCAGCCAATGCTTTTGCACTATCAATACCCATTCTTATTCCTCCTTTCCTGAAAATTTTGGTTCAATCAAAAAATGACTTACCCAATATTTACAATTAAATTGATATAAAATATCAATTAATTCTTGATGGAATTCCCATTGGTTTTGATAGGGATCCCCAAACCTTGCATAAAGCTCCTTCTCAATATCCTCTAAGCTTTTCTTTCCTGCACACCTGAAAAGCAGTTCATATTCCAAAGGCGAAATGGCAACACCATCTAATTGGGGAAACCCTTCGGTAAATGTAATGGCGCGCCATAGCTCAAAGGTTCTTTGTGGATAATCTCTGGAAAAGTCCAGGTCTTTCTCAAAGGCTTGCCCCTCATTGATGTATAGAACATAGTAATATTCATAGGCTCTTGGATTCGCAGCAATTTCCTCAAACCATCGGCTTCGGATCCCATAGGCCAGGGCGGCATTAAACTGCTTCATCACCACCGTCTCCTTCAGCTCATGGTTTTTAATTTTCTTTTGCATACTCTGCCGGATCACCTTATTGAGTGCCTGACGATCTTTCATCACCTGATCCTGACTGCGTCCTGACGGTGTTACAAAAGGGTAGTCGTCACTGCTGAGATGTCCATTCTCATCATGGAGCTTCAACGAAAATTTCCCTGGATCTTTCTGAATCTCCGTTCCCGGATAGGCTCTTAAAAACCCTGTGATAATATCAATGACCCCAGGTGCTTTATCCACCAGGTTTTTGATCAGCCCTGCGGTGGCCCCCTCTTCCTCCTCAGGGCCTCCAACAATAAAGTTGGTGGCAATCTGTGCTAAACCGCAATCTGCGGCGTAGGCTACAAATTCAAGAATATCTTCAATATTGACATGCTTGTTATATTGGTTCAGAACCAACTGGTCTCCGGATTCGATTCCAATTTGCAGGCGGATCAAACCCGAGGCGATCATTACAGGTAATACATCCATCCATTTTATTATTCCCCCCACATGGCATTCACAATACCAGACAAGATCTCTCTCTTTTCTGATTTCCTTCATTCCCTGGCAGAATTCTTCAATACGCTGTCGGCTAATGGTAAACGTATCATCCATAATAATGATGTATTTTAGTTCCGGATTGTTTTTCAAATTGAGTTTAATTTCATCCAGCACCAAAGGGATACTTCTTAGCCGGACTTTCTGTTTCCCAGGGCTGGGGGCACAATAGGCACACTGATAAGGACAGCCCCTCCCTGTGAAAATCATCTTTCCGTAATGATGGTTTTTATGAAGTGAGCAGTGATAGGCCGGCAGTGGCAGAGCATCCAGATTTTCAATTATTTCCGGGGGATCTGTTTCAATATAATTTCCATCTTTTAAATAAGCCAGCCCCTTAATCATCGTCAAAGTTTCCGGTACACACGGATCCCCCGTATGGCTTAAAATAACCTTTAAAAGCTGGGGCAAAGAAATTTCTCCTTCCCCTCTCAGGATATAATCCACCTGACTCTCTTCCATAAATTTCTTATTTAAGCCAATACTTTGAGGTCCTCCAACAATGATGGGAATCTCCCATCTTTCTTTTATTTTTTTTGTTAAGCGGATGATCAGGTCACAATTATCAAAATCACAGGAAAACCCTACTGCTTTTGGTTCATTTATTTCAATTACCTCCAGGAGCTTTTCCGGCTTATCATGAAAAACCAGAGGTTCAAACCCTTCTTGTTCAAGAGCCCCCGCCAGATAGAATAATCCAACAAAATCATGGGACATTGTTTCATATTTTTTTGATACATTACAAAGCAGTATTTTCATCGTTTTCTCTTTTCTAGAACGGAACGACAAGAAGCCAGTATTTTTTATCAAAGACTTTCAGGGTTTCAATGATCCGTTCCATCAACTCATTGAGATTTTCTCCAAATGGTTTGCCAAATCGGTCGTAGAGCAGTTCTGCAATGGTTTTAATGGTGACTTTTCCTGTACAGTATTTCATCACTTCATATTCAAATGGAGACAAGGCCTCTCCCCACAAAACAGGATAACCCTGAGAAAAATCCACATCACGCCACATTTCGATCAAACGCTGGGGCCTCCAGGCAGGCAGTTCCAGCGGTTCTACATCTCTAACCCTGCTGGCTGCTTCTCTGGCCAGGAAGGTATAGTAAGCCGATATCCTTGGCTTGTGATGGGTAATGATACTGCTCCAATATTTAGGGCCATTCGGAGCCAGAGCTGTTTTAAAGCATCGTAAAATATCCTCATGACTTAGCTCCCCGTCCTCAAGCATCATTTTTACTTCATCGACAAGGCTCTGAATATATTCCTGATAAGCCGCTATGATTCCCCGAGCATCCATTTTTTCGCTGTCCATCAGGGGATAATCTGAAATAGATCCCAGCCCCTGTTTGTCGTAAATGGTTAAACCGTACTTTTCCGGATGTAATCCAATATCTGTCTTGGGATAGGGCATCACAATGCTGGGGGAAATTTCCACCATCCCCGGACCCAGGCGCAGGAGTCTGGCCGCAAATTTTTTATTTTTCTCAATATGCTCCCGATTTTCAAAAGGGCCACCAACCAGCAAGGCTCCAAAAACCTGCTGAACCCCTGCATCAAAGGCTGCTTTGACTACCGTTTCAACCATTTCCGGAGAAATGTTTTTCTTATATACTTTTAACATCTCTTTGTCCGCCGACTCAATACCAATTTGGAGACGGTTTAGCCCTGCGGCTACCATTTCCTTTAATACTTCCGGTCGTCTGCTTAAGGAGACGACATCGGCCTCACAATAGAAATGAAACGGTCTGATTTCCTGGAGTGCTTTGACTTCCCTGCAGAAATCATTCAACCACTTGGGATTGGTGACCAGGGTGTCGTCGCAGAATACAAAATACTCCAGTTCGGTATATTTCAGCAGGAAATATTTCATTTCAGCAATGACATTTTCCACGCTTCGCTGGCGCATAGGCCTTTTCAAGGCCCCCTCATGGCAAAAAACACAATGATAGGGACAGCCTCGGCTGGTCATCAAATAAAGACTTTTGAAATCAATGGGGGTGATGCTTTTATCATAGGCAGGAAAAGGCAGTTCATCCAGGTTTTCAACGACAGGGCTCTCTCCACGGTCAATACATGCATTTTCCTCATTGATATAGAAAATTCCCGGTATATCATCCATGCTCCTATTTTCCTTTATAGCATCCAGCACCGCCACCAGTGCCAGCTCCCCCTCCCCTCGGATAATAGCCCTTGCCCTGGACTTTCTCAAATAAGCCTCATCCAGTGAAATGGCCTCCGGCCCGCCAATGATCACTGGAATATCATAAACCTCGGTGATGGTTGCCCCAATTTTTTGGGCCACATGTTTGTTTTCAAAATCCACCGAAAATCCAATCCCGCAGATTTCGCTGCGATTGAATTTTTTGAGATAATCAATGGCCTGATCCGCCCGACATTCACACACATATGCATCATATCCTTTTGTATCAAGATAGCTCGCCAATCCATAGACACCCAAAAAAGCGCCATTATCGCTAAAACCAGACATCTCCATGACAATTGTTGATAATTTAAAGAGGATTACTTTGTTTTTCATTGTTTTCTCCATGGTTTCTTTCGAAGGATTCCATTCTTGATCGGCCTCTTTCGCTTTCAATGAGCCCGAAAGTACACACATCCCTGCCGATTCCAATTTTTTGACAGTATTCAAAATATACCCCTTAAACTCTTGGAAATTCTCATAGCTTTTTTGATATTTTTCAAAGAGAATTTCTGCCATCTCGTTCATGGTGATCTTGCCTGAGGCATATTTTAAGACCTCGAATTCGAAAGGCGAGAAGACAAATCCGTTTAAGACAGGAATTTCAGCCGACAGCTCTTCTCTCAGGCTAAGTATGACAATCCGTTGGGGATGGGTATCAAAAACCTCCTCCGGGTCATAATCCTTTATGAGTCTGTTTCCACGAATTCGGGCTTTAAATTGGGCATCGGAATAGGGATAGCGGGAATATACCAGTTCCGTCCACATCCCGTTGAGACTGTATTTCTCACTGAGTTCATAGCTTTTTAAAATCAACTCGTCCGGAATCAGGTCATCAGCGAACATTTTACGCATCAGCTTCGTATTCTCTTCAAAAAATTCATTTCTGGCAGCACAGATTTCTTCAATACTGAGGGCCTTTGTCTCAATGACAGGAAAATCACCCACCGATGTCAGCGCTTTTTCATCCTTCACCTCAATACCGAAAGCCTCCGGATTTTTAGACATGGCCGTTTCAGGGAAAGGCATATAGAACGTGCTGACCACCTCTACCATCCCATGTCCTGATTGAATCATTTCTTTGACCGTTGAAAATGTATGGTTCAGGGTTTCCCGTGTTTCCAAAGCCCCCCCGATAATGATATTGCCAACCAGTTGTGGAAGCCCGGCTTTTTGGGAGATTTCAATCACCCTGAAAAGGTCCTCGCGCTGGATCCCTTTATGATAAATATCGATGATATGCTGATTGCAGCTTTCAATCCCAATCTGCATGCGTACCAGACCTGCGTCAACCATCATTTTTACAATCTCCGGATACTTCATGACGATATTGACATGGGCATCGGCAAACCAGACGAAATCATGTTCCTTCCTCAGCTCTTTCAGTTGCTCGCAGAAGGCTCTTACCCTATTCTTGTCCAGGGTAAAGGTATCATCTCCGAAAAAGATGTATTTCACCCTGGGATTTGCTTTCAGACGACAGCGTATCTCCTTCATCACACTTTCAACGCTGCGTCTTCGAACGTTTTTGCTGTTTCCCCCTTCATAACAAAAAGAGCAGTTGAAAGGACACCCTCGTCCTGACATTACTGCCATGTGGTTAATTTCCCTGTGTTGGGGCGATTTAATTCTCCCGGTAATAATGGGTAACTGATCTAAATTCTCAATGGCCGGATAAATGCCATTATCGTAATAGGTCCCATCCCTTCGGAAGGAACACATCCCAGGTATTTTTTCCCACCCGTCCGGATGATCGATCGATTGAATGACTTCAAAAAGGGAAAACTCTCCTTCCCCTCTCAACATCCCGTCTGCCTGACTGGATCGTAAAAATTCTTCTCCCAGGCCGACGGTCTGAGGGCCGCCGACAAAAACATAAGCGTCAAATTGTTTTTTGATCGTTTGTGAAAAGCTCTCAACTGCTGACTGATTCTCAAAATCGCAATATAAACCCACCACGGTATTTTTGTCACACCCGGAGTTTCCAAGAAACTTCAGCCCATTTAGTAGTTCTCCCGAAAAGACAGCAACGTTCATTCCTTTACTTGCCGCCATTTCAGCCAAAGACATATGACCGATGGGCTCTATTTGAGTGATTGAATGGGTTCTTGTTCCACGATGAACAAGCATTAGTATCAAGCTGATCACTTTCACTATATACCTCCAAACCTCATTCCCCTGTATGTTGTTTTTCATCTGTAAACGGATCAATAATGTTTTGAAGTGACTCTAAACGTTGAATGTCCCTGCTTTTTCCCATTTATAAGCAGCTCTTGAGTCCATTATACTGAATACTTCAGGTGTCTGCAAATTTTTTTCTATGCTCACGTTGCGTGACAAGGGGAAGGTCCAGCAAACGGACATTTCCTGATTACTATTCATTGCTTAGCATTATGTCAATTGTCCCCTTGCGACATCTCTCTTTTCCAGTAGGAAACTTGATTTCCAGTCGCTCCAACTCGAGCCTTGTCGGCAGAATTTAGTGCCCAAAGAGCAGGTTTGTAAACCAAATTTTGCGAAGTTTATCTGTTTTCATATTCATTTATATCCGCTATAGCTTCTACCTCTATATTCCATTATACCATTCGACCTGGACAAATTATGGGTGTTGGCATACATAAATTCAATAAAAAAGCGGCAAATATCGGATTGGCCGCAAATTTATTGAACTTCAATCCTTTATTGTCATCTCACCTTACTTGTTCCCCCCACGCTTCTCAAAATCTTCCTCGATTCTCTCTTTCCATTTTCTCGACAGCTTGTTGCCACAGCGCACATTACTCACGGCGGCGCAGACGGTTTCATAATTTAACATAGTCCCCTGGCTGTCTGCATGGTAGTTTACAGCCATGTCTTTGCTTATGCCCACCTTTGCAGCCGTTTCAACCGCATCAATGTTGGCTCCCAGGAAAATAAACTCCCAACTGTATTTACTCTTCTGGTGCTCAATCATCTGTTTCACCTTTTCGGAATTGAATTCATGGCTCGCGTTCTCCAGACCATCTGTGGTGATAACAAACATAACATGCTCCGGTCGCTCCTCTTCTCTGGTATGCTTCAGCGCATTGCCTATTTTGTTGATAGTCTTTCCCACAGCATCCAATAATGCTGTCGTTCCTCTCACATAATACTCATCATGTGTGATGGGTCGTACCCCGCGAAGGTTAACGCGGTCATGCAATAATTCATATTGATCATCAAACAGCACCGTTGTAATGATCGCTTCGCCAGGCTCCTCCTTTTGCTTTCTCAGCAACGCATTATAGCCCCCAATTGTGTCGGTTTCAAGGCCACTCATGGAACCACTTCTGTCCAAAATGAATACCAACTCTGTTAGTCCTTTTTTCATCGTTTTATCCTCCAATCACTTATTGTGATTTTAGGATAACACCGCAGCCTTGCATTTGGGTCGCATGGCAGGCGACATTTTTACACTCTGAAAGATACCGCTATCCCAGAAGGCTTTGATCAAAAGCGAACAACGCTTCATTGATTTCAAAAATATTATAGTTACTTTCCTCTATGAAATACTCGATGATAATGTCAAACTTGCTGCTGTGAGAAAGCGCGTACCCGGCCCGAAGCAGAAGATCTTTTGTTTCATCAAGGCTAAGCCTAAGCGAAATAGCAAATGCAATAGCCGTGCTCTTGCTTGGTTTATAATAAACATCACTATGGATTTTTGAAAATAACTTTCTGTCTATATTGGCTCTTTTATATGTTTCTACATCCGTCATGCCTTTTTCATCAATTAAACGCTGTAGCATCTGTGAGAATGTTTCATCCAGTTGCGCAACGACATCATCGAGTTTCCGCCTTGCTTTTTGAGCAGAGTGAAGTGCCGCACTTGGTGCTGCCGAGGCAAATATATCATCTTCATATAGCTGGCACATTTGGCTACGGCGAACACTGCGTTCTTCCATAAATTCTTCTGTGTACTTATCATCAATGTATTCCTTAATGGAAGAAAACAGCTTCTCGGACAGCACATACACCGCCTTATCGAACACAACCAGATAAACCAGCATCTCATGAACCATCAGAAATTCACCGATCACAGAAATTGCTATCTTTAGGGCCTGGTCATTTGGATAACCATAGGCACCAGCTGATATCAGCGGGAAAGCAATGCTCTCAAGCTGATATTGCCGGGCTAATTCAAGTGAGTTTCTATAGCAATCGGCCAGAAGTTTTCCCTCGTTATTATTTCCGCCATGCCAAACAGGGCCAACCGTATGGATGACATATTTTGCAGGCAGGTTATACCCTTTTGTTATCTTTGCCTGGCCGGTTTTGCAGCCGCAAAGGGTACGGCATTCTTCAAGAAGCTCTGGGCCAGCAGCTCTATGAATTGCTCCGTCAACCCCTCCCCCGCCAAGCAATGACGAGTTTGCAGCATTTACAATGGCCTCTGCATGAACCTTTGTAATGTCATTTCGAATAATTTCAAGCGGCATTTTAGCACCTCACTATTTCAACGCGAAATCAGGGCTTTCGATAACGGATTTCATATTGCACAGGCAAAAAGGGTGTCCGGCGGGGTCCAGCATAACTGTCCAATCACTGGAAAACTGATCTTTTGCGGTTGTTGCGCCACATTGGATTGCATATTCAACTGCTTTTTCCAAATCATTCACAGCAAGGTCTATATGTGCCATCTGCTGTTGGGCATCAGACTCTTCCGGCCATACGGGCGGTTTATATTCGGGATTTCGTTGGAACAATATGCCCGGGTATGCTCCCTGCTTGGTTCCTGGAGCGCCTACGCATGCCCAGTTTTCATCACTAAACGCAATTTCCCACTTGAGTAGCTTCGCATAAAAGTTTGCTAATGCACGCGGGTCTGTGCAATCCAGAGTAAAAGAGTACACTTTGATTTTCAGTTCATTTTCCATAACGCTAATACCTCCCTGTAAGGGCCTTCTATTAAAGAAGTTCCTTAGAATCTTTCTTCGCCTTATCAACCTCTTTCAGGAAAATTTTATCATTACTATTTATTAGAATCAACTTAAAAGGGATGAAAAACCCGCGCCATATTTCGTTTTTAAATGTATTTTCAATGTTCGCAAATCCCGCCATACTGTTTCTCGGAGGTACATCGATAGCATTTGAGGTATCATTGTTTTATTCATATTTTGTACAGGGATATCGAAATCCATCTTAACTGAATTGGGTAATCGTGGTTCAGGAAGAATTTCTGTTATTGATGGTGGATCGTGGTTATACGGTAACCATAAAATAAATAAAACCTGCCTTTCGGGCAGGTTTCATTGAACGGTTAACAGGGGTAAATGAATACTTATTTGCTGTAATATTCATAAGCCCTGGTGCAGACAATCACGGCCATCTCACGGGTGGCGTTTCCATCCGGGTCGAAGCGATCCACGCCATCCACTTTACCGACGCCGTTGACGATTTTAGCTTTATAGCAGTAATAAACTCCATCTCTTGCCCACGTTTCCACCTTGTCGTCGTCCAGGAATTTAGCGACGCCTGCGGTGGAGAAATCCTCCTTCGGGTTGATCACCTTCAGCGCACGCAGCAGAATGGTTGCCATCTGCTCGCGGGTTACCAGATCATTTGGCGCATATTTATTGTTGCCAACTCCATTCACTAGGCCCAGATTGGCGGCCTTCAGAATTTCAGGGTTGGTGGTGTCGGCAAAGCTCATTTTTCCGGGTTCGGCGACCTTGCCGGTATATTTTTCATACAGCTTCACAGCAATTTCAGCAAATTCTTCGCGAGTCACCTTCCCGGACATATTGTTCTTGATACGATCGGTGATTAAGCCATATCCGGCAGCCTTATCCAACTCGGTCTTAGCCCAGCTTGACGCGCCCTCATAAGCCGGCATGCCGTGCGATATCACATTGGAGAAGGGAGAATACACCTCTCCTGATTTACCGGCAACGGGATACCAGTCATAGCTGGTGGAATAACGGAACTTCACATCGTATGCGGCGGCATCATAATTGTCTAAAATCCCCAGAATATCATCGGCATCGACCTCGAACTGCTCCTTCAACCACATGTAGGAGCCGGCATCGATCCAGTCTCCCTGGTTCATCCTGACCCATACATTGGTATAGACTCTCTGGTCTGTGATGTTGTTGACATAGGCAATATCCGAATGGGCCTTATCCGCTTTGAAGTCCAGGTAGGGCTGACCGTCATCTCTTTTCTTCAACTCCACCGAAATGAGTCTCGGTGTATGATTCATTAGAGGAGCCAGGTCTTCAGCCTTTTGCTGGTTGGTATAGGAAACGGTTTGGGACCAGGGAGATGTGTAGGAGAAATTCTCACCGGTTTCTTCGTTGTAAAAATCGATTGTGAAACGGACACGCAAATGCATGGTATGAGAATCAAAATAGGTCTTCCCACCCGGCAGAACAGCATCGGGAATTGCTTCATCAAAATAGTTGTCATCTATGTGATAGCTTGATACCCATTCACCGGCTGACGCATCGAAACCGCAGTCGCTGTTGTATACCCAGCCGTCATAATTGGAAAGCTCCGAGCGCCATTGACCGCCATCGAGCTTGTAATCGCCCTGGGCATAAACACTCAGGCTGCTGTAACCGGCCCCCTCAAAGGAACCGTCAGCAAATGCTTCCATCAGCGTACGCACCTCATCAGAAGCACTGAAACCGATGTCAAAGCTCCAACGGCCACTATCCTCGATGTCATCTCCATAGAAAACAACCCCGACATTCGCAGGGGCCCCGTATTTATCGGGCGGAGAAAAGACGACTGCAAAGGAATGATAACCCGTGGCACATAGGATCATTACAACTGCCAGAACAAGACCTAACCATTTCTGTTTCATAACATACCTCCTAAAAATGCAAGTTCTGTTGTCGCTGAGGATGCTTCTCTTGAATAAACGATGCGAAAGCAGGCTGTATGAACGGGAAGAAATCCCCATTGGCTTCCGTAATAAGGGGCTTAACTCCAATAACTGCCGGAAGTCTTAATAAAACAGTGATAACATGAATTAGTAAACATAACCACTGAAAATAAGTATAACATAATATAATTCTTTATGATATAGGGATTTTTAGTTTTACAGCCTGCCCATACACCCTTTTACTGCTGGGGCTGAACGAGTCTCTTATAACAAAGGAAGCAATTGCGCTGCTGTTATAAAGCTATTACAGGGCTTTCGATAACGGATTTCGCTTTATAAACTTCTTTCAGGAAAACTTTATCATCACTATTTGTTAGAATCAACTCAAAAGGGATGAAAAAACCGCACCAATACTACGGTTTGTAAATGTATTTTCAATGATGTCAAAATCTGTTATACTGTTTTTCGGAGGTGCATTGATATGAAAGATAC
>JAGOJH010000111.1 GCA_017995215.1 Thermoclostridium sp.
TAACTAAGTTCATCCGGTTATATCCTGTTTCACATGAAAGTGATTGATTTCTCAGGGAAAAGGTGGTATGCTGAATACATTCTCATTCTTGATTCAAGGCCTGCATCTTTGCAGGAACGAAAGGAGCTGTTCTGTTTAATGACTATACGTAGTAAGGTGGTCTTCGCTTAAAACAGAATATCGGGCACGGTAAACTCTTTCAGCAGACGACCGGAGAATCGATTCAGGTTGATTCTTACAGAGCAACTTCTGATGTTACGATCCGGGTGGTTCTCATTTTTAACGTGCCGCTAAAAGTAACCTTTCGTTAATACTGTAGACTTGAACAGGTACATCGAACAGGTGTACCTGTTTTTAATCCGGTACCCCTCGTAAACCGCAGTTTGCAGCTGAGAAGGCTGCTTGCTGCGGTATTTTTGCGCCCTGAAAAGCTCAGCTGTGATTTCAGAGTTGCACAAGCCATTGAAAGGAGCTGATGTTTCATGAGCAATTACGCTTGTAATTCAGATTATTTAAAACTGACAGGATACGAAACCATAAATTTATTGAAGCAATTGGAGTGACGAAACTATGAGCTTTTTAGACACCCAAAGCAGCAAAACCTTATTTAACAATCAGAACTACAAAACCATGAATATATTTGATAGCTGGAGGAACGAAACCATGAATTTATTGGATTATGGATTTAATCCTGGTATGATGAATGAAAAAAATGAAGGGATTATCGCAAGAATTACAGCCGTTCACAAGGAAAGATATGAGCTTGTTTGTGAAATGGGTGAATGCTTCGGGCGATTAAAATCAAGTGTCTATTATGGAGGCGGCTCAGAAGAGTTTCCTACAACGGGGGACTTCGTAACCGTGAATTACAATCCAAGCGGAGATAGCCTGATTTTGAAAACACTGCCCAGAAAATCCAAATTTGCGCGGAACGACTTTTCGGGTCATGCCGCAGGATATGTGAAGACGGTTCTGGAGCAGGTGGTTGCAGCGAATTTTGATGATGTGTTTATCCTGGCATCCCTGAACAAAGACTTTAATGTAAGGCGCATTGAGCGCTACCTGACCCTTGCCTGGCAGAGCGGAGCCATTCCGGTAGTTATTCTGACGAAGGCAGACCTGGTTGAGGATTTTTCCGAGCAAATCCGGGAGGTGGAAAAGGTTGCTGCCGGGGTTGCCGTTTATGCGGTCAGTGCAAAAACCGGTTTTGGGCTTGACTTGCTGTCGGATTGTCTGAAGCCGCGAAAAACGATTGTCTTTCTTGGTTCGTCAGGCGTTGGCAAATCAAGCCTGGTGAACGCACTGGCCGGTGAAGAGGTCATGGTGGTGAACGACATTCGCGAGGATGACAGTAAAGGCCGGCATACCACCACTCACCGCCAATTGATTATGCTGAAAAGCGGTGTGATGATCATCGATACACCCGGTATGCGGGAGCTTGGCATGTGGGATGCAGGAACCGGTCTTGGAGAAGCCTTCAGCGATGTGGAGCAGTTTTTGGGGCACTGCAGGTTTGCAGACTGCAGACACCAGACCGAGCCCGGATGCGCTGTGAAAACAGCCCTTGACACCGGAGCGCTTTCTCTGGACAGATGGAACAGCTATATCGGCCTGAAGCAGGAAATTAAGTTCACAGATGACAAAGCAGGGTATCTACACAAAAAAGAAAAATGGCATAAGGAAATCTCCATGTGGAACAAACAGAAAAAAAGAATGGGTGGTTTATAACCACCCTGAATGTCCTGATTTCGTCCAGACTCCCCATTTTGTTTCATAGCAGCTCCGGGTTTTCGCCAAAGAGGCAGGGTTCTTGGGCATTTGATAAAAGCAAGATGCATCATGAGGATCTCAAAGCCAGTTTCAATGCTTACTTTTTGAACAATGGAATAATCAACGTAAAAAGTGGCAGCAGCAACGCAGGGTATATGGGCTGGTACCAGGGCAGCGTGGCAAACGGGCCTCCTAAAGCCATCACCCAGATGATAAATGAGAAAAAAGACACGATGATTTGATCCCAGGCCGGTTTCTGATTCGCCTGGTTCGTAATGCGCCATACATAAAGAGGGGTTAGAACCAGTAAAATGACAAACACCATCCAGTATGCCCCTGCAGGGGCCTGGCCGGATGCATTGATGATTCCCTCCAGCGTAACATAAGCTGCAACAATTTCCGTGGGAATATACTTGATGACCTTCATCTTGTAATCATCCGGAACCAGCTGGGTTTCCACAGGCTGCTCCGTCTCATTATTCGGGATTGGCGCCGGAACCTTTTTAAATAATGTTTGTATTACCGACCCAGTTTGTTCATCTATATATGCATTCACAATTCTGCGTCCCATGACATTCCCCTTTCAAGAAACAAGGATGCTTTTTCTCTTCCGAGAAAAAGTATTACTCCCTGTGAAACGTAAACATCTTCATACTATAAAGATATTCAGGGTTTCAATGTATGAGACATGAATGTTTAATGGTCCTAATCTTTTTTCTGTTTTCTTCGGATGGCTGTTATGATAATAAAAGCCACCACAGCGATCATAAGTACAACGACAGCCGGAATCAGCAGGTTGCTCGGCTGAATCGGGTAAGGATCCGGAGCAACGTCGGCGAATACAGCCTGATTGCCTGCAAACACTGTAAAAAGAACGGTCATAAGGCTTGAAACCCACTTTAACAATACCTTTTTCATTTTGAACTCTCCTTCCATGAGTTACTTACAAAAAACCAGCCCAATCGTATAGGAAAATGTATTCGCTGCCAGTGACAGGAAGAACCATCGTTTCTCATTGCTATTCAACCCATGGCATATCAGCCGGTATTCAGCCCAAACAACCACCATTTCCAGCACAATGATAACCAAGCTGTAGGGCGGAACAGGATATATCAAATATATCCACCTGTAAATGATATTGAGAACCGGGTTGGTCACAACATTCACAAGCAGAACAAGCAAGTAGCCAATCCATTTCGTGCCAAAGAAGAACACCGCCACAGCTTCCTCGAGTACGATGGTCAGCAGCAAAGCAGAACCAAAATGTACGAGAAGCTCATTGCTTTGCATTTTTTTTACGAATATGAATGATAACGGCAATGGCTATCCCTGCAAGAGTAATAGTAGCCATGCCGAGTATCACAATCAGCCCGGCGGCAACGCCGACAGGGCCGACGGAAACAACATCGGCAAAGGCAGCATTACCGGTTAGAAGAAACACAGCAATCCCCACCATCAGGCTACAAAGTAGTTTGAACAGATTCCTTTTCATGATTTTGACCCCCTGTAAGAGCAAATTCTTTTCTTTCTGCCGGTATGGAGAAAAACATCAGGATGGCACTGAGAATAATACTGATGAAAGTGATCCACTGGTTTGCAAAGAATTCTTTCCAACCCATATAGATAAAATAGGTTCCAATGATCAGGGCCAGTGTGGTTAAACCGAAGGCAAAGCCGGAATAACCCTGAAGGTGGTCCGAAATTTCCGTGACCGTAACGGCCATTGTCAGGTTGAATAAAAACAACCCGGCCAGTGAAAAAATGAACCCCGACTCAAAAAATGCAAGCAACGGTGCAGATATTAAAAGAGCGATGACAGTTGTGTTTCGCCTGCCGGCCCAGTCAGATAAAAGCCCTCCGCAAGCCTTGCCCAGCGCTATTGTCATCACCATTATCAGCCCCATTGCATTTGTGCTTTTCCACGGATAAACCCCCACGGAACCGACAACTGAGCGCAGGATAATGACCAGTAAAAGCAGCAGAAGGGGCAGCAGCGCCATACTCTTGTTTTGCTTTGTGACTGCAACTGGAACGGAACAGGGTAAATGCGGGATCGGCAGAACCAATATGGCCGTCAGGGCCATCGGTACGATGACAAACCATGGTTTGAAAACCAGAGCTTGTGATGCAAGGCCTCCCAAAAAAAGCCCTATGGCACCTGGCGCGACGAAAACCCCGGCATAAGCAGCCTTCTGCCTGTCCATGTTCAGGCTGTATGCTCCCCCTCCGATATGGAACATTGCATTACCGAGACCAGCTGCCACCGCTGCAGCAAAAGGAGCGTGCATAAAGGCTGCTGAGCTTCCGACAATGATGCAGCCGCAGCATGCGATGAGATTGGTATAACCGACCCTATCTGCCAATAATCCGAAGAAGGGCTGAAGCCCGAAAGCAATCGTGTTGTAGACAATGATAGCCAGCGCAAGGTTCTGCGTATTCTCGTTTGACCTTGAGGTTGAACTAAGCACCACAAGACAGCAGGCCCCATCTACAAGCATATGACCCAGGCTGTATAGGAAAAGCCCCCATTTTTTGTTCATGATGTCCCCCTTGAAAAACCCAATAACACAGATCATTATCTAAAAGTTAAAACGACGATGAACAAAAATCGCTTTAGTTCGATTGTATCCGAAAAAAATGAAGATTTCAACAAATGTAAAAAAGCCTGGTTTCCACTGTCAAATCATACATTTCTATCTAAAACAACAAAAAAGGGGACGGTTCCGGTGCGTTGCTGTAAATAGCACATAGGAACCGTTCCCTTGTTCTCTTAATTTTTTAACAAAATGATATCTCCTGAGGAAGTCTCTATCTTAACCCTGTTCTGGTTGCTCCCAACAGTTCCACTCAGTTGGTCCTCGGAAACCTCGCCCTGAACCAACAGCTTGAAATCATTCACATTGATGACGCCGGAGTTTGTAGTACAATCCAGTTCAAACTCTGCCGTTTCAGGAAGCCTCAGCTTCATTTGCCCGGAAGATGCCTTCAGTATGGCTTTTCCTTTCAGTGTGCTGAACTGGATATCTGCATCCCCCGATGAGGATTCGAGCTTCAGCGAACCCATCAGGCCTGTCAAAACAGTTGCTCCTGATGAAGTGCTGATGGTTGTTTCCTTCGCGTTCAGGTCTTTCCAGGTAATATCTCCGCTGGTTGAGCTGAGCTCCGCTTTCTGAACGGATTCTCCGGCAAGGTTCAGTATGCCCGAAGATGTATCCACTTTGGAGTTGGTTGCCTGTATTGCTTTTACGGTGAGGTCCCCAGAGGTAGACTCAAAGCTGAAGTCTGTACAATTCAATGTGTCAATTTTCGTAAAGCCTGAGGAGGATTTTCTTGAGAAGTTCTCTGCCTCCACCCGGGTTGATTTTAAGTCTCCGGAAGTGGATTCCATCGTAAAACTGTTTTGGGCCTGAACATTCACTTCGTAAATTCCAGAAGAGGTATTAAAGACAGTGTTTTCTGTAATCGCAAGCTTTCCGGTTAAATCTCCCGAAGTGCTGGTGCAGTAGAAATTTTTCAGTGTCAGCTCTTCAAACAGAATCTCCGCTGAGGAAACCTTCAACGAAAGGTTTTGCTGATAAGCCTTTGGCAGGTAGAGATCCATATTCACATTGCTGTTCAAATACCCGACCGTAATAACTTCCGGCCAGGTTATCCTGATTTCACCGTTTCTGCCGCTCTGCTTCGCTTCCAGTGTGGGGAAATAATTCTTGTTGCTGCAGCTAATCTGACCATACAGGTGTGCCTTGATAGTGCTGTCATTGGTAGATATGATGTTGATATCCGTACTGGTGCTGAAAATATCCAGGTTCTCCAGCCCTTCCATATCCAGCGTTTTGGTTTCATCTATGTCTATGGTATGTTTTCCTTGTATGATAAACCCGGGTTTTGTAAATGCGTCGGCCCCTCCCGAAATAAACTGTGCGGCAGCCGCCAGCGCAAAAGAGCATAGCATAATGGCAACCAGCCATAATACAAGTTTTTTAACATTCATCATCTTAGACATGTTCCTTCCTCCTGCCTGTAATAATATTATAATTCATTTTCAAATAGGATGTTGTTACTTTGAAGAACCCCTTTATCAGATAATACATCAGGATATTGCTCAGCAGCCCAAGGGCTGTAACCCCTATGCCGAGAAACAGGATGACCAGCAAATTGAAATCGATACTGATCAGTTCTGGAAAAATGGGTGATATGACAACTGCCAGGATCAATCCAAGCCCGCCAACGAGAATGCCCATGGATGCAAGAAGCAACCCCAGGATGAGTGCCGCAACCGCCAGGAATGGCGCCAGTACGAAAATCAGATTAAAAAAGCCCAGCCCCATGGTTGCAAACACAGCCCTGAACACATTGGAGGCCGAAGATGACCCCTCTGCATGGCGCAGTGCACACTCCGCACGGAACTGCCTTGCAATCTGCCTGGGATCTCCCAGAGATTGTGAAACCTCTTCTTCTGTTTTTCCCTTCTCCAGACCAACCGAGAAATGCTCTTCATAATCGTATAAAATTTCCCTCTTCACCTCATCGGAAACCTTTCCGATGGAATTGTCCAGAATGGCCAGAAATTCAGTTTTGTTCATGGTTTATAGCCTCCCCGATGATTCTTTCGACACCCTTGATAAACATGTCCCATTCCGCTATCAGCTGATCTTTGGTTTCCCTTCCTAAATTCGTCAGCCTGTAGTATTTCCGGATAGGCCCCTCCCTGGATTCCTCCAGGTAGGTTTCAAAATAGCCTTCATCCTTCAATCGCCTTAACAGCGGGTATATGGTCCCTTCGGCGATATCGATGTTCTTTGAGATTTCATTGACCAGCTCATATCCATAGCAATCCTTTCTGCCGAGCATGGATAATACGCATAGCTCAAGAACACCCTTTTTGAATTGAACATTCATGTAAACCCTCCCTGGATGAAAAATTTGGTATTCCCAGGTTCATATTATCACAAGCTACTGTGTAATGCAATATAGTTATTAAAATTTTGTACCTGTTATTCATTGGAACTACCGAAAGAGAGGTATGAAACAAGAGAACGGTTTACGGATACCGCTGTTACACTGGCTATAATTTAGCAGGAGCAAGGTTCTTGCGCTTTTCACTGCTGAAGATCAATCCAATAGAACAAGGGGACGATCCATGTGCTTGTAGAAACACCTATGAATCGTCCCCTTCATTTCGTCTTATTGAATTCATCTTATCTGAGGATTACAGTATAACCTGCAGACTTGAGGATTTCCAGGCTGCGAGCCTGACTGTCCCCGTCGTAAAAACAGATTTCCATGGCTCCGCCCTCCATTTCCCTGCTGTTGTTAATTCCAATGTTTTTGATATTGATCTGGTGTTCACCCAGCAATGATGCAATCGACGCGATGACACCGGGTTTGTCCTCCACATCCACAACAATGTCATAAGTCTTCACAATGGCACCAATTCTGTTGTCCAGAAAAGAATCCCTGTATTGTTTTGCGTTGAAGAAAAACCGTCTTAGCGGTTCCTCCTCTTCCCCACACAAAGCGGTTTTAAAATCATCGATACCCTTCACAAACCGATCCAGTATTTCAACAATATTCTCCCGGTTGGTGCGGCAAATGCTTTGCCATATCTCCGGAGAAGAGGATGCGATTCGGGTGATATCTTTAAAGCCGCCGGCAGCAAGCGTATGCATGATTTTATCTTCCCCGTCCAGATGCCGGATAACATTTACCAGCGCCGAGGCCAGTACATGAGGCACATGGCTGATTGCCGCTGTGGCATAATCATGCCTGGAAGGCTCAAGAACGATGGGCAATGCCCCTAAGGTCTGAACAAAACCCGACAGCTTGTCGACATGCCTGTTTTCAGTGCCCTCCACAGGTGTCAGAATATAGTACGCATTCTCAAACAGATTGGCCCGGGCTGCTTTATACCCCGTTGCCTCGGAGCCGGCCATGGGGTGGCCTCCGATAAAGGTGCAATGCAATGGAATGCTTTCCATGGTGCGGATCACATCGCTTTTCGTACTGCCAACATCGGTAAGAATGCAATCCTCGTCCACAAAATCGGCAAGTTTTTGAACAACTTGTGATATCTTATCCACAGGAACGCAGATAAAAATGAGCTCACAGCCTGCAAACGAATCATCGATTTCATTCGCGGCCTGCTGGATGGTGCCTTCTTTTAAAGCCATTTGGGTGGCCTTGGGATTGCGGTTGTAAGCTACGACCCAATCGGCCGCCCCCTTTTTATGTATTGCCTTTACCAGTGAGCCCCCGATGATGCCAAGACCGACAACACCTACTTTTTTCATGCTCACATCACCTTCCCGCAAATCCCCGCGAGTGGCTTCAGTACCTGCAATACCGACTGGAACTGCTCAAAATTCAGGGATTGAGCCCCGTCAGAAAGCGCCTTTGACGGCTGCGGGTGCACTTCAACCATAATGCCGTCCGCCCCGACAGCCAAAGCAGCCCTGCAAAGTGCGGGAATATACTCTCGCACGCCTGCTGCATGGCTTGGGTCAACCAGGATGGGCAAATGAGATTTTTGGCGGATGACCGGAACCGCACTGATATCCAGTGTGTTTCTGGTGGAGGTTTCAAAGGTGCGGATACCCCGTTCACACAATATAACGTTCGGGTTCCCCTCGGTCATGATATATTCGGCTGCGTTCAGCCATTCTTCAATCGTTGCAGACAAACCCCTTTTCAGCACGACCGGCTTTTCGGTTTTTCCAACTTCCTTCAGCAGCTCGAAGCTTGACATATTTCTTGCACCAATTTGGAAAACATCTACATAATCCATTGCGATTTCAAGGGTCTTCAGGCTGGTCACTTCAGTGATGATGGCCATACCTGTCTGTTCAGCTGCTTCCTTCATATATTCAAGGCCTTCCCGGCCAAGACCCTGGAATGCGTATGGTGAGGTTCTGGGTTTAAAGGTGCCGCCACGCAGGAAATTGACACCGCATCCTTTCAGAAATGTGGCAGCCTGAAGGATCTGTTCCCTGCTTTCTACCGAGCATGGGCCAGCAACGATTGAAAAACCGTCACCGCCGATGGTAAAATTCTTCACCCTGATCACGCTTGGTTCGGGATTGAACTTCTTATTGCTCAGCTTATAGGTTTCTGTGATGGGAACGAGCTTGTCAACACCTTCCATCAGATCCAGATTGGTATTGGACAAAACCGATTTGTCCCCCACCACACCGATAATGGTCACCTGTTTTCCCGTTGACAGGTGCGCCTGCAGCTGATGCTCCTCCAACACGGCAACCACCCGCTGGATGTTATCCCGGCTTGCTCCCGGTTTCATTACAATAATCATACTTTTCCTCCTGCTACCGTACTTCCGTACTACCTGATTCTAATCATTCTAATCCATCCTCTGCTTCCGCGTCAAGTCCATCATACAACCAAAATTCAAGGCCTTTTTTCGATTTTCTCAGGTGAGCAGACGCAGCCTGTCATCGTGAACGAATGTAAAGAATCTGGCACTGCTCCTGACCAGATCCTTCACAGCTTTCAGGATAACATCGCTACTTTCATGATGAGACTGCTGCGTTCAAGATAAAGCATATAACTATGCAGCGACTTTTAAGGTGCGTATGAAAAGTAACTTTTCGATAAAAGTAAAAAGCCCTTGAAACCAAGAGCTTTTGAATTCAAAGGGGTTGTGTATGCGAACAGAAAGGTTCTGCATAAAAACACTGATACAGATTATGAGCCGCCGTTGGCTATCTGCAGGTAAACCTGTGTGGAGGAAATATCGGAATGACCCAGCATCATCTGAACATCCTTCAGGTTTTTGCCCCTTTGTACAAGATGGGCAGCAAATGAATGGCGCAGTGTGTGCGGGGTGATATCCTTCTGGATATTGGCCTTGGAGGTGTAATACTTGACGATTTTCCAGAACCCCTGCCGGGTGAGCCTTTTGCCATTGGTGTTGACAAAAAGGGCTTGTTCTGTTTTTTCACGAAGCATAAACGGCCTGACCATGTCCAGGTACTCCTTCATGATATCGATACAGGCCTTGCCAATGGGTATGATTCGCTGCCGGTTGTTGTGCGTGCAGGCTAAGCTTAACCCCTGGAGATCCAAATCAGAAACATTCAGTGCTATCATCTCGGAGACACGGATGCCGGTTGAATATAGCAATTCAAGCATGGCCTTGTCCCGCAAACCTTTCAGGCCCATCTTCTTGGGTTGATTCAAAAGGATTTCCACTTCTTCCACCGACAAGATCTGCGGCAGCTTTTTCTCGACCTTCGGGGACTCGAGCCCGATGGTTGGATTGCCTATGATAAAGTCGTGAGAAATTAAAAACC
>JAGOJH010000014.1 GCA_017995215.1 Thermoclostridium sp.
TTAAAACGGCGGACAGCAAATTTTAGTTCGCTGTCCGCCGTTATTGAATTCTATTGTATGCTCTGTTAGATATTAATAATGGTATAAGAATGTAACAAGAGGAGGGATGTAATTTCCCTCCTTTAAATTCCAAAATAGAGGACAATTGCGAAATATATCATCTCTTAAATAGAATTTGTCACTGAGTTATTATGTATAATTACCACTCCTTCAAGAACTTCAAGATACGCTTTACACTATCTGCACGAGCCTCATCACATTCTTTCGGGTATTTTTTCTCAGCAGGAACCATCAGCTTACTTAGAGTTCTAGGAACAAATCCTAATTTCCCTGTTGTTAATGCATGACTTCCTTTTTCATAAACATGATACTCTACACGATGAGCATAATTTGCCTTTTTGAGATTATCAACTATACGCGGTACGGCTTCGTCCGAAGGCCAGCAGTCATCATCCTTTACTGCAAGAAGAAGTACATCAGCATTCATGTTTTCAGTCTTAATCCGGGATTCCGGGTTTAATATTGGTGTGATTTGGTCATATCCATATCTCATAAATCTGGCAAGACCATATCCTTGAGCCTTCTTTGCTCTACGGAGCCACTCAATCATTCCCATATCAAGTAATTCTGCTGTAGTATACGGGATATCTTTCCCATGCCATGTATAGAGAGAGCAATGCAATCTTTTATTATTTTTGGTAGTTCCTTCAAGTACATGGTCGTATGGTACAAGGGGAATTACACATGTAATTTCAGGAATAAGAGAAGCTGAAAGTAATGTAAAAGCACCTCCTGTAGATGCTCCAGTCATAGCAATTTTTTTTATTTTCTTTTTATCCTGCAGCCAATGAACTGCTTTTTCTGCATAATCGACTGGTATGGATGCTAAATTTTTAGAAAGCCCCTTCCATAAATAGAATCCGAGAACTAAAACATTATAGCCCTCTTTAATGAGATATTCTGCCATAGCAATACTTGTTTTTTCGTCACATGATGCCCCGCCGACTGAAATAATCGCCTTATCAGTCTCATAATTACCTGAATAGTAATTAGCAATAAATCCTTCTTTTTCTAATGTACATCTTTCCATAATAGAACCTCCTCTAAACTACTATTTGTCGTTTCATTACTAAAAATCTTTCAAATACCATCGCCATCATCTATAGTTTTTATGTGCTTTCCACCGGTATAGATGTGGGTTGCACAGGAAACGCAGGGGTCAAAAGATCGGTGCGTTCTGCCCAACTCCACAGGAGACAGCAAATTTTAGATCGCTGTCCGCCGTTATTGAATTTTATTGTACTATTTTATAATTAGCCTTAACAACCATGTAAGACCACCGGTTATTATACCAATTAAAGGACAAAGCACGAATATGCTTTGCAGAATATGTTCTAAAACCAAGTGCTTTTTCCAACATTTGAATGGGCGAAAGTCTTTAACACTCATATCAAGTTTTTCAGCAAATCTTTTAGCACTTATGCTGAATAAGATCAAATCCATAATGACAAAATCCGCGATATTCATCATCATCATTACCAGATATCCCTCGATAAAAAGCGTTAAAAAGCTGACATCCCTATCTTTGTAGCATAAATACATGCTTCCTGACATATAAAGGATAAGGAATAAAGCAATGTAACCCATGAATTTTAGATATGTAATCATTTCTTTCTTTGTTGTTGTTTCGAGATGAGGAGCGAAATCCTTAGGCAGCATCCGAAGCATGTATCTAGGATTGTGGTAGAATAAGGTAAAAAACGACAGAACGAAAACATATGAAGTAACAAGTCCCGTAAGAATCAGGTTTTTAATATCCATCATATTTCCTCCATACTCATTTAATACGCTCTGGGAAAGCCAGAGAGCCTTATTTTTATATATTTTAAGAAGAACCTTCATTATTGTTCATATTCGAAGATAACAGATATTTCCGCAATCTGTCGATCGCAGGTGTACTCAATCGGCTTTGTGTGATCAATAAATCGAATTCTGCCTGCAGGCAAAGCATTTCAGGTTTTGCTGCCCTGCAATGCTTTGCAAGGGCGGTTTCTGCAAGCCTGGTACCCATAAATATCTTAAATACTCCCGCTATCATCCATACCGGCAATTTCATATACCATAGTTTTGCGGGCTTCATTTTTATTCCCAGTTTTTTCAGCGTTTCAAAGCCTTCCTGAATACCATGGAGCATAAGGCAGATGCTGTCGTAGGATCGGGCAAGACGGTAATTATCACAATCGAATTGATATAACGCATTTCCGATACTCGTTACCATCGCAACATGAGTCTTTTGCCAGGCATCCATATCATTGCAGAATACACTGGGGATACCCGCACGTTTAAAAGCACGGATTAACCGGTGAACTCGTTCCGTTTTCCTGCCGCTGTATTCCCCAAACGTCGTTGTTTGGAACGAACGCATGAGGCCTTTTCCAATAAAGTACGAAACTTTTCCGTCGATGCGTTCACCTCCCGCTGAAGGGAAACCAAGCATCAGCCGCTCACTGCCAACAGCCTGTGCCCAATCGTCATATCCGGCAGCAGTGTTAACAACAAAAACAATATTCTTTGAACAATTTTTCGATAGAATGGGAAGAACACTATCTACCTGCGTCCTCTGCATCACAACAATGATATAGTCGAACAAATCATCCGGTGCAAGATGATCGATAACTTTCACTGGAATTACCTCATTCTTGTTTTCACCAGGAGCAGAAAGAACTATCCCACACCGCTGCAGCTCTTCAAACCGTTTACCGCGCGCCAGAACCGTAACATCCTCCCCTGCTGCAGCAAGCTTGCCTGCGAAAATACTGCCGATAACGCCGGCACCATAAACAAGTATTCTCATCATTTTCCCCTTTCAAAACCCTTTTGATTTAGTCATCTGAAGTCGCATGACGATACAGACTGTTTGCTTTACCTGATTACAGTGCCTTTCTCAAAGCAAAAATCACATTTAACGCCTGTCACCTCGAAAGTATTTTCACGCTTAAACAGTACAGAAGGGGCAAGTGGTGAATAGCTTGCTACATCCGTATCACAAAATGCCGGGCAAAGCTCCAGTGCACCGCGTTTTTTAAGTTCTTCGCAATACAGGCAGCTGGTGATGTCAAACCGGATTCTCTGTTTATTTTTTTCAAGCATGGTTACTGTCCACCCTTGCTTAGGATAGCCATAATTCAGCACCGCCCCAATTATCATACGGAGCATTCCATAAGTATATTTTTTTGTACTCAGCCTTCTACATAGTTTTGCCATGCGCTCCGTATATCTAAAAAGCTCGGCTCTTACAAACGCGACAGCTTTAGAGCTGCTTATTCCTGCATCTAACATGGCCCGGTAACAGGCATAACCTGGCAGAATGTTACACCGTATATGCCTGCCTATCGTTTTATTGCCCCGATCATCTACTTCTGCGAGTTCCGAGGCAAGTATTTTCTGTGCTGCATCAAAAATCCTGTCGCCTTTTTCTTTTCCAAATGCTGCAGCCAGAGATTCAGGTAAATCACGCAGGCATGAAATTGCATAATTATTGTTACTTTTCATGGTTCCCCTCCTGATTTTCATGGTTGTTTTTCATCGATTCATGGTTATGTCCGCTTCATCCGATTTATCAACTTAACAATTTCATACCAAAGCACTGCCGCCGCTGCCAGACCTGCTGATGTTAAAAACTGCCCGGCTGAAAGCGGTGCGAATTTCAGAAAGCCTGAAAGCGGTGTGTAAAGAATGATGGCAAGCATCAGTAACGTGCCGATATTCACTGCCCACATAACCCAGTCCTTCGAAAGTCGGATAAATGACTGAAATACAAAATCATGGTCGGAGCTGTTTACCTGAACCAGGAACAGGTTGGAGAGCATGATGATGGTCAGCCCCATTGCACGGGCAATGGGCGCATTTGCCGGATCACCAGCAAGGACGGTAAAATAGGTTCCAAAGGATGCGGCAAAAACCACAAGCCCCTGAATTACGCTTTTCACTAAAATCTGCATACTTAAAAGCTTGTCATTCGGATCCCTTGGTTTGCGATCCATAATATCGGTTTCAGCAGGCTGGCGTTCCAATACAACAGAGCAGGTCGGGTCGATCAGAAGTTCCAACAAAACAACATGCAGCGGTAAGAGCATCAGTGCGTTCGGTGCGACTCCCAGAACAGGAGCCAGCAGCGAGGTTAATGCAATCGGAATATGAATTGTAAAGACATACCCTACCGCTTTTCGGATATTATCATAGATCCTTCTGCCATCCTTCACAGTTTCAACAATAGTCGTAAAATTATCATCCATTAAGATCAAATCGGCAGCCTCGCGGGAAACCTCACTGCCACGCTTGCCCATGGCAATACCAATGTCAGCGTATTTCAGGGCTGGTGCATCATTCACACCGTCGCCCGTCATCGCAACGATTTCGCCGTTATCCTTAAATGCTTTTACGATGCGCATTTTATGTTCCGGAACAACTCGGGAGAAGATAGACACCTTTTTAACTGCGTCCCGTAGTTCTTCGTCAGTCATTTCATTAAGCATATCACCCGTAATGATGTTGTCACTGTGTTCCATTCCAATCTTTCTGGCAATGGAAGAGGCGGTAATTCCGTTGTCCCCGGTGATCATCACGACGCGGATGCCGGCCTTTCGGCATTGTTCAATATCAGACTGAACACTCTCGCGCGGAGGGTCAGCCAGACCGATCAGACCGCACAGGTTCAGCCTGCATTCGGTAATGCTTGAAGGGATCTCCTGCTCTGAAGCAGGTTCAGCGGTAGCTACTGCAATAACACGCAGCCCTTCTCTGGATAATTCAACAATCTTATGCCCGACGATTTCTCTGTCTTTTTCCGATAGTTCACTAATCGTTAGTATTCTTTCTGGGGAACCCTTCGCTGCAATGGTAATCTTGCCGTTCCTGCGCCAAACGTGCCCCATCATTTTCAATTCATTGGTAAAGGCATACTCGCTGATCAACTCACCCTTGAAGAGATGCTCTTTTGATATTCCGTGGCCGTCACAGTAGGCAAGCATTGCCTTTTCCATAGGATCATAGGCATCTGTTTCACAGCCGAGCCCCATCGTTTCGATGAGGGTATGTTCGTCACCATCCAGCGACCATGTTTCCTGCACCGTCATCCGGTTCATCGTAATGGTTCCCGTCTTGTCCACGCATAACACCGATACGGAGCCAAGGGTTTCAACAGAAGGCAGCTTGCGGACAAGCGATTGCTTCTTTGCCAGCCGCCATGCCCCCATCGAAAGGAATACCGTTAAAATAACAGGAAACTCTTCAGGGATCATCGCCATAGCAAGTGTAATGCCGGCCAGGATGCTTTCAATAATACGGTCACCAAAATCATGATCCGGTATATTAAACCAGGTGACCACGCCTACCAAAGCAAATAACACAGCTGCAATTCCGGCGCAAGTTTTAACCAGCTTGCCTGTCTGTTTTTGCAAAGGCGTTGGTTCATCAGGAGCCGCGGCTACATTCATTCCGATTTTTCCGTACTCTGTATCAGCGCCAATTTTATCAACCAATACGGTCGCTGTTCCCTGGGTAACAAGCGTACCGGCGTAACAATAATCCTTGCGCCAGTAATCACTTTGTGGATCGGCGCCTTCAACGGTGACCTTCCAAACGCCTTCAGCCTCACCGGTGAGTGATGATTCATCCACACAAAGATCATTGCATTTCACCACATTCCCATCTGCGGGAATCTTTACGCCTTCATGGATCATCATCAGGTCGCCGGGAACAAGATCAGCACTGGCAATTACCGTCTCCTCTCCATCCCTGACAACCGTAACGTGAGGCGCTGATAAGTCTTTAAGAGCATTCAGAGTTTTATCGGTTTTCCATTCCTGAATTACATCGATGCTGATAATACCGATGACGAAAATCAGCATAATCGCACCATCTCTGGGTTCACCAAGAATAAAATAAATAATTGCAGCTACAATCAGTAAAAGAAACATTGGCTCACAGAGAATGTGAAGAACTTTTTTTAAAAAGCTTTCCTTTTTCTGCGGCGTCAGTTCATTTTTGCCGTATTGCTGCTGCAATCTTTTCGCTTCGGCGGAAGTTAACCCCACCACCTGTTTATTGTCTGTCATAAAAGAATCCTCCGTTTTTCGCCTTCCGGCAGCGTCTGATTTCTCTTATGGCACTGTATTCAAGGTCGTTCCATCAGGTAAAAAAAACACACCTATGGAACATACTACTGTCCCACAGATGTGCATTTTGTTGCAATCTGTTGCCACTTGTCAGGTGGCCCGGCCCCATGTACCTTGTTGAAAGGTTCATCGCCTGCTCAGTTTGTACTGTTGATCTCGCATTCCGTAATAGAATGTAATGCAGTGCAAAGAGATTACTTTTTATTATATGCAGTGAAGCTTTCTTTGTCAACAAGTTTTGGGGAGTGTGTTAATGTAAGATTATACAGAATATTCGTTTCGGTGACATTCTCCTAAAACCTAAAAACATAAAACCATTAAGTATTTTGAGTCCCCTGTATAAACGCCATGCACGTTTTGATTAAGTTTTCTTTTTCAGCTTCATAGTTGCCCATCAATGTTAAAAAAACATAATAGTCTAAAAAGCTTAAAAGCTTTGAAGAAAATATTTCATCGAAAGTGATGTTGTCAGACAGTTTAAATGTTTCATCATAAAAGTCCTCTGTCATGTAGAAAAAGCCTTTATTGATGCGGATTTCATCTGAATACTCAGGACCAAAAACAGAACTTCCAAAGTCTAAAACACTTCGAAACGCTATCCCTCCATCAGGCTGTTGTGAAACAATAATATTATTCCAATGCAGATCCATATGATTAAAGCATGCAAACGGAGCTGCTTTGATGGATTCTGAACACTTTATTACAGCCTCCTGGACGATATCCGCATCGTATTGTGACAAACTGCCCATATGATAACAGTCTTTGATGGCTACGCTCGAAATTTTAATAAATGCGTCCTTCCAGCTTGAATGCTTTCCGAACGAGCCGTTGTCACAGATGTCTCCAAAGTACGGGGAGCGAATCTGCTTGAAGCGGTTCAGCAAAGAAAGGCAGGATGACTTTACAGCTTTTTTTTGCTCACCGTCGAGCTTACCCCAAACCTTGCTTAACATCTCACCTTCCACAAACTCGGTCATCATAAACCTATATCCAAAGTTCTTCTTTGCAGCCTCATAGGTTATGACTTTTGCCACAGGAACATTGTTTTCTGTGCAGAGCTTGATTGCAGCAGCTTCTTTTGCAACTTGTCCATCATAAAACTTCGGAATGGATTCTTTCTCGATTTTAAGAAAAACTTTATTCTGAAACGATGATGTTTTCAGGACATAGCATGAATTTACATCTCCGGCGGAGGCAACCTCAGCCGACAGCAATTTTTCATGATTTCCAAACAAGCTTTGCACAAGCCCTTCAATTTCACAAAAGGTCAAAGAAATCTGTGACTTGCTTTTAAATACTCGTGCTTTATTAATATCCAAAGTACTCTCCTTTTTATCTTCCTGCAGATAGATTGTAACGTTATTTGAAAAAATAACCACCGCCGCGTTATAGATGCGTTGTATTGGGAATAATTATTTCCTTTATGATATCATTAATTGATCACTTTGCATAACATTTAGAATTGCGAAAAGTGATCAGGCGATCACCTATAGCGGGTTCCTTAGCAGGACCCGCGTGGTTTTGTGAAAGCACCCTATTTATGGAACACAAAACTGTCCAGTTCACCATGAATTAAAGAAATTTACGTTTTAGGCTGTAAACCATGGGAATAAAGCTTTTGTATAATGCTGATTACCTTGGCTCCTTCAATGCCGTTAGGCGCAAAAGGAACACCTCTGGCCAGGCAATCATAGAAATTCATGATCAAATTTTTATGGCCCGTTCCCCAGTAGGTTTTATATTCAGTTGGTGGAATATCTTTGAACACCTCAGTATTGCCATCTTTCCAGCTTACAGTCAGCTCTCCGTTTTGAACCATGCTGCCCTGCTCACATGAAACCTCAAGGTATACCGGTGCATTGGAAACATAAGCGTTTGAAGCATAAAACAACGCCCGGGCGCCTGAACGAAATTGCAGTATTGCTTCTGCGGTATCTTCTGTTTCAATAAACTCAGAAAAACAGTGGTTTGCTATGGTTCCTTTTACACTATCAACATCCCCCAGCAGCCAAACAAGCAAATCGAGAGTATGGATAGCCTGATTCATCAGAAGGCTTCCGCCCTCCTTTGCCCAGGTTCCGCGCCAGGAGCTCTTCTGATAATAATCCCCGCTCCGTTCCCATGTAACAAAAGCTCTGGCTCCCAAAACACGCCCGATCCTTTTGCTATCAATCAGTTCTTTCATAGTCAGCGAGGTAGTATGATACCTGTTTTGCAGGCATACACCAAGGCTGTAGCCGGTTACTCGGGAAATTTCGTTCAGCTCATCGCATTCGTTCAGGTTCAGACACATGGGCTTTTCAGTTAAAACATGCTTACCTGCCTGCATCAGTTCTTTTGCCATAGGAGCATGAAGGAAGTGAGGCGTACACAGATGGACAGCCTGTATATCGGGATTCTTCACAATGTCGGTATAGTTTGTTGTATATGAGCAATCGTATTTTTGCGCTGCCAGCTGGGCCTTACTCTCATCAATATCAGCAACCATCTGCAATTGAACCCTTTCCAACCCCCTGATTGCATTAGCATGAACCGGAAATATTGAACCGCAGCCAATGATGGCCACACCTGTTTTTTTCATACAGAATGTCCTTTCAAGAAATCAATGTGTGCCGGATACATCAAGAACAACATCTTTTGCGCTCTTTTTATAGGCTGATGCGTCAACCCGTTCCTTTAGTTTTTTATAAAACAGGTCCTCCTCTACAGGGATGTCCACCCAATCGTTGATCCAACAAGACAGATGCATGGCGTTGGAAATCTGCAGGCCGTTAATGCCTTCCACACCCGGAGCTAATAATTCCGTGCCCGTCAAAATTGCATTCACAAAATTCTGGGTAATTTCCCTGTGCTGGCCGCCGGAACCCGGTGCTACAGGAATTTCACATCTCCAGCTTTCGGGTTTTCCAAAACCACCCTTAAACTCACGATTAAACTGCCTTTCGGGCGTTCTGAGCCTGTAAAACTCCATAGTGTCATTCTCAATGACAACCTTGCCTTTATCTCCCAACACCTCAAGGCGATTGGTTTCGGGGGTCATTGCCGTGGAGGTGATAAACACGCCTGTTGCGCCGTTCTCATACTCCATATAAGCGGTTACTTCGTCCTCAACCTCGATATTGTGATACTTTCCAAAGGAGCAAAAGGCACGAACACGCTTCGGCATGCCACAGATCCACTGCCACAAATCCAACTGGTGCGGATCCTGGTTCAGCAACACGCCCCCGCCCTCTCCGGCCCAGGTTGCCCTCCAGCCGCCCGAATCAAAATAACTTTGCGGGCGGTACCAGTCGATGATCCAATTGACTCTTTTCAAAACGCCCAGTTCATCGGTTTGAACCAGCTCTCTCAGCTTTTGATACAGTGGGTTTGTCCTTTGATTATACATGATACTAAAAACCCTGCCCGACTTCTCTGCTTCCCGGTTCATTTCCTGTACCTGTTTGGTATATACGCCGGCTGGTTTTTCGATGAGGGTGTGAATACCTCTGCGCAGGGCTTGAATCGCAAGGGGCGGATGATCATAATGCGGTGTGGCGATCAGCACGGCGTCAACTTCATTACTGTTCAGCAAGGATTCCATATCCCCAAACAGTTTAACGGATGGATACTTCTGCTTTGCTATTTCCAGCTTTTCCGGGTTGATATCACACAGAGCTTCCACCGATGCCCCTGCAACTTCTCCACTGCTCAGGTATTTCATATGCCCCGAGCCCATATTTCCAAAACCCACAATGCCAATACGAACCTTATCCAAGATGAGTCCTCCTCAAACAACTTCCTGTTCCCTTCATTATTGATTCATACACCAATAGGATTAATACTGGCTTTCTGCTATAGTTCGCCGTGAACCAACTCCCGCAGAATGTTCCGAAGCGCCCGGGCTGCCACTTCAAATTTACCCTGTCCGCTTTCTTCGAGGTTGCTGGTATCCACAGCATTTTGCAACTGGCTGAAGCCTTCGAATGAACCCAGATGAGGCTCAAGCGACAGAACCATTTCCCCTTCCACATTCACATTGATATCAGACAGAATTTCAAGTAGCCTTCCATCTCCCATACCTGCGGGAACAACCCTCCCGCTGCCGACCAGAGCGTCCTTGATATGCATGTAGGCAATATGCTTTTTTAATAAATGATAGGCTTCCGGGTATGTTTCTACATTACACTGGATGAAATTTGCCGGATCAAAAACAGCCCGGACGTAATCGGTATTCATGGCTTCGATAATCTCGAGGCATCGTTCGGCAGTGTCTCCATAAATACCCTTTTCATTTTCATGGGCAAGTACTATCCCGGCACCTTTTGCGCAGGATGTGAAAGCGCTCCAGCGTTCAAGCACTTCGTCCCGGTAGCCTTCAGAGTTTTCGTCTTTCGGAATGTAAAAGCTGAACATGCGTATATATTGAGCATCCAGTAACTTTGCGAGCTCCAGGGTATGTTTGAACAGCTCGAGATGGGGACCGAAGGGATCGGTAATCCCAATTTTCCCAATGGGAGAGCCGATTGCAGACACTGAAATTCCGGAAGCATCAAGCTGCTTTTTTATTTCCTTCATCTCCGCCAGGGAATAATCCACAGAATTCTTCCCATAAAGAAACCGCATCTCTATCCGGTCGATGTTTAGCTTTTTTAGTCCACTAATCTGCACCGGAAGCTCCCTGTCTATTTCATCTGCAAAACCGCTTAAAACAAAATTTGCCATAAACTCACCAAACTCCATTCATTTCACTTTACCTTGCTTGATCTATATTGTAAAATAAAATATAGCCATATAAATAGCATTCATTCGTTAAAACATTGCAAATTTGATCACTGTTTGGAGGTTTTTTGATGTTGTCAGAGCTATGGGATAAAGGTTTTTCCATTGTCAGGAATGTCACCGAATGCCCGATGGATTCTGTGAAAATGGATTTTCACCTCCACGACAACTATGAAATTTACCTTTTCCTGTCCGGAGGAATTCGTTACTTTATTGAAAAAAGCTCTTATGTTCTGGTACCGGGGGACATCCTCCTGATGCGCCCTGGTGAAATACACAAGGCTGCATTTACCACCAATGAAACTTACGAGCGGATTGTATGTAATTTCTCGATGGAGATTGGCAAATTGTTTTCCACCCCTGAGGTTTCATTGTTTTATTGTTATCACAACCGCCCCCATGGTGAAAAAAACCGTCTGAACAGCACTGACAATGAAAAAACCGAACTGATTACTCTGTTTGAAAAAATGATTATCTTGAATACATACCATCAGCCCTGGAACATTCAGCTGATGATTGCGGGTTTTTTGGAAGCCATGGTGAAAATAAACCGTGTTTTTGCTGACGAAACCCGTCATAGTGTCAATCACCTGCAGCATCGCAAGCTCAATCCAATTCTGGATTTCATCGACGCCAACCTGGAGGGCAATCTGTCGCTGGAAACGCTGGAAAAGAAGTTTTTTATCACCGGATCTTACCTTTGCCAGATTTTCAAGCAGACCACAGGCTCGACGCTGCATGAATACATTATTTATAAAAGAATTTCACGCGCCAAGCAACTTCTGCTGAAGGGAGACAGTGCAGCAAATGCAGCTTTCAAATGCGGGTTTTCTGATTACTCCAGTTTTGTCCGGGCGTTCCGCAAGGTTACCGGTTATTCTCCCAGGGAGTATATGAAACAAGCCCTGGCGTAGACAACCACGCTTGTATCAAGCTTTGTCGAATTCGTACGAATATAAGGTTTTGCTTGCCAATAAGGGTTTTTCTGCTATACTAAAGATGTAAATGCTGGCATTGGATTCTGGAAATCGACGTTCCTGATAACTGCAAAACACCAGGTTTTTGCTTTATTTCGCTTACGAATAGCTTAATCAGAATTAATTTTCAGCATATCTGTTTGATCTGAAAAAGGAGTGTCTGTCATGTCTGGAGCAAAACAAAAGATAAGTATTGTGATGATCCTCTCCCTGTTGCTTCTCTTCCCGTGTACAGTCAGTTTTGGTCAGGAGTTGATATTGTCCGAGCCTGCTGCAATTCTCGTTGAAATGAAAAGCGGTCAGGTTCTTTATGAAAAAGGCGCTGATATAAAGTGGTCTCCGGCCAGTACTACGAAGCTCATGACTGCATTGGTTGCCATGGAAAACGCAGCCCTGGATAAACCGATGAAGGCCTCACTGAAGGCGATCCGTGCTATTCCGCCCGACTTTAGCCTTGCAGGAATCCAACCGGATGAGATCATGACATTAAGCGATCTTTTGCACTTTTGCCTGATCATATCAGCAAATGAGTCCTCAAACATTATTGCAGAAAATGTCTCTCCCACTGGCGATATTGACGGCTTTGTGGCGATGATGAACCAAAAAGCCCAGCAGCTTGGGCTGCAAAACACACATTATACAAACACCTTTGGGCTGGACCATGAAAACCATTATACCACAGCAAGGGATCTGTCCATCATAGCCAGAAGTGCAATGCAAATCCCCGCTTTCCGGGAAATCGTTATCAAGAAAACAGTGCCGCTGCCCGAAACAAACCTGAAAAAACCCGATGACTGGGACACATGGCATATTGAATCAACCAATCAGCTGCTGGGCAGCGTTTCAGAGTATTACACCCAGGTAACCGGCGTGAAAACCGGCTTTACCAGCACTGCCGGCCGGTGTCTGGTGTTTTCTGCAGTGAACGATGAGGGGCTTGAATTACTGGGTGTCATTCTTGGGGCACAGAACAATGAAATTCTGTTCAAGGAATCCAAAGAGCTCCTGGAATACGGCTACAAAAACTATCAGTATCAGACACTTATATCCTCAGGTGTGTTTTTTGGCAGATATGATGTTGTAGATTCTATGGACAACATCCCAGTAGAGGTTAACACTCTTGGGGAAGTGACATACCTTCTGCCAACTTCTGCCGAGCGACTGGCTGCAGAGCTTACTGTCGAGGAAACGCTGAACACACCTTTTACAGCACCGATTCATAAGGGACAAATTCTTGGGACAAAGACATGGATATATCAGGGGCAGCAAATTGGCACCATTCAGCTGGTTGCTATGAATGATATTGAAAAAACGCTGACAGCGAAAATCCGTGACAGATTCCGAGAAATCGTGAAGGATCAGCTTCTTCGAAACATTTTAATCATCAGTGTAATGGTAATTTTTGCGTTTATACTCCTTAGAATCATCCTGCGCAGCGTTTCCCGAAGAAGGAACAACAGTCGCAGGCATTACAGGTTCTAGGCCCCGGTTATCGCCAGTGGTACATCTGTAGGTGCGGGAACCATTACATCTTTCAGCATCATATTAATCTCGTATTTCTGCCTGTGATACATAGAGTTGAAAATAGCTTGTTGAATCGTTATTTTTTCAGGCTTCTACATGTCGATATCAAAAAATGGAGAAAACAGGACAATGTTCAAGATCTGCGTGTTTGGGTTCCCAAATTGGATGATAACACTTCATAAATGATAAAATTCCACCAAATCAGGCTTTGACAACCCTGTACCAAAGTGCTAAACTTCACTGGTTGTGCATGTCTAAAGGCACTTGATACTTTTTCATCTATACCTGGGGGTTGCACCATGTTTAAGCCAAAACTTTTTACAACGCTGAAGGGATATACTTTCAGCCAGTTTACCAGCGATTTGACAGCCGGACTCATTGTGGGTATTATTGCATTGCCGTTGTCCATTGCTTTAGCCATCGCTTCGGGGGTATCTCCGGAAAAGGGCCTGATAACGGCATGTGTCGCGGGTTTCTTTATTTCATTCCTTGGTGGAAGCAGTGTTCAGATTGGAGGCCCAACCGGCGCTTTTGTTATCATCATATACAACATAATCGCCCAGTATGGCCTCAGAGGCCTTACACTGGCAACGATCATGGCCGGAGTGTTCCTTGTCATCATGGGCTTTTTAAAACTGGGAAGCTATATCAAGTTCATACCCTGGCCCATCACTACCGGTTTCACCAGCGGTATCGCCATCGTTATTCTATCCACGCAGCTGAAGGATTTTACCGGCATTGTCACCGACCATGACCCTTCGGAATTCCTTGAAAAGCTTGCAAATCTTTGGGAGTATAAGCATACCATTTATCTTCCATCTCTTCTCATCGGGATAGGTGCGTTTCTGCTGATCTATTTCTGGCCGAAAAAAATTAAGAAAATACCCGGCACATTGGTGGCTATTCTGTTGAGCACCCTTGCAAACAGTCTGTTTCACCTGAATGCCGATACCATCGGAAGCCGCTTTGGAAATCTGAAAGCCTCTTTTTCCTTGCCGGATTTCACCGGCGTAACAATGCAGGAAATTCAAGCTTTACTTCCCTCTGCATTTACCATTGCCATCCTGGCTGGGATTGAATCCCTGCTTTCCGCCGTCGTCGCAGACGGTATGATTGGAGGAAAGCACAGGCCCAATATGGAGTTGATCGCACAGGGTGTAGCGAATATATTCTCCGCCTTAACGGGTGGTATCGCAGCCACCGGAGCTATTGCAAGAACTGCTGCCAATGTAAAGAACGGCGGACGGACACCCGTTGCCGGACTTGTTCATTCCGTAGCGATTCTGGTCATGATGTTCCTGTTCATGCCTTACGCTTCCATGATCCCAATGTCCTGCCTTGCAGCAATATTGATCAATGTAGCACTTAACATGGGTGAATGGAAGGTATTCATTGAGTTGTTCAAAGCTCCGAAAAGTGATTTCTTTATTTTTCTTCTGACCTTTGTGTTGACCATACTGTTTGATTTGGTGGTTGCGATTGAGGTTGGCATGGTTTTAGCCGCCATCCTATTTGTGAAACGAATGGCCGATGTTTCGGGCGTCCGTCCTATTTCCGATGAGATTACCGACCTGCACGATCCGGATAATCCGATGGAATTGCTGAAGCTTCCCATGCCCGATCAGGTGCAGGTTTACGAGGTGAATGGACCGTTCTTCTTTGGTGCGGCAACCCGTTTTACTGAAGTCATGGGGCAGATATCGGTTTACCCGAAGGTATTTATTCTGCGCCTTCGACATGTCCCTGCCATAGATGTAACAGGTTTGAACGCTCTGGAGCAGTTGAAATGGCGGCTTGATAAGAACGGGACGATTTTGCTGCTGTCCGGTGTTCAGGAGCAGCCCGCGAAAGTGCTCGCAAAATCCGGTTTTATTGACAGCCTCGGGGCCGAATATGTACATAAACATCTGAACAGTGCGGTAAAGATGGCAAATCAACTGGTGAATCATACGTTTAACGTTGAAATTGAGGAAAGCGTGTCTGTTTAGCAGACTTGCTTTTTATTGGAATTTTTATTGGGAGTTTTCCAATGATAGGGTTATCCTCCCCGGGGGAGCGTTCCAGTAGGTACGCTCCTTTGTTATAACCCTGAATACTGCTTTTTCTTTTCAACTCTTGTCACCTCTGAATATACATGCAATTCTTTATGATTTCCGGATATTGTACAGTGATACTCATAGCACATGAGAGTCGCCAGATGGTATAATAGAAAAAAATCAAACGAAAGAGAATCAATATGAGAGCACTCAGCGAAAAATTATTAAACTGGTACAACAGCAACAAACGGGATTTGCCCTGGAGGCATACATCAGATCCTTATGCCATTCTTGTTTCGGAAATCATGCTGCAACAAACCAGGGTAGATACGGTTATCTCATACTATCATCAATTTCTCGAACGTTTCCCAACCGCAGCTTCTCTGGCTTTGGCGCAAGAGGACGAAGTACTGAACCTGTGGAAGGGTCTTGGTTATTACTCCCGTGCCCGAAACCTTCACAAGGCTGCCAAACTAATTCTTCATGAGCATCAGGGCAAGTTCCCTTCGAATTTCGAGCAGGTGCGAAAACTTCCCGGTGTGGGTGATTATACTGCAGGTGCAGTGATGAGCATTGCTTTCAACCTGCCCTTCCCGGCTGTTGATGGAAATGTATCGCGTGTTATAACCAGAATAAACGGAATTGACAGTGATATTGCCCTGCCAGAAACAAAAAGCCTAATCACTGATATTGTAAAGCAGATGATCCCTTCGGAACATTCCGGTGATTTTACCCAAACCTTAATGGAGCTTGGCGCGACGGTTTGCTTCCCAACAACTCCATTGTGTGATAAATGTCCTGTTCTATCCGACTGCAGGGCAAATAAAGAGCAGAAAACCGAACTACTGCCGGTAAAGCAAAAAAAGCAGAAGCCTCAGATACAGAGCTTCTATGCCCTTCTTCTTCTGGACGGGCAGAAGCTGCTGATGACGAGAAGTCACCTGGGTACACTGCTGAAAAACCTCTGGGGGGTTCCCCTGATTGAAAGAGAAAGCATTGGTGAGACTCCTGCTGAAAAGCTTCAGAGACAAATACTTGACAAAACAGGTATCGAAGTGCTATCGTTTCAGGCAATGGGAAAAGTGAAGCATGTATTCACGCACCGCATATGGGAGATGGAGATACTGTCCTGTTCTGAATGCTCCATCCATGAATTGAAGCAGGAATACCAATGGATTTCTCTTGAGGCGATCGAAGAGCTGCCAATCCCAACCGCTTTTACAAAGCTGCTCCGGGCTGGAGGGCTTGGATGATTTCCTATTGGTTCTGAAAACGGTTTTTGTTGCTTTTCCCTCATGATTACTGCTTTTAATAACACAGGAGTTTGCTATGGTTAAATTGGAAACTGCTCATATGCAAAAAATTGCCCCGTTGTTTCAAGATCTCGAGATAACAATGCTATGGTCATGCCTTGAGGGCTTTATGGGCAATGCCTGGGCAGACAATATTGAAAATCCTCGATGTGCGCGGATCATCACCGCAGACTTTTGCTGTTTTGCGGGAGACAGTTTGTCCCCGGAAGCAGCATTGTTCGTAAAGGACATTCCTGCCATTTTTCCGAAGAACTCAATTTTAATGGTGCCCGAAAATGATGCCTGGGGCACATTGATTGAGCAGGTTTGGGAAGGCCGGTATGAAAAATTCTCCCGGTATGAGCTTAAAAAAGAGAAGGGTATATTTGACCTTGTTCAGCTGAAGTCGTTCATCAAAAAGCTGAAAAACGGATATACGCTGGCACCTGTAGATGAGCGGCTTTTTCATCTCACCCGGCAGGAAGACTGGTCCAGTGATCTGTGCAGTCAGTTTCCAACCTATGAGGATTTCCGTCAAAACGGCCTTGGTTTTGTCGTTCTGCATGAAGGACATCCCGTCAGCGGAGCATCATCCTATACAATTTACAGTGAAGGCATTGAAATTGAAATTGATACAAAGCCGGAATATCGCAGGCAGGGCTTTGCTACAGTCTGCGCGGCCGCGCTGATTGTCGAATGCATCAGCCGTGGTCTGTATCCAAGTTGGGATGCCGCCAACAGAGAATCACTGGCACTGGCTGAAAAGCTTGGCTACCATTTTGACCGGGAATACACTGCCTACCAGGTGGAAATCAGGGATAGTTCCGTTACCAAATAATGACCGAAGCAAGTACAAGACATCATTAATAGCAGGTTTTGCTTTGGCAGAACCATCACATCTGTAATAAGAACCTTACCGCCAGCCGCGGCAAGGTTCTTATTGCAACACACCATACCAGCGAAGCTTCAGTTTCGTTATAACGAGTTAAAAGCTGAATAAGGTTACATGAAGGATACTGCATTTTTATAAATATTTTCTACACATCATACCATGATCAGTTTCTTTTATCCTAAGACCACAGTGTGATATACTGGTTAAGGAATACACACCCTTTGCTTTGATAGACGTGAGGTACCCGAAGTGATGACAAAACTAAAGAAATTTATCGCCTATTATGGTCCCTACAAAGGCATGTTTTATCTGGATATGTTCTGCGCGCTGGTGCTTTCGGGGATTGACCTGTTGTTCCCTTCCCTTGTGAAATATCTGATGGATGAAGTTTATGAAAAACGCCCGCCAAACATCATTGAGATCGTGCTCATTACGGGCGCAGGTCTTTTCATTCTTTATGTAGTACGGTTTTTCTGCCAGAAATATATTACCGCGCAGGGGCATATCATGGGTGCGCGTATGGAAGCGGACATGCGCAGGGACCTTTTTACCCATCTGCAGAAATTGTCTTTTTCCTATTATGACAACGCCAACACGGGGACGCTGATGTCCCGCATAACCAATGACCTGTTTGATATCTCGGAGCTTGCCCATCACGGCCCCGAAGATGTGTTTATTTCCATCGTGAAAATTATCGGTGCGGTAGCGATTATGATGACCATGGATATTCGGCTGACGATGATCCTGTTGGTACTGATGGTTACCATCATTGTTTTTACAGCTTTCTACAATAAAAAAATGCGTGCTGTGTTTGTTGAAAACCGTAAAAAAATAGCTTTGGTCAATGCCCAGACACAGGATACTCTTTCGGGCATCAGGGTTGTAAAATCCTTTTCCAACGAAACCATCGAGCAGGGGAAATTTGATAGTGGAAACCAGCAGTTTCTAAAAACAAAAGAAAACAGTTACACCATCATGGGGCAATTCTTCTCGGGAAACCAGTTTCTGCAGGGAATATTATACTTATGCGTGCTGATTCTGGGCGGGCTGTTTTTAAGCAGGAACCATATCTCCACCTCCGATTTGGTAGCCTATATTCTTTTCATTAATGTTTTCCTGAACCCGATTGACAGGCTTGTCAATTTCACCGAAGCTTTTCAACGCGGTATGTCCGGGTTTGACCGTTTTCTGGAAATCATTCAGACAAAGCCTGAGATCACTGATAATGAAGGTGCCATTACCCTGACAGATGTCGAAGGAGAAATTCAGTTTCATAACGTCTCCTTCAGTTATAATGACAAGACCGAGGTGCTGAAAAACCTTGAGCTGACCATTCGAAAAGGCCAGACCGTTGCTCTTGTCGGCCCATCCGGTGGAGGAAAAACTACTTTTTGCAGCCTTATACCAAGGTTTTATGAAGTAAATGAAGGCTCGATTACCATTGATGGCAAAGACATTCGAAGCGTCACACTGGAGTCCCTGCGTCGCAATATCGGAATGGTACAGCAGGACGTTTACATGTTTTCGGGAACCGTCGGAGAAAACATTCTGTATGGAAAGCCCGATGCATCCCCGGAAGAAATCGTTCGCGCTGCGGAGCTTGCGAACGCTCATGAATTTATTATGGAGTTGGAAAATGGTTATGATACTTTTGTGGGTGAAAGGGGCGTAAAGCTTTCTGGTGGCCAGAAACAGCGAATATCCATCGCCCGTGCCTTTCTGAAGAATCCTCCGGTGCTTATTCTGGATGAAGCTACCTCTGCGCTGGATAATGAGAGCGAACGCCTGGTTCAGCAGTCTTTGAAGGCTCTTGCCGAAGGACGAACCACATTGATCATTGCTCATAGGTTATCCACCATCAAAAATGCTGACAATATCATTGTTTTAACAACCAATGGCATTGAAGAACAGGGAACGCATCAGGAACTTCTGGGCAAAAGCGGTGTATACGCTTCTTTGCATAGCGATACCAGCAACGATGGAAAAGTATTGTTGTTCCATTAGGAAAGTGTTTTGGGTTGTTTTAAGGTGAGAATCAACCAGTGATTTAAACGATATTGGCAACACAGAGATGCTTTTTGCGAAGCCATTGTTCATTTCATTAAAACTGCGGAGGAAACACAGATGTACAGCTTTAAAAATGACTATAGTGAGGGCGCTCACCCAGAAGTACTAAAGCTGCTGTTGGAAACCAATATGCAGCAGACCGAAGGCTATGGCCTCGATCCATATTCAGCCCAGGCAACACAGCTCATTCACTCACTGATTCAACGGGAAGACGCAGATATTCACCTGCTTCCCGGCGGTACACATACAAACCTGATATCCATTTCCGCCTTCCTACGCCCCCATGAAGCGGTTATATCAGCTGCAACAGGCCACATTCTGGTTCATGAAACCGGTGCGATAGAGGCCACAGGCCACAAAGTGATATCTGTGGAAACTACTGACGGAAAGCTGCGTCCCCGGGACATAAAAAGCGTCTTGACCGCTCATACCGATGAGCATATGGTCAAGCCAAGGCTGGTCTATATCTCCAATTCAACTGAAATTGGCTCTATTTTCAGCAAGAATGAACTGGAGCAGCTGAACAACTGCTGCAGGGAGAATTCTCTTTTGCTGTATATGGATGGAGCCAGACTGGGGTCGGCGTTATGTGCGGAAGGAAACGATTTGGAACTGGCAGATATCAGCCGGCTGACAGACGCGTTTTATATTGGAGGGACAAAGAACGGAGCTTTGCTTGGTGAAGCGCTTGTGATCTGCAATGACTCATTGAAGGCTGATTTTCGTTTTTTCATCAAACAAAGGGGCGCTATGCTGGCCAAGGGAAGAATCATTGGCATTCAGTTTCTTGCATTAATGAAAGACAACCTGTATTTCCACCTGGCCAGGCACGCAAACAACATGGCTTCTCTTTTGCGAAGGGGAATTCGGGATGCAGGCTATACCTTCCTTTCAGAATCGCCGTCCAATCAAATTTTCCCGATACTGCCCAACAGATTGATTCAAAAACTGTTGCGGAATTTCAGCTTTTACATCTGGAAGGAAATTGACAGCGAGTATTCAGCTATTCGTCTGGTGACCTCGTGGGCTGCAGAAAGAGAAACGATACAGCGTTTTGTCGATGAAGTAAAAAGCTTTAAGGATGTTTAACTGGTTGATATCTGTCGGAGCATTTGATATACATCATTATCAGACCAATATTGTTATTCATTTGGGAGGGTGACTATGCCAATAGAGATTGAAAGAAAGTTTCTGGTTCTCGACAATTCTTACAAACAGCTTGCAGAAGGTGTTTTGTACCAGCAGGCTTATCTGTCTTTCCACCCTTCTGTCAGAATCAGGATTAATGGTCAACAGGCTTTGTTGACCATTAAGGGTGCTGCCACCGGGATATCCCGTTCGGAATTTGAATATGAAATACCCCTGCAGGAAGGCCTGGAGATGCTTCACGGGCTTTGCAGGGGCACGGTCATCGAAAAATATCGATATAAAGTTGATTATAAAGGCTTTACCTGGGAAATTGACGAGTTTTTAAAGGACAATGAAGGCCTGGTAGTAGCTGAAATTGAGCTGGAAAGCGAAGATCAGGTATTTGACAAACCACCTTTTATAGGGGAAGAAGTATCGTATGATAAAAGATACCGCAATTCCAGCCTGGTGACCAAACCATACAACACCTGGAAGGTTGCCCCATAGCATCACTTTTCAGACTATACTTTAAATCTTGAAACACTCGCGGCCAGAGTTTCAGAGCTCTGCCTCGCAGACATCATCAAATTCGAAACATCGGTCGCTCTTTTCATTACATCGAGTGCTTTTTCAGAAATGTTCTGCGTTCCGTTAGCTTCCTCGCTGTTTGATGCGGCAACCTCATTAATTGCTTTAACCATAATTTGTATGGAAGCGAGCAATTGTTCGGAAGTTACTGAAAAATCGGTGACAAGCTCCTGAATCGACGCTGCATCATTGTAATACTGCTCCCCTATTCCCACCATTGTCTCGTAATCGCTGATAACTTTTGTATCAATAAAATTCAAAGCTTTTTCAGAGCTTGAAGCAAGATTTCCAACCGATGTGATAACTTCTCTGATGACATCCTGGATTTTGTTGGCAGTGTTCTTTGAATTCTCGGCAAGCTTTCGGACTTCACCGGCTACTACCGCAAACCCCTTGCCCGCCTCTCCTGCCCTGGCTGCCTCAATTGCAGCATTGAGCGAAAGCAGGTTTGTCTGCTCGGTTATCTGCAGAATAGAATTTGTAAGCACATTTATCTTCTCTACCGCTTTAGATTGTATCAATGCCTTTTTCATTTCTGAATCAATATCATTGCGAATATCATGAGCAGCGTTTTGTGAATTAACAGCATTTTCTTTCAAGTCCTGGGCACGTTTGCTTATCACACCGACCAGTACTGATCCGCTCTGCGCTTTCCTGGCAATATTGACTACCGCACCTTCAATTTCACTGGATGTGGCATTCATCTCCTGGGTCGTGGCTGCTGTTTCATGAGTCATATCGGAAATTTGTTCGGTGGTGGCAGATACTTCAGCAATTCTGTGGGATAATTCTGCGATATTGTCCGATGATATGAGAATATTCTCTTTCACGTTTACAGTTTCGCTGATGACATCATTGATCACAGTTCTTATTGACTTTTTCATAACGGTGACCGATTTCATCAGAATACCAATTTCATCATTCCTGTTCATGAAATCATCTGGCAAATCGATTGTGAAATCAGCTTTGGCCAATGTATTCAGATGATCAGCAGCGATTTTTATCGGCTTTGAGATACGGTTGGCAATAAGGATCGAAATCATTGCTACAATCATTGCCGCAGCTGCAATCAATATGATTGCAACCAGATTTGAGTTATTATATTGTTGATATACTTCTTTTGAAGGTGCTGTCACAACCACTTTCCAACCTGTGGTCGGAACGGTTGCATAAGCTCCAACCATTTCCATGCCGTCATCTTCCAGGTATTGCATGAATCCGATGTCCTGAACTAGCACCCCTTCATCAAAGGCTTTCATTTTAGTTTCGTGATTTGCAGACTCTTTATAATTCTTGCCGATTAATTGCCAATATTGATGGAATATGATATTCCCCGAGCCTGACATCAACCAGGCATATCCGGATTCCTCAATTTTTACGGTACCAATGGTGTTTTCCAGCGCCTTTACAACTACATTGCTTTGTATAACGCCTGAAAAATTACCTGATTCATCCAGTATGGGTACTGCTATAGCAATGATCCTGGCACCTGATCTGTCGCTGTTCATAATCTCGCTGATAGCGGGTTTTTTTGTTTCCCTGGCAGCAATAAAATGTTCCTTGTCTGCCATATTAGGCCGTGCCGTATAATTATCAATGATACAGTTTCCATCTTTATCAGCTGCTACGGATGTTTCAACTTCGGGGTCGGATTGGTTGATTATCTTCAGAATATGCATTATTTCTTCCATGCTTTGACCGGAAAATTCCGGATAAGCGTCATATAACTCGGTAAGCTGCATAACCTTGGAATTAATCCATGAATCGATTAACTTTGCATTTGAACGAGCAACCTCTATTTCTTGTGCTTTTATATTCTCAGTGGTTTCTGACATATATCGCGATAGTTGATATGAAGCGAGTATAAGTAATGGAATAAGCGAAACGCAAAAAAGAATCAAGATTAGCTTGAATTTTAATGAGTGTATAAATCTCATCAAATCACCCCCGCTGCAAACATGTTCTGTCGTTTGGAGACCCTATTTTTAACATCTTATATTTACCCGAATTTAATCCCAGCTAAACTGATATTCCTTTTTTTGCTTATATATTTACTCGATTCCACCGCTTCATCCGGCAGCGTTAAGTTTTTTCCGTGTTTTTACTCTTGGGCTTCAACAAGTTTGGCAGCTGTAGCTTAAAGCTTCCTTTTTTGCCGGTGCCGGAGAATACGCTTTGAATGACGATGAAGGCAAACAGAAATGCTGAAGTGATGATTCTTGGCCATGATGCATCAACAATTCCCAGCAGCGGTACTACACGCTCTATCAGCGCATTGATTAGCACCCCGAATAAAGTGCCGATGGGCAGGCCTACGCCTCCTGATAACATAACGCCACCGATAACGCTGGAGGAGATGGCATCAATTTCATAACCGTATCCATTTCCAGGATTGCCGGAAGGTGCAAAAAGGGTGTAAAGAAGACCCCCAATACCCGCCAGCACACCGCAAAGTACATGTGCCATGAACTTTGTTCGTTTAACATTGATCCCCATCAGCAAAGCGCTTTGTGGGTTTCCCCCAACAGCGTACAGGGAACGGCCAAACTTTGTTCTTTTCAACATGATGATAATGACAATGAGAACAATGATAGCCACGACGGCTGCAGGTGTCAGATATGCAACATCATGGGTCCCGTTCTTGCGTACATTGTATAAAAAGGGAATATACAGCTTCGCGCTGGACCAGCCCATGAACATCTCGTTTGATATCGGTACAGACTTGGGGTTGATGACGCTGATCATACCGCGTGCAAAAAACATTCCGGACAACGTTACAATAAACGGTTGTATTTCCATGTAAGAGACCAAAAAGCCCTGAACAATACCAAATACAAGCCCTATGCACAGCGCCACCGGGATTGTCCATATGGCGCTTACGCTGCCATCCACCAACATCGTAGCGATGACCATGCTGATGAGCCCTGTTACCCCGCCCACAGAGATGTCTATGCTGCCGGTTATCATCACAACCGTTAACCCCAGCGCAAGCATCAAAAGATAAGCTTTGTTATTGAACAGGTTAAAAAAGACAGAGTACTTTGCAAAGTTGCTCTCTGTAAACATGAGTAATGAAACCACATAAAGAAGGACGAAAAGAGAAATCGTAATCAGCAGCAATATTCCTGTGTTGTTGAATCCCTTATGCCTCGTGGATAGCTGAAGCCCTGATATAGTGCTGTTTTTACTGTCTTTCATTGAGTTAACCTCCAACAACCACATTCTTGCCGGATACCCTGCGGGTGAGTTTCCTGATCTTTTCCTTGAAAACATCACTGCTGGCAACAATGATTACAATAATGATAAACGCTTTAAACACATTAAGTTGGTCGGCCCGAACGCTCATGGCATATAATGTGGTCGTAATCGCCTGAATGGTATATGCGCCGATCACGGAGCCCGCTATGCTGAATTTGCCGCCGCCCAGCATGTTTCCGCCCAAAGCAACCGCAAGTATGGCGTCCATTTCTATACTCATACCCAACTCTCCGGAGTTCACACTTCCTACGCTGCTCGAGCCAACAAGCCCTGCCATCCCTGCCAGTGCGCCGTAAATGACGAACACTGTGAATTTGATGGCATTGGAATTCAGCCCTACCAGGCGGGATGACGAACCATTGATCCCGACGCTTTGGATATAAAGACCCAGACTTGTCAGTTTTGTAAACAATACAACCAGAATGACCATTAAGATGCTGACAAGAATAGTGGTTCGAATCGGTACACCGGGGATTTGGACCCCCAAATATTTATAAGCTGGATTCATAATGTAAATGGTCTGTCCGTGGGTGATTTGCTTTGCAATAGAACGCCCCGCCGTAAACAGAATGAGCGAGGTGATCATGGGCTGCATTTTCAGCCGTGACACCAGAAAACCATTAAAAGCACCACATAAAGCCCCGCCAAGAAGACCAACAAGTAATGCTAAAATATAGGGGCTGTGAAAGACATCTGTTCTGTATTCTGCACCATTCAAAAGCAACCCGCAAAAGCTGGCGGCTATTGCCATAATGGCACCGGCGCTGATATCCTGCCCCCCTGATGCGGCTGTAACCAATGTCATGCCTAATGTAACAATAATCAGCTCACTGGCCTCATCCAGGATATTGGGAATATAGCCTGAAAGCAAACCATTCGTGATTGTGATATTAAAAAATGACGGCGTGGTGATAATATTTTGAACCAATACAACAAGCAAAACAACCACTGAAAAGGTTAACCTGCTGCCGAAAATTCGCTTCACCAGCGGCATGGAGGAAGGTTTTAAAGATTTATCTTCATTTTTGAATAACATCATTGTTCACCCCCTGCAATTGTCCGCATGATCGTACTCTGGTTAATCTCGCCCTGGGTCAGTTCTCCGACTTTTTTCCGGTCTCGCATGACCACCATTCTTGAGCATGTTCGAATCATTTCATCCATCTCCGAGGAAATGAAAGCGACGCTCTTGCCCTCGCTTGCGAGCTTAAGAATTAACTTCTGAAATTCAGTTTTTGTACCGATATCGATGCCACGCGTAGGCTCGTCCAATATCATGAACTCCGGATTGGTCAGCAGCCAGCGTGCGAGAATAACCTTCTGCTGATTACCGCCTGACAGGCTCTTAATTGGTGTTTCCCGGTTAGCCGTCTTAATATTCAGAAGCTTGATATACTCATCAGCATATTTCTCCATTTCATTGCGGGATAAACGCTTGAACAACCCGTGTTTTGCCTGAAGGGCAATAATGATATTTTCCCTTACTGAAAGCTCTGCGAATATGCCCTCCGCTTTTCTATCTTCCGGTAAATATGCCATCCCATGCTCCATGGCATCCAAAGGCTTCTTGATGCGTGTGCTTTTTCCTTTTATGTTCAGCTGCCCCTGTACAGTCTTATCGGCGCCGTATATCGCCCGCACCAGCTCGCTTCGTCCCGAGCCTAAAAGACCGCTGAAACCAACAACCTCGCCCTTATACATCTTCAAGCTGAAAGGAGACACCTTCGAAGCACCGCTTGATAAACCACAGGCTTCAATCATGGGAACCTCACCTTCAAAGCTCGATTCGTCCTTATCAACTGCCAGGTCGGAAAGAACCTCGATTTCCTTGCCCATCATCTTTTTTACAAGCTCAAGGCGCGGCAGGTTTTCAACCTCGTATTCTCCAACCAGTTCCCCGTTCCGAAGTACTGTGATGCGATCACAGATTTCATAGACCTGATCCAGAAAGTGGGTGATGAAAATGATTCCCACCTTGGCTTCCTTCAGCTGTCTCATCAGCGTAAAGAGCTTTTTCACCTCATCAGCATCGAGAGATGAGGTGGGTTCATCCAGAATTAAGAACTTACATTTCGTATTCACTGCCCGCGCAATGGCAATCATTTGCTGAATGGCAATGGAGCAGCTGTCCAGCTGTGCTGCAGGATCCGCCGAGATATTAAGCCTGTTCAGCAATTCGGATGCTTCATGGTTCATCTGCTTCCAGTCAATAAGACCCATTTTTCGGGGTTCGCGCCCAATAAAGAGATTTTCCATGACGGTGAGGTTTGGGCACAGGTTAACTTCCTGGTAAACTGTGCTGATTCCCTGTTTTTGCGCATCCTGCGGTGAGCGGATCACAACGGGGGCTCCATCCATCCGGATGCTTCCCTCGTCCATGATATAAACTCCGGTCAACACCTTGATCAGGGTTGATTTTCCCGCCCCGTTCTCTCCCATCAGAGCGTGTATCTCGCCGCCGTGCAGCTTAAAGTCAACATTATTCAGCGCACGAACACCCGGGAAAGTCTTTCCAATACCGGTCATAACCAGAGAGGAGCTGGTCGTTCTGCTGTCGCTGCACTGCTCGCCCATGCGACCTGAGCTGTTTGCTTCATGGTTTTCCATATTCATTAGGTTACCCACCTTTATTTCGCTGTAGTTTAAGCAATAACAAATAATTCCGGATTCATTTGGTGGTATGAATTGAATTCAGAAAAGGAAATGCAGGTTTTCCTTTTCTGAATTCAATTCAATAGCCTTTCAGGTTGCCCTGCAGATACAGGAGGTGACAATAAGCTTTAATAGATAAATAACCAGTGTTCGAATGTAGATATTTTCTATTACAAAAAAATATAGAATATTGGTTCGGGGAGAAATAGAATCTCCCCGAACCAGAGAATGAATTTCGTTTAATTGTTTTGAAAAGCCCTTATGTACGGCCTCTCACAGATTAATATGGACGAGCATCAATGACTTCCTGGGTAATGGTGTCATAATAGAAAGCTGTTTCATCGATAGATTCCTTTTTGTTGGGCTGGCCGCCACCCTCGATCTTTTTGATCAAAGCTGCTACACCAGGGCCAAGTAAAGGATTGCATTCTACGTTACAATTGATTTTGCCTTCCAGTGTCATCTGGAGATATGCCCTGTTTGCATCGAAGGAAATAATGGCTATACCGTCATCTCCGCCAACTTTCTTACCAGCCTCTTCCAAAGCCTGGATGGCACCATCTGCCATGTTGTCATTTTCAGCGTATACACAGTTGATATCGTCGCCATACTGCTGAACCCATGAAGCCATGATTTCTTTTGCAGTATCGGTGCTCCATTCGCCTGTTTGCTGTGCGAGAAGCGTCCAATTGCTGTTCTTGCCAATAGCATCTTCAAGAGCTTCGGTACGTCCAACCTGAGCAGAAGCTCCCAGCTGTCCCTGCAGATGAACAACATTTGCCTGTTTGCCGCCTGCAAACCTTTTGGCCATCCAATCGGTAGCCTTCACACCTTCGTTGTAGAAGCCGCCGCCCAGCCAGCAGTTGTAAAGATCTTCGCTGGCGTTGATGGTACGATCCATCAGGATGACGGGTATGCCGGCTTTCTTTGCATTGCCCAGAACGGTATCCCATCCATCGGCGTTAACAGCAGCGATAATGATGTAGTCAACTTCCTGATCGATGAACCCCTGAACGTCGGATACCTGCTTAGCAGCATCGTTGTTGGAGTCGGCAAGAATCAGATCGAAGCCGTTTTCCTTGCTGAGGGCTTCCTGAACGGACTTGGTGTTCGCTTTACGCCAGTCGGACTCATCGGCTTTACATTGTGCAAAACCAACACGAATCAGCTTGTTTTCAGCAGGAGGTTGTGTGCCCTGACTTGACGGTGTTACTGTTTGAGGTACGCATGCGCTCAGGCAGCTGACGATAAGTGTAGCAACAAAAACGAGTACAAGTAACTTTTTCATTTTTCCCATCCTTTCTAATACACAGTGTGTTGAAGATATCACTTCACCTATACGTTATCATATTGGAAAAAAGGAAAACAATACTCGGCGATGAACTGCGTAAAAATTTCAACGACCTTGATGAGATAGTGAACAATCGGAATTTTTCAACCAACACGCAGACAGGTTCCATCGTAAAATTTCTACCTGTATACAGTAAAAAAACGGACTTTAATATTCTCTTTCATCAATCATTTCCCGAGTGATGGTGAAGCAATCGAACAGTGTTTCCTCGATAAACACATTCTTGTCGGTGGGCTCTCCCCGCTGTAGTCTTTGAATAAGATCCTCCACATAAGGACCTTGCAGCGGATTGCATTCCACATCCACGGCGATTTTTCCCTGCATACAGTATTCGAGGGCAAGCTTTGTCGCATCAAACGAGATAACGATCACACCATCCTGCGCATTGCATTTTAGGCCTGCCTCTTCCATTGCGTCAATCGCTCCAAGCGCTTCACCATCATTCTCGCAGTAAACAACGTCAATATCCTTTGTTCGTTTCAAAATGGCACTCATCACTTCATAAGCTTTTGCCCTTGTGAAATCACCGCATTGCTGTGCGACTATTTTCCAGTTGACATTGCGCTGGACAGCCTGCTCCAATGCAATGGTTCGGCCTATCTGCGCAGAGGAACCTATGGTTCCCTGAATATGGACGATCCGTACCGGGTCATTTGTTCTTCCCTGCTTTTCAAACAGGTTTTCCAGCCATGAGACAGCTTTTTCCCCTTCTTCACGGAAGTCAGAGCCGATATACGCCGTATATAAACCCTCCGCCGCATCAATATCACGGTCTATCATGATCACGGGAACGTCTGCCTCCTTCGCTTCCTGCAGGATCGAGTTCCAACCCGTTTCAACCTTGGGAGAGAACACAATATAGTCCACTTTCTGCTGGATAAAATTCCGGATGGCCCGGATTTGATTTTCCTGCTCCTGCCGGGCATCGTCATAAATCAATTCATATCCGTTTTTGACGCTCAGTGCCGATTTCATACTTTCGGTGTTGGCTACGCGCCATTCTGATTCAGCGCCAACCTGTGAAAACCCGACTACAATCAGGTTTTCTTTGGAAGCCTCGACCGGGGGTTGCTCTTTTTTTACACAGCCGCAAACAAGAAATGCAAAGCAGGCAATGATTATAAACATTCTTTTTCTCATAGTCGTCTCCTCCCCAGCCCGGTTTTTTCATTAGCTTCCAGTCTCCACAGTTGTTTTCATGGGAATTGTCACGCTGATCTTCGTGCCGGAATCCGGTGAACTATCTACATTTAAGCCATATTCCATGCCGAACAGAATTTGTATTCTCTGGCGTACTGCCCTCATTCCAAACCCTTCAGAACTTCCGTCCTCCAGAGATGCACGCACCTTGTCAAGGCGTTCTTGCGCCATGCCAGTACCGTCATCGAACACTTCCAGGATCACACATCCATCCTGCTCCCTGCCAGTTACCCGGATAAAACCCTGTCGTCGCCTTGTTTTGATGCCGTGATACAGTGCGTTTTCCACCAATGGCTGTAAAGTAAGCTTTGGAATGACATAGCATTTCAGTTGTTGTGGAATATCAATTTCATATTCGATCAGGTCCCGATATCGCATTTGCTGTATTTCCAAATAACTGCGAATGTGTTGTTCTTCCTCTGCAAGCGTGATGACATCTTGTCCGCGACTTAATGAAAACCGGAAATAGTTGGAAAGGCTATTGACCATTTTCACGGCTTCCCCAATCTCCCGGGACTCGATCAACCAGATGATCGTATCCAGAGTATTATAAAGAAAATGGGGATTGATCTGCGCCTGCAGCAATGCCAGTTCGGTACGTCTGCGCTGCTTTTCCTGCTCGGTGTTTTTATCAATCTGCAGCTTCAGACGCTCAACCATTCTTTCTATCCCATTGGAAAGAAGCTGCACCTCTTCCACATCGGCCTGGATCGGTTCACAGACCAGCAGGCTGCCCTTTCCAATATCCTTCAACCGCTGGCAGATCTTATCGATGGGATCCACGATCCTGCGGCTTAGCTTCCTTGACCTGTTCAGCAGGAAATACAGCAATATCAGCGAAACAGCTACGACAAGAGCAATTAAAACAATCATATTGGTAATCATGGTTGTTTGCAGATCATTCAGATGTGCTGCCTCGTAATAAAGATAGTTATACATATACCTCTGAATCAGATCCGTAAGAATATATATGTCGTCCTCGAGCTGTTTCATGCGGGAATCGTATTCCTTTGTTTCCGCGATTTGCTGGATCTTCCCTTCCAGATTGCTGCTCAGGTTCAGCACGCTGTTGATGGCCCGAAGGCTGTCGTTTTCAGTGGTTGTATCGTAAAGCTTTCGTGCTATAGCCTCAGCGGATTGTACCTCTTTCACCGGCAGGCCTTCTGAGTATTGGCTGTCGATCACGTAATAATACATCTTTAAATCGATGTCGTCCTTAAAGTCCTGGTTGAAATCTGAAGCGGTGGTGACATTTTTCAGTATAGCGTTATACTGCAGCGCATACCCGACCCCGATGAGCGCAATCGCGATAATCACGATCATAAGCGGCAAAGCGACGATCAGGATCATCTTCCAGAGTTTGCTCTGCATGGTCATTTTCTGTTCCACCTCCTGCTGTCATTTGTTAAAATCCAAATTATCATTTTAACTTTCCACTGCATGGGCTGTGTATCCCATATCATGCTTGCGGTCTGTTTTCCTTGCGATATTCGTTTGGTGTCAAGCCCAATACTTTTTTAAACACAAAGCTGAAATAGTGAGAATCCTTATACCCGACTGCCACAGCAACCTCACTGGAACGCTTGTCCGTGTGGCGAAGCAGGCGCTTCGCTTCTTCAATTCGTTTGTTTGTCAGGTATTCAATGAAGGTTTGCCCCACTTCCTGGCTAAATATCGCCGAGAAATAATTCGGGCTGACATTCACTTTTCTGGCCACCCGTTCGAGGGAAATCGACTCGTCAGAAAAATGCTTGTCGATGAACCTGATTGCCTGGGTTAATAGGTCACGCTGCTGTTTTTTGCTTTCATTATCACGCAGGTCGATTGCCTGAACCATCACCTGATGCATATACTTCCGGGCTTCCTCCGGCGTTGATACATTGTCATTGGGCTGAAGTTCCAACGACCAAAAGCTGTCGGCGCAACATCCAATCGAATCCAGATACTTTACTGTCGCGAAATAAACCGTCATCGTCAGGTACCTGCAATATAACGGCGTGGAAACATTTCCTTCACCCGCGCTTTGCAGCAGTTGTTCAATAAAACGGTCGATCTCTTCCCGGGCACCTTTACTTAAGAATTTACAGATATGATCCTGATCGATTTCTTTCTTCACGTTGTCCATTTCCGAGCCACTCCTTTTCCAGAATTCCCGGATGCTTTCTTTGGACAGGATATGCTCTTCCGCGCAAAGATAACGATAGGACAAAAGACGGCTTGCTTCGTTAAAGCAAGCTGGAATGCTGCCAAGCCTTGATACCGGTGTGCCTTGGGCAATATGCCAGCTGACATCACTGCCGGTTGTCTCACAATAGCGTTGAATATTCTCAATGCAATCATCGGTCCGATGAGCGATATCCTCCTGCTCGCCCTTTACCAGGAAGGCTTGTGTGGTAACATTCCATCTAAACAAAAGAATATGTGGATGACAAGCGATAAACTGGCGGATTTTGTCCTGTATTGCTGCCAGTGTATCGGTGTAACCTTCCGGTGCACTGGCATCATATCGGGAACTGCTGAGCGAAAAAAGCACGATGTTGTAGTACGGGGCATTCACGTCGATACTCATGGTCTTGGCTGTTTCGGAGATTTCCAATGCATTCATGCCACCCACGACAATTTGTTCAAAAAAACGCCTGCGGGAAAATGTTTCGTATTCGGTAACCTCCCGCTGAAACCTCGTCAGAAATTCCTGCTGCTGCCTTTCGGTCTCCATCTTTTTTTGCAGAGCGATTAGAATTTCCACCATCTTATCTTTGGTGATAGGCTTTAGCAGATATTGATCTACACCCAGGCGAATGGCCTGCTGTGCGTAAGAAAAATCGTCATATCCACTGATGATGATAATTTTTGTTCTTGGCAATTCTCTGCGAATGAGTTCGATCAGCTGCAGCCCATCTATAAAAGGCATTTTAATATCGGTAATCAGCAGATCAGGTTGTATTTGCCGAATCAAAGGCAGCGCAAGCTCCCCGTCAGGAGCGTCACCGGCATATTGAAAGCCATATTGCTCCCAAAGAATATTTTTACGAATCCCTTCACGCACAACGATCTCATCTTCGACAAGAAAAACCTTAAACATGTCGTTTTTCCTTTCCACCCGATATCAGACGAAGAATCGACAGGTGAGCAACCTGTCATTGGCCAGAAAAACTTCCTGCTAATAAGCAGAGGCCTCAGGGACAATTGGTGAAATACGCTATATACATTATGTAAATTACAGCATCATTCTAATTTTAACCTAAACAAGAATATAGCACAAGTGTACAGTAGTTTTGAACAGTGAAGTCGCCTTATAAGAGCTTCTCTGCGTTAATTTTTTCATATTCATCTGCGAGTATGGACATCAGTACTGAGGAATGATACACTCCATCAATCAGAAGGAATTCACGCATTGTTCCTTCTTCAACAAAGCCCTCGGACAAATAGAGCTTTCTTGCCACATCATTATTGGTCCTGACGAGTAAATGCAGGCGATGCGCATGATACGTATGAAAGGCAAGCTTCTTTAGGGCTTTCAGAACATCTCTTCCATAGCCCTTACCCTTTACGACAATCACAATCCTCTGCAGCATGATATCATTTGAAGGATTATGTAAGTCTGCTAATATCGCATAGCCTACCGGATGCCCTTGTTCATCTTCAACGATCATATGGAGAATATTTTCATCTGATAACGCTTTTTTGTGCATCTCAAGGGGCCATTGTCTGATATAGTTTCTGTTTCCTTCACTGTTCTCCTGTTCCAGAACAAAGGGTAAATCAATCTCTTCGGTTTTTCTGAGGTTTATCTTGTTTTGCGATATAATCATAAACACCTCTCATCTTTTAAATATCCGGTTGCCATAATACCCTTTATCTTCCGTTCTTTTTTAGAGTATCACGACTGATATATACCGTCAATAAATGATAATACTGTAGAGAGTATGTGCTTCTTGCTTGCAGATGCTTTCTCGAAAACACGGTTTGTCGATTGCTGGCAATTGCCTCTTTTGCTATAATAGAAAATGTTACGAAAAAACGGTTAACTTTACCCTGAATTGGAGGAACCCATGATAAAAGCAATCATTTTTGATATGGATGGCGTCATTATCGACAGTGAGCCAATCCATTTTGAGTCGGATCAGTTAACGATGAAATTCTTCGGGATAGAAGTCTCCCACGGGGAGCTGAACAAGTACGTAGGCGTAGCAAACCCGGTTATGTGGGCGGAGCTTAAGGAAAAATTCAATCTTTCGGCTTCTGTTGATGAATTGCTGGAAAAGCAGGATCATTTTAAAGGTTTCCTTTTTAATAACCGGAAGCTCGAGCCCATCGATGGTATCAGGAACCTATTGGCCGAAGCACAAAAAGCCGGAATGAAAATCGGGTTGGCTTCATCTTCAGGCAGGACTTTTATCGAAATGATTCTGAACAGGCTTGGGATCATACACTATTTTGAAGTGATTGTCAGCGGGGAAGAAGTGAAAAACAGCAAACCCGCTCCGGATATCTTCCTCAAAGCTGCAGAATTTTTAAAAATCAGCCCAAACAATTGCCTTGTCATTGAAGATTCCCAGCATGGAGTCAGAGCGGCCATTCTTGCCGGTATGACCTGCATCGGGTTCAATAATCCAAATTCCGGAACCCAGGATTTATCATCAGCCCATACAGCTGTTTCGTCCATCACACAAATTGATTTACAACAGTACAGGTGAAATGAACTTTCAAAACCCTGCATCACACCTTAACGACTTTCCTGTTTTAATAGGCTTGACTGCTAGCAGCAATCAAGCCTTCACCATTCTATTCAAAAATGCCTGTAGCCCCGGTTCCATGTCGGAAGATAAAACAGGCTGATAGATATCACCCATTTTCTTTAGTCTTTTTTCGATGGTTTTCAGCGTGAAGTCTTCAGGAGCAGCCCCCTTCTTCAGTTCCTCCCATAAAAGCGGAGTGGAAACATTCGCAGTTTTTGTTGCCCGGGGAGAATAGGGAGAAATAATCGTTTTCCCTTTCCACATCTGCAAATAGTCAAAATACAGCTTTTTCCCCCGGGCATTCACCTTGCGCTCTATGGTGAAAATTTTTGGATACTTCCCTGCGAAATAATGACCGAAAAACTGATTGATCTCCCTTGCGATATCATAATGCAGCTTCCGCCCTGCTGGAATGGCTATCTGAATTCCCGTCGCACCGGATGTTTTACAAAAGCTGTTTATTCCAAGCTCCTTCAGTGTCTCATGAACGATTAGCGCTGCATCGATCACCTGTGGAAAGGTCTGCCCTTCGGATGGATCCAGATCAAATATCAAAGCATCGGGATAATCGGGTGAATCCATTGCATTGAAGGGGATATGAAATTCCAGTGCTGCCATATTTCCCATCCATAACAGGGTTTCCAGTGAATCCAGCACAACAGATTCATTTCCGTCCATCTCCCGCCTGGCAACAAAGTCGGGCGCATGAGATGGAACGCTCTTCTGGTAATATGATTTTTCTCCTGCTCCATCGGGAAAATGGATTGTGGTCAGGTTCCGGTTTTTTGTATGGTACAGCAGAAAGGGAGATAACTGATGCAGGGCTTTCACATAATCCAGTTTTGTAATTCCAGCCTGTGGGAAAAGCAGCTTATCCGGGTTTGACAGTTGTATTGAAGCATTTGATTTTATCATAATGTTTTACACAATCTCCTCTTCACCAGTCGCTTCATCAGGCTTTTTTGCGCTGAAGCCCTCCAATACGGGATGGCGCAGCCCGCCCTGAGGTTCCCGCTCCATAAACACAACCTGTACCGTTAAAACAGGCTGAAACCAAATCACATCCTTTTCTTTGATCTCCTCACCGAAAGGTGACTCTTTTTGCTGAAGCTGAGATAATGCTTGTGCTAGAAGGGTTTTATCCTTATAGGATAGTCCTGAGGACACATTTCCGACAGGAATCAATCGTCCATTTTGAGAGATCCCCAATACCAGAGATTTGATTTCTCCTTCTTTTAGCTTAACCCCGCAAACAACGCACAGAAGCCTCTTTTTGATCTTTGTTTTAAACCAGGCCCGGTGTTTTTTACCATTGCTGTAGCGGCTGGATGTTTGTTTTGAAACAATCCCTTCCATTCTCTTTTCTTTCATTGCATAAAGCAAACCTTCCCCGTCCCAATAGTCCGAAACAACCTGAATCATCCCATCACCCTTCAGGGTTTTCTCAAGGATGGTTTTTCTTTCTTTTAGCGGCTCTTCTCGTAAATCCACCCCATCCCGGTATAGGATATCGAATACCATGTATTGCACAGGATACTTCTCCCTGTAATGAACCACCCTCTCTTGCCGCTTTACCCGTTCCCGGGCCATGACATGATAAAAGGAAGGCCTCCCTTCTTCATTCAGCACAATCAACTCTCCATCAAGAACAGCTTCGTTGCAGTTCAACATGCTGTTGATGTTTGCAACTTCAGGATACCAAGCTATCCGTTCTCTGCCGCTTCGTGTAAACAAACGGGTTCGGCCCTGTTCAACATAGCACAGCCCACGGATTCCGTCCCATTTGATCTGATGCACCCAATCGCCGCCTTTTATAACGGTTTCCAGTAAAATCGGTTCCATCGGCTCCATCCACTCCATGGCTTATATGGCTTTCCCGGCTGTTTTCTTTTTGGCTCTCGATTTCTCTGCCGGGGTTTTCTTTTTGGCTTCCTGAAGGCTTGCTTTCAGCGCTTCCATTAAGTCAATCACATTATGCTTCGGGGCCTGCGGAGCAATCTGAACCTCCTTGCCTTCAATCTTCTTCTGGATAATAGCTGTCAAGGCTGTACTGTATTCATCCGTATATTTCTCAGGTTCAAAAGCTGCAGTCAGGTTATCAATCAGCTTTACAGCGATGTCCAACTCTTTGGCTTCAGTATCGTTTTTTTCCGGCAAGCCGGGAATTTGTGCTGTGGGTCTCACCTCCGAAGCATAAAACAGGGTTTCCATCACAAGGGCATTCTTGTATACCCGCAAGGCTGCAAGGGTTTGCTTTGAACGAATGGTCACCCGGGCTATGGCAATCCTTCCGGTATCATTCATGGCTTGTCGCAGCAGGTTATAAGCCTTGCCTCCGGTATCCTGGGGCGAAAGATAATAGGTTTTATCAAAATAGACCGGATCGATTTCAGAGAGGTTCACAAAGTCGAGAATCTCAATGTTTCTTACGCCCGGCTGCTTTTGAACGGCCTCTAAATCAGCCTCGTTCAGAACCACAAAATGGCCTGGCTCGTATTCATATCCACGGACAACGTCTTCTTCCTTCACTTCCAGATTACAGTTTGGACATACTTTTTTATAGTTCAGGGGGGTGTTGCAGGTTTTGTGAAGAAACCTGAACTTGATATCCTTGTTTTCAGTGGCCGTAAACATCTTGATCGGAATATTCACCAGGCCGAAGCTGATAGCGCCTTTCCAGACAGTATGCATGCCATTCCTCCTTGCTATGGGCGGGACCCGGATACCTTGATATATTGGGGGGTCCGTATGCTTAAGTAAAGTTTGCCACGAGGGCGGTTCACGATTCGGACACGAAAATAGTTTAGATACTAACGTTTTCCCAATTTATTTTTCAAGCACAACATTTGCTGTAATAGTTTGTTTCCAGAGCCCTTTTTTATGCTTTTAGTGATATGCAACTTAACAGTAAAGTGTTTTGCTCTCTTCCCGGCATATTGAATTTGTTGCTAGAAATCCTAAAGAACTTCTATTTTATTGTTTATAATATACCCCCCGGGGGTATGTTATATTTATTAAGAAAAATGTCACACTATCCAGTTAGTTTTCTTTAAAACGGAAGGAGGTCAATCATCATGCGAAATTTGGCGGCTGTCTTACTGATTATTCTGCTCGGAACTATATTAACAGCATGTACGATACAGAAAGGAGATAGCGATATGATTACCACGACACCTGAGTTGAACAACCCCCAAAGCGAAATAACCTCTGCACCTGCTGCAAGCAGTTTGATTAATGCAGTTGAAGCAAAGAAACGCCTCGACAGCGGTGAGAGTATAATCCTGCTTGATGTCAGAACAGAAGTGGAGTACCAGGAGAAACATATTCCTGGCAGCTTGCTGATTCCCTTAAGTGATTTGGAAGATAGGGTTGAGTCCGAGATACCTGATAAAGATGCCGTTCTATTCGTTTACTGCAGAAGCGGAAACAGAAGTGCTACAGCATCAAAAACCTTGGTAGGGCTGGGATACACAAAGGTATACGACCTTGGTGGGATTATTGATTGGCCTTACGAAACCGAGACTAACCAATAAAATCGTTTTTCGGGCAGGTTCAGGGCAATTACAAGGAGGTTGATATATGACCAGCAACGAGGCTGTGCTTTTTAAAGAAAGCCTGTTGAAAAGGCTGAAGCGGATTGAAGGGCAGGTTAGGGGCATTCAAAAAATGATTCAGGAAGATAAGGACTGCATCGAAATCCTGACCCAGGTTGCTGCCATCCGTTCAGCAATCATTAAAACAGGCGGTCTTATCCTGGAAAACCAAACAATGGCATGCATTGAGAAGACCGTTTCCTGCGAGGACAAGGAAAAAGCGATGACCGAGCTATCGGAAAACATGAAGGGCCTTTTAAAGTTCATCGATTAGTTTGCACTCTCATTCAGTGGTATTTTCCACCTGATTGGTATATAATGATACAAACTGATATGGAGGTTTTTATCATGTCATTGAGTAAATACAGGTTGAAGCTGCAAATGAATAAGGAACAATCAAATGACAGCAGCCCGCAGTACATGTTAAAGTACAATACAAGGTCCGACAACCCGAAACATGTCAGTCATTCTATTCTTTCATCGCTCATTGGCAACGATGATGTGATCATCCTCGTGAGCACAGAGTTTTTTCAAAGCACAGGAAACGTAAACCATACTCCAATCGATAAATTCGTTGAATATGTCCGTCAACTTGGTTTGTTTGTAATTGAACGGAGCAGGCCCACTGAAGAGAATCTGAAATTTTTTGGTTTTCAATCCAATGTAAAAAAAAAGGTTGAGATTCATGAAGTCGCCGCATATATCCCAAACCGTGTGTGGAAGGATTCCCTTATGGATTTCGTTCCTATGTGCGGTGCAAGATACTTTGTTTTAAAAGAGGCTTTCAGTGTAAGCACTTTCATGGACGGGATCTTTGATATGAACGAAGAAGCCATCTCACAAACCTTTTCAACCCGTATTTTTGATCTGGCAGCTGCCGGGCAAATGGGCATTTCATCAAATGTTATGGATCAGGCGGAAATATCCCGACTACTGGGATTATAGCAGTGCAAGAAGGTAGAGCTTGCAGTTCAGGCCACCTACTCTCATAGACAGGCAGTTAAAAATCATATTAGAGCTTCAGCCCCAGGAAAGAATCCCTTCCTGAGGCTAAGCTGCACTGAGCATCTGATCATTGACCATAGTAGGCATTAGCACCGTGCTTGCGCAAAAAATGCTTATTTAACAGCACTTGATCCATTGAACCAAACCCCGGGTTCAGTTGCATGGTATGGAAAGCAATTTTGGCAACCTCTTCAAGGACAACGGAATTATGAACAGCATCCAACGCGTCCTTTCCCCAGGTGAAAGGCCCATGCTGGTTTACAAGAACCGCTGGGATTTCCACGGGGTTTCTTTTTTCAAAAGCCTCAAGAACAACTTTACCGGTTTCTTCTTCATAGGCACCGTTGATTTCTTCCGGAGTCATTTTGCGGGTGCAGGGAATTTCTCCATAAAAGTAATCTGCATGAGTAGTCCCTAAAGCAGGAACTCCTCTTCCAGCCTGGGCGAAGCTTGTTGCCCAGGGAGAATGCGTGTGGACAACACCGCCGATATCTTTGAAATGCTTGTAGAAAACCAGGTGTGTCGGTGTGTCTGACGAAGGCTTCAGTTTACCTTCCACCCTGTTCCCATCCAAATCCAGCACAACAAGGTCATCCACTGTCATGGCATCATAGGACACTCCACTGGGCTTAATAACCACAAGCCCTTTCTCGCGGTCAATACCGCTGACATTCCCCCAGGTAAAGGTAACCAGGCCATACCGGGGAAGCGCTAAATTTGCCTGTAATACTTGTTCTTTCAACTTTTCCAGCATATAAACCACCCTCATTATTAATTATTTTATTTCAACAACCAAGAATATATTTCAGAACCTGCGTACCACCATAACCTGAGGTTTCTTTTGAGTTTTCATCCTGAATGAAACAATTACAGATTCATAGAGCTTTTTCACCAACTGCCCCCGTGCTGCTTCGCACTACAAGCTGTGGTTTCATTTTCACATCAAAGTTTTTTCCCGGTTCCGCAATCATTTTCATGATCAATTCTGCAGCCTCCCTGCCCAGCTTCTCCTTCGGATGTGCGACCGTCGTAAGTTTAACCTCGGATGCAACTGCCAAATCAGAGTCATCGAAGCTGACCATGGATAACTGTCCCGGAATGGCAATCCCTTTCATTCTTGCGATATCAATGATGCCAAGGCTTATCTGATCATTGTAGCAAACAATCCCTGTACAGTCTGAAAGGAAATTATCGATATAAGCGTTTGGCGGCTTTCCCAGCTTGAATTGAACATCCTGGGTGTCAAACCAGACAATACGGCTGTCGACAATGGGAAGGCCTGCTTCCCGGTGCGCTTTTATAAAGCCTTCATAGCGTGCATGTCCCTGAATGTCGTCCATTTTAAAAATCCCACCGATTTTTTCATGCCCCAGGCTGATTAATTGCTTTGTAGCAAGATACCCGGCAGCTGTGTCATCCTCGTAGATGGAAGACGCCTGGAAACCCTTGTAGCTGCCGTGCATGAACAGGATTGGTATACCCTGCTGTTTAAATTCCCTGTAAATGTCCAGGTTTGGGTTTGGCAGCGCGCTTTTCGTGGTTTCTACGATCAACCCGTCTATATTTTGGTTGAACAGGTTGGTCAGGCATGTTTTCTCTTTTTCGAACTGATTGTCGGTGTGTCCGAGAACAAGGTTATAACCGTTACAACTGAGCACTTCATCAATGCCCCGAATAATTGAGGGAAAGATATAGTCACTGAGATAGGTTGTTACAACGCCGATGATACGGCTTTGCCTGTATTTTCGCGCCCCCCTGACAAAGGTTCCCTTCCCCTGGAAGGAGACCAGCCAACCCTCGGAAATAAGATCTGAGATGGATTTCCGGACTGTATGCCGACTGATTTCAAACTGATGGGATAATTCGTTCTCCGAAGCAATTCTGCTTCCTGGCTTTAGTGTTTCACTGCTGATCAACTCTGTCAGGTAATCCTTCAGCATTTGATACTTTGGTTTCTCATCCTTCAAGCATATCACCGTCCATTCATCCAGCTAAAAGCACTTGTTGTTTGATTTCTAACCCTAAACAGTTTCAAACTGATTATACTATAAATCACTTGTGCGTACAACACACATTTTCCACCCTCCCTCACTTCTAAAACTCATGAAAAAAATTTGCATTTATCCGCTTCTATGATTATAATGTGAGTATGAACTTGTGCATACATCTTTAGCAAATAAAACAAGGTGATGTTAGCACATGTCAAAGATTTTTTGTAATGCAAGGAGGTAATCATATGCAACCAAAGTCGTCTGTTTTTTGGTTTATCACCGGCAGCCAGCACCTGTATGGGCCGGAAACCCTTGAAGAAGTGAATGCCCACTCACGTATTATTGCCGACTGGCTGGATCAGAACTCCTTTTCTCACTGTAAAGTTTTGTTCAAACCCGTATTAACAACTCCGGAGGAAATCCGCAGCTTGTGCATGCAAGCCAATAACGACAGCACCTGCGCGGGACTGATCACCTGGATGCATACATTCTCACCTGCAAAAATGTGGATTTCAGGGCTGATGGAATTGAGCAAGCCGCTGCTGCACCTGCACACACAGTTCAACCGGGACATTCCCTGGAGCTCCATCGACATGGATTTCATGAACCTGAACCAGTCTGCCCACGGTGACAGGGAATATGGTTTCATCGGCGCCCGTCTGCGCCTGCCCCGCAAGGTTGTCGTCGGCTTCTGGAAGGATCCTCAGGTTTGCCGGGAAATTCAAGTGTGGATGAATGCCGCCATTGCCTATCATGAGGGCAAGCAACTGAAATTGGCAAGGTTCGGCGACAACATGCGACACGTTGCCGTTACCGAAGGGGACAAAGTAGAAGCGCAAATTCGCCTTGGCTGGTCCATCGATGGTTTTGGCATTGGTGATTTAGTGCAAAGAGTGCGGTCTGTTTCGGAAAACGAAGTGGATCAGCTGATTGAAGAATACAGAACCCTATATCATTTCACCCCGGAAGCCACACAGCCAGGGGAAGCCCTGGATGCCATCCGGGAACAGGCCAGAATGGAACTGGCCATGAAAGGCTTTCTTACCGACGGTGGTTATACCGCGTTTACCACCACTTTTGAAGATCTTCACGGCTTGAAACAGCTGCCCGGCTTGGCAGTACAGCGCCTCATGGCCCAAGGTTACGGCTTTGGCGGTGAAGGAGACTGGAAAACCTCTGCACTGGTGCGCATCATGAAGATCATGAACCAGGGGTTGCCTGAAGGAACCTCCTTTATGGAAGACTATACCTATCATCTGGAACCCGGGAATGAAATGATTCTTGGCGCCCATATGCTGGAGGTATGCCCCACCCTGGCGAAAGCAAAACCGGCCATTGAAGTACACCCTCTGGGCATTGGCGGCAAGGCTGACCCGGCAAGGCTCGTGTTCAACGGAAGAAACGGTGCGGCAATTGCTGCGTCGCTGGTCGATATGGGCGGGCGCCTACGCTTGATCATCAATGAGGTGGACGCATTGGAGCCCATGCATGATATGCCCCGTCTGCCGGTAGCAAGGGTTCTGTGGAAGCCGCAGCCTTCACTGCGCGAAGGTGCACAGGCCTGGATTCTGGCAGGAGGTGCCCACCATACAGGTTTCTCCTACGCCGTTACCACTGAACATATGTTGGATTGGGCTGAAATGGTTGGAATCGAGGTTGTTTTAATCAATCGGGACACCAAGATTCTCTCCTTCAAGAATGAGCTTCGTATAAATGACATGGTTTGGAATCGAAGATAACTGAACAAAAAAGAACTCCTCTAATACAGTCCCTGTTTTAAAGCCCCGGAAGCACTGCTTCCGGGGCTTTCCTCTTCTCTATTGAACGCTTTTCTGCAGCAATGACGTTGTTTTTTCGAGCTCCAGGAATTTGTCAACAATTTCAGGATCAAACTGAGTGCCGGCTCCGTTCTTCAGCTCTTCTATGGCTTCCTGATGAGACATGGCCTTTTTATAAACCCGTGCGTGAGTCATCACATCATAAGCATCGATAACGGCAATAATTCTGGACAGCAGGGGAATCTCGCTTCCCTTCTTCCCCATCGGATAACCCTTTCCGTCCCACCTTTCATGATGAGACAGAATAAAACCCGCAATCCTGGTAAATTCAGGCGATGCCTGGGCTATTCTGTAGCCTGCCTCTGAATGCTTACGCACCTCGGACCATTCGTCCTTGCTCAGCTTTTTCGGCTTATTCAGAACCTCGCAGCGAATGGCTACCTTGCCGATATCATGCAGCATAGCCAGCAGCCTCAACTCATCCAATTCATTTTCGCTCAGGTTCATGGCTTTCCCAAGCACCGCGGAAATAGAATCCAGTCTGTCGATATGATCCTGCGGTTCCTGGCAATTTTTGTGAAGCAACTCACGCATCATTGCAATAAAGGTGTTGCGGAAATAGGTTCTTTCCAGGAGTTTATTCCTGTACATCCTCTCTTCCGCCTTTTTCATGATTACCTGCATGTCACCTGAATTATTCTTTTTTGTGGCACAGCCCATGGAAATACTGAGCTGAATCTTAGTGCCAAGAGCTTCCCTGCACTTTTTCTTTACTTCCCGAATCAATGTTTCAGCCCTTTTTTCATTGGTTTTTGGAAGCAGGAGCACAAATTCATCGCCACCCCATCGGGCAATCAGATCATCCTTTCGGCATACGCTTTTCAACAGATTGGCTATTTCTTTCAAGATAACATCGCCTTCAAAATGTCCAAAAATATCATTGGTGATCTTCAGTCCGTTCACATCACCCATAATGTATGACAATGGGTAATTTTCTTCCGTATCCATTTGTACAAGCTTTGTTTCGAAGTAAGCCCTGTTATACAAATCTGTCAGCTTGTCTCGTTGGGAAGCACGCTGGATATCCTGTATCAAATGAAGGTTGTTGATAGTCGCTGAAAACTGACTGCACAGTGGCATCAGCATATGCAGAAAGTTTTCAGGGATTTGATAATGGGAATAAAAGTTGTCGAACAGAATAAGCCCAATCGCTTTTTTGTTGGCAAAAAGCGGGAACCAATATCCGGTATTCCCAAGTATGGACAGTGGCTTGGTAATATCTCCGGGCAGCTTGTCTATTTTTTCAATCACCTTTTCCTTGCCCCAGGAGGTGACACAAAAAATAAAATCCCTGTGGTGTGTGGTATAGCTGTTAATAAACACGGTGACTCGATCAAAATTCAAATGCGTGACCGCTTGCCTTGCGAAGGTTTTCACCAGCTGCTCAATGGTATTAGACACATGAAAGCTGTTCGCGATATCCACCGTTTCGTTGAAAAAAGAAAGCAGGCCGTTGTCACTGTGGGTTTTCAACATTTGCCGCAGCCCAATCGCAACAGATTTTCCCATCATTTCAAGATACTGAACGTTGTAATTCCATGGTTTACTGTAATCAAGCAGCAATAGCCCGAAGAATTGTTTCCCGGCAGTAAGCGGAATTATCAGGCTGTATTTGTTTTCGTGATAGAGCTGTGTTGCTTTGCCTTCCTTCTGAACCTCATCCGGAAGCTGGTACAATGGCACCAAATCCTGTCCCTGGATAATCCCTGTACTTGTACAGATTGCTTCTTCCTTAAAAACCTTTTTGGCTTCATCAAAAATATACAGCCGTAACCGTTCCAGGTGATTGCCCAACTGTTGGAAAAGGTACAGGCATAAATCACCGTAGATAATTCCTGAATACCCGGAGAAAGCAAGCAATTCAGCGGCAAGAACGCCTATCTCAAGTATTTCATTATCTTCTTCCCGTTTCATCTTCCTCCAACTCCCACATCATGTTTAACACATCTTTCAATTTATTGTCCAGTTGCTCCATCATTTTGTCGGAGACTTTGAGAGAACCATAATTCTTTTTTTCAATGGAATCCCATAAGAAGTACGCGATAGCCTCACTCAAGGTTTGCTCTATCACATACCAGATGGGATGTTGAATATACGAATTCGAGTTTATTAATTGATCCTTGAGCAAGCTTATTTGTGGTTCATGTGAATATTTTTCCCAAAACTTGCCCTCATAGGGTGGAAGGTATCCATTATAACCAATTAATCCCGTCACCACTTCTTCGCTGGAAAGTCGTTCTACCACCTGCCAGGCCAATTCCTGATTCGTGCAGGTGGAAGCGACGGAAAGAACCGACCCTCCGCCAAAGGTTTTCGCTTCGGGCACCAGGGAAGGAACGGGATACAGACCAATATCCTTGTTCACAGAATTTTTCAGCATATTCATTAGATAAGTGTTACCGTTTCCGATAAAAAATGTAAAAGGATTTTCAGGTGATTCAAACCTTTCCATGAGCGACTGCGTATCGGTTTTAAGGGCTGTTAAATCCGCTCCTGATGACAGAAGAACCTTTGATATGAAACTGTGCGTTTTAACAGAAGTATCATTTCGAAAAATTTTGTCCATCCCTGCACGAAGGGGTGGAAATGTCCATCCACCCTTGTAAAGCCACACCAGATAGCGGTGCATTGTTCCAAGCTCGGGGCGCAGAGGAATGGCCAGGGGGATGTGCTCAATTCCCCTGCCCTTGAAGTAATTATTAACTCAACTTTCCCACCTAAAAAGCGGGCTTGAACCTTGATAAATTAATACAAAATTGTTATAAACTATATAAAAG
>JAGOJH010000112.1 GCA_017995215.1 Thermoclostridium sp.
GCTCAATCCAAAGCAAAGCACAACACAATATAAAATGCAGCAAAAGCCGGTTTTGGCTCCCAAAAAAGACATTATTGAAGACAATCGCACACGATTACCAGCGACACCAAAGCAGACCGGAACGCTCTTTGCAAAAGCAGAATCAACACCCAAACCAAACCGCGTACCGGAACCCGAACCAACATCTAAATCCATACCTGAATCATCACGTGAAGCAATCATAAAGACAACACCTGAAACCATACCGGAATTTGATACAAAGCAAATACGCATTTTGAGCATTGCCATTAACAAGCTGGATAATCCCAAAATAAAAAATACAACCCTGGGTTTTTCTGTGGGTGTACAAATTGATGAAAGGCCACCCGCAGACGCTATATTTACCTGTAAAGGATACTTAATTGATTCGGCCGGCAAGAAAGCAAAGATATTGGCTTATTGTGAGGGTAAGCTGGATTTTCATGTTCATGATGAAGATAAAGGCATCTATGTTGTGAACATGCTTTTTGATTTTGGAGATGAAGTAAAAAAAGGAACCTATCTTCCTTCTGTGGATATTGGACAGGCAAAACCAGACCCAAAATGCAAAATGCACCCGATGTTTCTCAAGAAAACATTCCGTTTGTTTGGATAATGAGTTAAAAAATTGCATTGAAGATGATGAAGGTTTAAAATGAAAGTTACATGCAGCTTACCGCCTTAAAACCAACAAAAAAAACGACAAGAAAAGGAGAAGCTTTGATGAAAAAAATAATGAGTATGATTGTTTCAGTCCTGATGATCATCACGCTTACAAGCGCTTGCGGAAAGGATAATAAAAAACCTCAGGGAAATCCCCCACCACCCTCTGCACAAACCCAGGGCGCTAAAGAGGCAGCTGTTTCCGGACAAAACAATTCTGAGCAGGTTATTCCCTCTGCCCAGCAAACAAAAGAGGATTCCACAAATACCCCGGTTGAAAGTTCGCCCTCACAAAAGGGAGAAGACCGTTATTTGACCTATGTTTTGGAGAAATTCATTCATGATGGTCTTGAAATTGTATACTTAACCGATGAAAGAGACTATGACAGCTGGAGTGTGCCTATTCAGGGGGCTGAACCAGGCTCGGCGGATTCAACCGGCAGACTGCGTTTTATCGGCATTGACTGGAAGGCTGACGGAACACTCGAACAGGTGAATTTTTCTGATTTTTCACAGCCCAATTCCTACGGAAGCCTTGAAACCCCGGGGACAGACGGAGCATTAAATGAACTTACCTACGGGTATGATGTAAGCTCACCGCCGACACAGACAAGGTGGAATATAGCTGTGAATGGCGAAGAGGTCATTTTAACCAATCCGAAGAACAATTACGTTTACTATTTCTATGAAGATCATTTCGATGAGCAATAGCCTCGCGAGTTGATGCCTTCATTAATCAGTTCTTACCTTGCTACTGAGATATGTGTTTTATCATAAGCGCAGCGACGTAACATAAGGGGACAGTCCCCCTGTGTCTGAGCACAGCGAAGGATCTCGTCAGGAGTAATTCAAGATCCTTCACTTCGTTCAGGATGACAGGCTACACCCGCTTACCTTTAAACAGTAACCTTAATAAAGCTGATTTGTCTGTAAACAACACCTCTTTTTGACTTTATCCGACTGTTGTATTAAACTGTTGATTTAGCAGTTTTAGGTTTTGTGAGGATTTAACAATGTTTACAGCATTTTTGGTGGATGACGATGCATTAATTCTGGAAGAAATGATTCAGTTTGTTACCTGGATGGATAATGGCTTCGAGGTGATCGGCTCGGAACTGAACCCTGAAGCGGCAGTGGAAAAAATTTTTGAAATGCAGCCGGATACCGTATTTTGTGACCTGAAAATGTCAGGGTTGGACGGAAACCAGTTGATTGCCGCAATCAGAGAGCGTGGCTACCAGGGTCAGTTCGTGATGATCAGCGCATACGATACCTTTATGGATGTACGCACTTTTTTTATGCAGGAGGGCTTCGATTATATCCTGAAGCCGGTGCGCAAGGATGAAATGCAACTGGTTTTAGAGCGCCTGGCAAAACGATTGTCCATGACAAAAAAGCCGGAGCTGCCCGTTCTGGAAACTCCAGGAGCCAATCCTGCCTTCATTCGTCTGACCCAGTATTTGAACGAGCACTACTACGAGAAGATCACATTGGAGGATTTGAGTATCCACTTCAATCTGAGTAAAAATTACATCTGCAACTTGTTCACACGGCATTACAACACCACCCTAACCTGCTTTATTACAGATTTACGCATGAAATCGGCTGCCGCGCTTTTAAAGGACAAGACCCGCCTGATGAAGGAAATTGCTTTTTTGTGCGGTTACTCCAGCTATGTGCACTTTTTTAAGGTGTTCCGGGAATATTACGGTATTTCACCAAAGCAAATGCGGGAAAGCGGAGAATGATATGAGAAAAGGAGTACTCGCAATCTTCCTGTTTTTGTTTCTTTTTCTGTGTGGTTGCTCAAGTACGGAGTCCGGGGACACCGTCCGTATTGCAATTCCTGATTCCCCCTACATACAGAATATCGACAGCAACTATTACAAGCTGTGGCTGGAGAAGCAAACCGGTATTAACCTTGAGTTTGTTATCGTTCGACAGGAACGCAGCGAAGAATACCTGAAGACAATTTGTTCGAACACAGATGCAGACATTGATGTTGTTTTTTTCAGCAGCAGTGCCGGCTTTACGCTGGAAAATGAACTTCTGGAGCAATATGTGAACAGTGGAAGCTTCATGAAGCTTGATCCTTTTCTTACTGAAGACAGGTACTATGCTTCCTTACTGAAGCAAACGGGACTTATCGAAGCACTCCTGTTCCAGGATCGTGGAATCTACTTTTTCCCGCACATCTCCCGCTCCCGCTCGGATCAAAATGGCCAGGTGCTCTGGTTGAACTATGACTGGCTGAAAAAACTGGGGCTAAGATTGCCCACAACGGCGGATGAGCTGAAGCAGGTTCTAATCTCCTTTGCTGAAGATGACCCCAACGGAAACGGACAAGCCGATGAGATTCCCCTCATCGGATGTGATGATGAATACTCCCTTCAAAGCTGCAATTTTCTGCTGAATGCTTTTATCTGCAATGACCCGTACCACTCCAGAGTCTATTCGGATAACGGAATTCTCCGTTACGCGCCGATAACAGATGATTTTCGCAAGGGGCTTGCTTATTGCCATGATCTGTATGAACTGGGGGTGCTGGATGAACGGAGCTTTACCTATACCCGAAACCAACTGATACAGCTGTCAAACAGCCCGGAAATGGTGGTGGGCGGTTTTACATCGGCTTCCATCGCCCAGGTGCTGTACCAGAATAATCCGGAGATCATGGCCAGCTTCATTCACATTCCGCCATTGCTTGGAGAAAACGGGCAGCAGAACGCACTTTGGGTGGATAACAAACCCTCCTGCGGCGCGGTGATTCTGGCCAATTCCCCGAAAGCCGAAGAAGCTTTTCATGTTTTGGATACGATGTTGTCCGAGGAAGCCTCATTGATAGCTGAATACGGAGAACCCGGTGTGGACTGGGAATATGCTGATGGTACCAGCATCAGCCTTTATGGCTTACCGGCTACGCTGATCACAAAAAAATATATTCGGCAAACACTGCAAAACAAGCACTTTGCAGGCCTGGGTCCACTCTACTTAAGTGAATCCTGTATCGACGGGGTTACGTGGAACGGCGTGAATTCGGATACCCGTTATATCGACACCCGCGCCAGTATGAGTTATGAAGCGTTTTACCCGGACAGACGGATTTTCATTTCAGATGAACCGTCTGTTCGAAAAATCCGCTCAGCATTGGACGAATATACCGACCGGAGTATTGTCGAATTCATAACAGGTATTCTGGATGTGGCAAACAACAGCCAGTGGCAGGCTTTTCAGGATACCTGCGAGGCTCTTGGGGTAAATGACATGCTCCAGCAATGTATGGAGGTGCCCAGATGAGGAAAAGATTCTTTCATGCCCTGCTGGGGTTGTTTATGCTGTTTACTGCATGCTGTGCACCACAGATTGATAAAAAAACAGAAACCATGTACACATGGCTGCAAACAGCTAACCTTTCTGCACAAGAAACACCGCACGAACTGTACCAGAAAGCGCTTGAAGAAGATACGCTGGTGATCTATACCATCACCACCCGCATCACCGAGGTAAAAAAGAGCTTCGAAGAACAGTACCCCGGCCTTTATGTGGAGGTTCAGGACGTGAAAAGCAGTGAAATGCTTGGAATGGTGCAGGAAAACTATGTTTCTGGCCGGTTTGCATGCGATATTGTTATCGGTAACGATAACAACGCGGAGCTTTCAAAATCGTTGGTCGATACCGGGATCATCTTCCCCTACATCCCATTTGATATCACTCCAAAGCTGAAAGGGGGTCACGGTGAAGATCAGCTTTACTTTTTGGATGAAGCCCAAATGATTTACTATAACAGTGCAATTTACAACAAGGTACCCATTCAAAACATCTGGGAGCTTTGTGAAGAACAGTATAAAAACAAGGTCTATATGCCAACGCCGCTGCGCTCCAGCTCTACCTACGGTTTTTGCGCTATGATTTTGTCCAGGCCGGAGGAAATGGCGCAGGCCTATCGGGACTATGCCGGAAAAACCCTTGAGGCACCGGAAGGGAAAAATGCAGCTGAAGTCTTCCTGGAACGTCTGGTTCAAAACGTCCTGTTTACCAACAGCAACGATGAAGTTGTAGAGGCCATTGGCTCCGCTGCAGGAACCGGCCATATTGGTATCATGATTTCCAGTAAGCACAGACTAAAGGAAGTGGGCTATCATGTAGAACCCATTTACAGGCTGAACCCCTTTTGCGGAAGCTATGCATCTACCAGCGTCATGATTGCAGGAGGTGCCAGAAACATCAATTCAGCCAAACTCTTTGTTCGGTGGCTTTTAGGAGAAACCGACGGCACTGGCGAAGGTTACAAACCTTATCAGACTTCTGGAACCTGGTCAGCCAGAATGGATGTTCCAGACGGAAACGATGTTCCACAGTCTGAGATTGATCTGTTATGGCTGGATAAGGACTATATGAAGGAAAACCGTGAATATATTGAAGCTTTTTATGAAAGCCTGCTAAAGGCCTATGGAGAACAGGAGAACGAGCATTGAAACAGGATGCCTTATACAACCGTTTCAAACAAACCATTACACTGCTGTGCCTGGCCATCGTAGCTTTATGGGCGGTTTTTTACACTGTTGTCAAACGGGGTCTTGAAGACAATGCGCTCAGTATCGTGGAGCAGGTTTCGAAGAATGTAATCTTTTCACTGGAAAACAGGTTTTTAAGCATCGAAAACATATCTTATACCATGTCTGGGGAACCTGCGCTGATAGAAATGCTAAAGGCCGGGGATACTCTGGGTTTTTATGATCTGGCTTCAAAGGCCACTGGCCAGGTTGAAGCAATTGCGGCGGCAGAAACCACAGTAAGCAACATCCTGCTATATGACAGCAACGGCCGCTTTTACCGCTTTAAGGGCGGTATGAGCAATACCGCTCTGCGCAGTGCCTTCAAAGAGCTTTCACCGGATGGGTTACCCGGACATTTGACCTGTACCTCTGATGGAAGGTATTATATTGGATATTCTGTCGGCATAGATGAAGATGGATTGCTGCTTGGCTACACAGCTGTGTTTATGGAGGAAATGGAAATTAAGCGGATTCTTGAACTCTATGATAAATTGCCATCTCTGGGTATCGCCCTGACAGCAGAAGGAAACATCGTATATTCAAACCGGGAGGGATTTTCACAAGGGGAGCTTATCCATATAAAAAGCTCAACCGCTTTTTATGATGAAAAGAAAATCGGGCTGACGCCCTTTACGGTTTTTGTTTTTTATGACAATACAGCAGCGGACAGGATCAGCGTGCTGTTTTCAGTGATCATGCTGGTTACGGTTGCCCTTCTTTTTTTCATTGTATTCCGGTTTATTAAGTTTTGGAGACAACACTTTTTCCATCCTATCGGCGGTGTGATCCGAGAAGTGGAGCAATTTGACGGTGAAATGACCCGGGCGCTGAAACCCACCGGCGAGGCTTATTTTGACGGCCTGGTAACGCAATTAAATTGGATGCTTCGGCGCATTGCGGAAAAGGAAGCAGAGCTTGTCTATTCCAGAGAGCTTTTATATCAAACCGAACTGAAAAAGCAGCGGGCGCTGATCGTATCCCTGAAAAAACAGATCAACGCACATTTTACCGTAAACTCCCTCAATACCATACGGGCATTGATTAAGAAAAAAGAAAACGACAGAGCCGAAGAAATCTGTGACGGGCTTTCCGGGCTTTTACAATATGCTAACGCGGGGGATGAAACCATCACAGTGCTGGAGGAATTCTCCATGCTGGAGCGTTATCTTGCAATCATGCAAACAAGGTATCCAGGCCGGTTCTCAGCCGAGCTGGAATTTGACGACGAGCTGGCGGAGGTGTGCATTCCCCGAATGCTGCTGCAACCGGTTGTGGAAAATGCCATTCTCCACGCTTTTCATCACAAAGAGGGCGGAATGCTCCAAATTGCATGCATTGTGCAAGAAGTCACCCTCCGCCTCAGCGTAACCGATAACGGCTGTGGAATGGATAAAAATACACTGACAGCAGTGCTGAACCGTCTTCAAAACGATGCGGACGATGTCATGGAAGAGGGGCTTTCCCATGTGGCGCTGTCCAATATTCAAAAACGCATCCAAACCAGCTTTGGTTCAGGTTACGGTATTGAGATCGCGTCGCGTTTAGGCGATGGCACAAGAGTTACCTTGATTTTGCCGGCCTCCCTGTCATCATGAAGTACGATTATGCCACCCTCCGGTCCCCATGAAACCGCGGCTCAGTTTCCTTCAAAGCGCTTCAAGCCGTCCTTTGTGGTGGTCTCCTTGGCACCGTAAGACAATATACCACCCATGTCAAGGTAACAAGCATCGACATGATGCTCATCGTAATCAATCAGGGACAGTTTATTCTTTGCACAGACATATCCGTAATTGGATAATCCGGTATTACTGCCATGGGAGTACAGTTCTATATTTTCAGCCGTGAATCGACCCGAGGATTCAATTTTTGCAGCACAGGTATTCTCGGAATATGTATCTTCCATAATCATCGTTGCAAAATGAAATTGGTTGTATGCAAAAAATTCGGCATTGCCCATTACCTGAATTGAACCCGAGTTCGACAGGCCGATGTTATTCTTTCGATGGGTGTAGCTGTTGAAATCTTTGGTTACCTCAATATAGCCCGACTCATCGTTGAGAATGCCAACAGCTTCCTTCCCGGATACAACACCGACGAGTGCGTAGCAATGAATATGACCACTGTTGTACAGGCCAACACTGTCATCCACATGGCTTTCAATGGATAATCGGGCTTCCTGGACTAAACCGTCTCCTTCTGTCTTGCCCTTTACTTCAATTAAACCCTTGTTGTTCAGACCAAGCAGGTTGCCGGCCGAGGTTGCATTCTCCATTTTAACGCTGAAATGATTTGCGTACAGATTGCCATTATTGTTGATTCCGATTCCGTCCCCTGAAGTGTTCACATCTGCAGAAGCATATACGGTATGAATACTTCCTTCGTTTTGGAGCCCCACATTATTGCTGCCCAGCAAAAAAATACTGAAGCCTTCACATTCCATTGCATGATGGTTCAGGATGCCTCGATTATCTTTTCCGTTAATTGAACTGTAAATGCTGCGGTGTTTAAAGGTGCCATCATTCAATATCCCTGTATTTCCGCGGGGACAAAGGGTCATTTGATTGGCATCGTACAGTGATTTTCTGTTATCTAAATTGAAATTCATGCTCTCCTGTTCTCCGATGAGCACTGTGTTGTTACAATATGTTTCGCCGTCTGAAACAATAGACCCCATGATACTCTCTGCGCCATTATGTATACCAATAGCATTGTTGCTGAACATATCAATACGAATATCAAGCTCTTCAGACAACACTGTACCCGGTTCATTATAAAAACCAACATACTGCCCCACACCTGTTCCAGCCATCACGATTTGAAAGCCTGCATCGGAGATGAGTCCGGTTTTACAGTTCTTTACCAGATATGTGTTCTCACATTTGGCAAAGGGGTTAAAGGCACCCGTGGCTGCGTATTCATCTGTAACCTGCGAGTAGCCGCAATATATTCCAAACGCGCCCCCATCGCTTTCCGACTTTTTAATGAAGCCGTCATTTTGCACAAAGACAGCGTTTTTGGTTGCATCTGCTATCAGGTAATAATATGACCCCTCCAGAGAAGCACCTTTATGATTATTGATCATGGTACCGGTGTATACAGCGCCATCTTTTACGGATGCACTTAAAGAACCCGGGGTGAATATTCCATAGTTATCAATGGCACAGCCTGCAGTGAGCTTAACAACCATGTTTTCAAGCCTTGCGCTGCCCTCGTTATAAACAGCAGTGCCCGAGTCCATTGTGATATTAAACCTGCTGTAACTGGTTATATCTGCGTTATTGTATCGAATACCAATGAAAGAGCCTTCAGGATAATTTCGGATAGCAGTGCCTTTTATCAGATGAATGTCCATCACATGATATAAATCGCTGTGATTCTCGATTGCATAACCACCATTTACAGTACACTCATGGGAATAGTACTCGTATGAATCGCTCTTTTGTGGTTGAACCAAGCCATAATTCAATATTGCAGTGCCGTTGGTCACGATAAAGCTTCCATCAGGATAGGTATATACGATACCGGATGCTTCGTTGTGCAGTACCGTTCCTCCATTGGATTGGACGGTCATTGCACCAAAATTCATCTCTGCTTTGTTATGAAAGCAAGTGGTTCCAACGTATGCCTCAACCTTAACCAGGCTTTTAAAAACACTGCTGTGGAGATCATTGCCCGTATCCGGACGACAAACCGTTCCCGCGTTTAAAACCCCGATTCCGGTATTCACTGTCATCTCGAAGCAGCGCAGATAAAGCTCCGCATTGTTTTGAATGCCAAGACCATTGGATTCCAGTTTCATGGGCCGGCCTCTATAGGTCTCCATCTCTCCGGCAGAAAAGCTCTTGTTATTCTCAACATAAGCATCAGCGGTTGTCTTGATGGTTCCATTGACAATGCTGATGTTTGTATCAAGTACAAGTACCGTTGAAAGCGTTACGGTTTTTCCCTCCAGGTCCAGAATCCAGGTGAAGTCTTTGTCTGTAAAATAAGGGAAAGCTTCAGAGAATGCAAAGTATTCCTCTTCAATTTCGCCATCCTCCCAATAGATAGCCTTAACCACCGGCCCGTTTTTTTGAGCGAGGCCTTTATTGGGGCTTGATGGCGCTGGCGGAGTGGTTGTGTTGCCCTTACTGGTTGGCTTCATATTATTTGAAGGGCTTGTTGTGGCTGCTGGAGTCGTTTCTTCTACAGGATTTGTCTTGTTTCCAGTATCCGTTGGATCCGTCGTATTTGAAGGATTAGTAGTACCTGATGAGCTTTTTGGTGTTTTTACTCCTGTTGGATTTACTGCGTTGTTATCATTCGTCGGCTTTTTGGTATTTGAAGATGTCTGAGATGCTGTGTCGTTAACATTACCAGAATTTTTCTTTCCGCAAGCGGAAAAGGCTGTCACTAACATAGCCACTGATAACAACAGGATTAAGATTTTTTTCATAGTATTCTTCCTTTCATGTTGCAGATCCTGGTGTGGGTGAATATCACCCATTTATTCATTATACCGTGGCATGAATTACAAATACATTACCATAATTACGACAAACATTAACAATTTTCACATTATCCGAGCATGCGCTTGTAACCCATAAAGTCAGACAACTGTTTTCACATACACCGGTGTCAAGGGGATTTCACCCTAGATAGGAAATTGCTTTTCTATATCTAAACTATAGCATCACATTTTTACCAAGTCAACAGCCTTCTAATTAGCATAACTAACAATATATGTTAGATAAATAGGATGATATATATTAACTACTAA
>JAGOJH010000015.1 GCA_017995215.1 Thermoclostridium sp.
ACCTATGCCGATCTGCGGCGGGAAAGCGCAAAAGCGCTGGCCGAGCTGGATTTCCCCGGTTATGCCATTGGTGGCCTCAGTGTTGGTGAGCCAGGGGAAGTCATGAACGCAATGCTGGAGGAAACCACACCGCTGTTGCCTGCCAACAAGCCCCGTTACCTGATGGGTGTTGGAAGCCCTGATTATTTGATAGATGGAAGCATCCGGGGGGTTGATATGTTCGATTGCGTTCTGCCCACACGTATAGGCCGTAATGGTACTGTTTTCACAGCCAATGGGCGAATCATTGTCAGGGATGCAAAGTATTCCGAAGATTTTACCCCTATCGACCCTGAATGTGACTGCTATGTTTGCCGGAACTTCACACGGGGCTATGTCCGGCATCTTTTTAAAAGCGGAGAAATGCTGGGGTTAAGGCTGGCGACCTGGCACAACCTTCAGTTCCTTCTAAAGCTGATGGAAAATGTGCGGGAAGCCATTCGCAATGACCGTTTGATGGATTTTAGAAATGAGTTCTTCTCAAAATTTGGTTATAATACGAAAACAGGCGCTCCTGTGAAGAATGAAAGCCCTTGAGAACCGATATACCCTCAGCAGTAAAACCCTTGATAATAGTCAATTTCGATGAAATAAATGGTTGAATTGAATTTGGTTATTGTGTATAATGTCTTTAGTCTTTGGATGATTTTACTTATTGCAATTCATTCCGCCTGCAGCAAAGGTGTTTGCCGGCTGACATACGGTTTAGCAATTGCTTGCAAATTGAAAGGAGAAAAACAATATGAACTGGTTGTTAACGGCAGTTGCCGCAAGTGCAACAACAGGCACCATTGCTGCAGATCCTGCAGCTCAGGGCAATGGCCTTATGGTATTTTTGGTTCAGTTCGGCCCTATTATCCTGTTATTCGGTTTAATGTATGTTCTGTTGATTATGCCGCAAAGAAAAAAGGAAAAGAAGGCCCGTGAAATGATAGACGCCGCCATCGTTGGCGACAAAGTCATCTCAATCGGCGGAATTTGTGGCAAGATCGTCAATATTAAAGATGATGAATTTACCCTTGAAACCGGTAACGAGAGAACAAAGATTACAGTGAAAAAATGGGCGATCAAAGAAGTGGAAAAACCAATTTCTGAATAACAAGGGATACAGGCCCCGGCTGAAACGACCGGGGCTTTATACTCTGTATTTCATTCGTAAACCGGAGGAATATGTTTTGGAAGAATTTCTGACAGTGGGGAATATTGTAAATACACACGGTGTGAACGGTGAGCTGAAGGTAATGCCCTTAACCTCCGATATCAGCCGTTTTGATTATCTGAAGCTTATCTGGCTTGATATCAATGGAAAGATTACCGAACATTTTGTAGAGAAGGTTCGGTACCATAAGGATTTCGTGCTGTTAACCCTGCGCGGCATTGACACCATGGATAAAGCTGCCGCGCTGAAGGGTTGCAGTGTGAAGGTGGATCGCAAGCATTCCCGCCCGTTGGAAGATAATGAATTTTTCATTGCAGATTTAATCGGATGTCAGGTTTTTGAGAATGGGGTTCTTTTAGGCACGATCACCGATGTATTGGAAACTGGCAGTAATGATGTTTATGTCACTGAGGGAGAGAAATACGGGGAAATCCTTATTCCCGCCCTGGAACAGGTTGTTCGCAGGGTGGATGTTGAAAAACAGCAGATAGATGTTGTGCTTCCGGAAGGGTTGGTAGAGCGATGATATTTGATATACTCACCCTATTTCCCGAAGCGGTGAACAGCTTTCTTTCCAGCAGCATTATTGGCCGGGCCAGGGAGAAGGGGAGTATAACCGTTCGCACCTGGAATATTCGGGATTTTTCAAAGGATAAGCATAAAAAAGTGGATGATTACCCCTACGGCGGCGGCAGTGGCATGGTCATGACCCCTCAACCCATTCATGATGCTTGGCTGCATGTAACCAACGGCTTGGCGCACAAGCCTAAAACCATATACCTTAGCCCGCAGGGAAGGGTTTTAACGCAGGATATCGCCAGAAGCCTGCTGCAGGAAGGGCATATCATTCTTCTTTGCGGACATTACGAAGGGGTGGATGAACGCATCCTTGAAGAAATTGTTGACGAAGAGATTTCAATTGGAGACTATGTTCTAACAGGCGGCGAATTGGCAGCCATGGTGCTGGTGGATTGTATCGGTCGCATGGTGGATGGGGTACTGGCCTGCGAAGAGGCATTCTCAGAGGAATCCCATTTCGACGGGCTTCTGGAATATCCGCAGTATTCAAGACCCCCTGAGTATTTGGGGAAAAGCGTACCGGACATCCTGTTGTCCGGACATCATGTCAATATTCAAAAATGGCGTTTTGAAAAAAAACTGGAACGCACACGGGAAAAGCGGCCGGATTTATATGAAAAGTACAGGTTAAGCCACCCTGAAGAAAATAAAGTAAAGAAGGCAAAGAGAAGGAAAGACAAGTCAGTCATGAAGGGCGATGTGCCTGACAGGGCTGAACAAGACAACTCCACTAAAGAAGTCGATGTTCATCATCAAGGTTAGATAAAACAACCAGGAATAGAAAGGTGTTATCATTGGAACAGAACAAAAAGAAGGAGCCCCTGGCATACAGGATGATGCCCAGGACCTTGCAGGATTTTATCGGGCAGGAACACATCATTGGCAAAGACAAGCTGTTACACAGGATGATTCAGGCCGACAGAATTTCCTCCATCATCCTGTACGGGCCGCCCGGTACGGGTAAAACCTCTCTTGCGCGAATAATTGCCAATACAACCAAATCTGTTTTTCGAAAGCTCAACGCGGTAACCGCTGGTGTGAAAGACATCAAGCAGGTTGTAGAGGAAACTGAAAATACGTTTTTAAACCCCTCTGGACGCTGTGTTCTGTTTATAGATGAAATTCATCGTTTTAACAAATCACAACAGGACGCGCTGTTGCCTTATGTGGAAAATGGCGTTGTCGTGCTGATCGGAGCGACCACAGAAAACCCTTTTTTTGAGGTTAACAAAGCGTTGATCTCCCGCTCCACGGTTTTTATGCTGAAACCTCTTACGGAAAATAATATTGTTCAGATCATCCACCAAGCCCTGACCGACCAGGAAAGAGGTTATGGTAACCTGAACATCACCATTGACGAAGATGCTGTCAGTCTTTTGGCTGTATTGTCGGGAGGAGATGCGAGGATTGCGTTGAATGCACTCGAACTGGCAGTATTAACCTGTGAAACATCCAGTGACGGAACGTATGAGATTACTACCGGTGTTGTCGAAGAATGCGTTCAGAAAAAGGTGGTCAGGTTTGATAAATCTTCCGAGGCCCATTATGACAATATCAGCGCGTTCATTAAATCCATGCGGGGCAGTGATCCGGATGCAGCGCTGTTTTATCTTGGCAGAGCCCTTTATGCTGGTGAAACCCCGGAGTTTTTGATCAGGCGGATCATCATCTGTGCATCAGAGGATGTCGGTATGGCCAACCCCAGCGCATTGAATGTTGCAGTCTCTGCAGCGCTGGCCATTGAGCGCATCGGTATGCCGGAAGCAAGGCTGCTGCTGGCTCATGCTGCGGTTATGGTTGCAACAAGCCCCAAATCCAACTCATGTTACAAGGGGTTGGATCTGGTGATGAAGGATGTAGAAACGAAGAACACCGGGGAGGTACCGATGCATCTGCGCAATGCCCCGGCTGCAGGAATGGCTGAACTGGGCTATGGCAATGGTTATCTGTACGCTCACGATTTCCCCGGGAATATTGTCGATCAGGAATACTTGCCGGAAGAAGTGCGCGGAACGGAGTATTATCTGCCATCCACAAACGGCTATGAGGCTAAAATCCATGACTGGCTCCAAGCTCGCAGAAAACGCAAATAATCCAAGAAAATAGGTACCCTGGTCCCTTGGATACCGCGCAGTGTAAATGGATTATGAATACTATTAGAATGGTGTGATGTATATGTTACGAAGAGTTTTAGCCTGGGTTGCGCTGATATTTTTCATTTTTATTTTGGTGAACCTCCTTTTCATTCATTTTTACCCCACTGAAAGCGCAACTGTTTTCCTGATTTATGTACTGATATTTATTTTCGGCAGCAAAAAGAATCTCTTTCAAACCAATCCAATGCAGATTTCCGAAAACGAAAATGGTGAGCAGCCCGAAGATTCCAGTTTATCTGAGGACTTAGACACACCTGAAGACTCTGACTTACCCGAAACACCCTGCACACCTGAGAGCACAGGGATACCTGAAAACTCAGGTTCTTATGGTAATGATGCAGGCAAGTAACTGAGTCGGACGAAACCTGACGAATCTGCTTGAAACTCTATATGCACACCACCTAATTTAAAGTATCGTTTTCCGCCAGCACACTTTTTAGATTAAGGCAAAGGCGGAGGATATATGAACCCCATTATATGTCATATTCTCATCAGTAAAGTTTGCAGCCCGGCCTTGATATGATATAATTGAACAGCATTCGAATTAACGTTCATCGAACAATTGGAGAGTGTTTTCATTGATGCAAAAGGATGAATTATCCCAGCTTCTGCGGGAGAAGGGCTATAAGATCACCTCACAGAGAAAGGCAGTTCTCGATGTGGTCATGGAACATGACGGGGAACACCTTAGCAGCCAGGAAATTTATGAACTGGTTAAAAAGAAGTGTCCCGAGGTGGGTATGGCCACGGTATACAGGACATTACCCGTTCTGGCAGAGCTCGGTTATGTTTATGCTGTCGATCTTGAAGATGGCTGCACCCGGTACGAACTTCACAAGGAAGAACAGCTTCACCGGCATCATCATCTTCTGTGTGAGAAATGCGGGATGATTACCGAAGTAGAAGATGATTTGCTGGATGAAATTGAGGATAAAATTTACGCAAAATATGGCTTTACCATTAAGGATCATAAAGTAAAATTCTATGGCGTATGCAAAGGCTGCTCAATTCTTCAGGAGAACCTGTCCACTTAGCAGTAACAACAAATTTCACATAAACCTTTTGAAACATACATAGTCTTGCAGAAGGCTTAATAAAATGCTTTTAAGCCTTCTTTCTATTTGTGCATTTCCGATTGTGCTCAATAAATTGAATCGAAAGACCGGGGGGTATCATTTACAAAAGAACCTGTCCCCAGAGTAGGCGCCGAAGTAAATATGCTTAGCAAATTCCTTTATTTTTGTCATAAAGTATGGACTGGTTCAATATATTTTATAGTGGATTGGGTGACCCGTTTTAGTTTTTTCACAGGAGATCGTTAAAAATGAACCTTTCACCGGGAAATAGCCATAAGGATTATTCTCCGGCATATGATCAGAAAAGATTATTTTTACCGACCCTGATGATACTGTCAAACGATTTTGGTGAGAATGAAACAGAGGGGGATACGCTGTGGAACGAGATTACAGGATCTATGAGGATATAGCCCAAAGAACAAACGGAGATATTTACATCGGGGTTGTTGGTCCTGTCAGGACTGGAAAATCAACGTTTATCAAAAGGTTTATGGATGGGTTGGTTATCCCGAACATCTCAAACCCGTACGAAAGAGGGCGCGCCATTGATGAAACGCCTCAAAGCGGCTCGGGTCGCACCATCATGACCACTGAACCCAAATTCATTCCCAATGAAGCGGTTACCGTCACGATGGAAAACAATGCGTCGATGAATGTCAGGCTGGTGGATTGTGTTGGATACCTGGTGAAAAGTGCATTGGGGCATATGGAAGATGAAGCACCCCGAATGGTGACCACGCCATGGGTGGATCACGCAATTCCGTTTGAAGAAGCAGCTGAAATGGGCACCCAGAAGGTGATTAGTGAACACGCCACAGTCGCCATTGCCATGACAACGGACGGTACTTTCACCAATGTTCCCAGAAGTGAGTATGAAGAAGCGGAAGAGAAAGTGATTGCCCAGCTGAACGCCAATGAAAAACCCTATATCATCATATTGAATTCCGCCTTCCCCGATCAGCCTGAAACCAGGCAGTTGGCTGAAAAGCTCACCGAAAAATACAATAAGCCGGTCATACCGATGGATTGCCTGAATATGGCTGTCAGGGATATTCATTATGTGATGCAGACCATGCTATATGAGTTCCCTGTTCGCGAAATAGCCATTGACATGCCCAGGTGGGTTACCAGGCTGGATAATCAGCATTGGCTGCGCAATGATATTCTGAACGTTGTGCGTGAAGTTTTAATGGATAAGGCAACGATTCGTCAGATCAACAACAACATGTGCCAGTTTGAGAATTATGAGTTTATTAAAAACGGTCGAATCTCAGAAATGCAGCTTGGTCAGGGACGTCTTAACATGGAACTGAGCATGGCTGACGGTTTATTCTACAGAATCCTGAATACCGAAACAGGCCTTGAAATCGAGGGCGAGCATGAGTTAATCGGCATTTTGAAAGAGCTCTCCACAATGAAAACCGAATACAAGAAGATCGAGTATGCATTGCATGAAGTGAAAACAAAGGGCTATGGTGTTGTAACCCCGCAATTGGATGAGTTGACGCTGGAATCGCCTGAAATCATCCGGCAGGGTAACCGGTTCGGTGTAAAGCTGCGGGCAAGCGCACCCTCCATCCATATGATCCGTGCCGATATCGAGACAGAAATTGCACCTCTGGTTGGCTCGGAAAAACAATCAGAAGAGCTGGTCAACTATCTGCTGAGAGAGTTTGAGGGGCAGCCCGACAAGCTTTGGGATTCAAATATCTTCGGAAAATCCCTGTACGACCTCATCACAGAAGGCTTGCAGAACAAGCTTTACAGAATGCCTGAGGATGCTCAGCTGAAGCTGCAGGAAACCCTTCAGAGGATTATCAATGAAGGCAGCGGCGGGTTAATCTGTATTATCCTTTAATACTTTGGTCTTTATTTTAATCATTCTATACTTTTGCACTTCTTTTGCCCGGTTCCATCCGGGTTTTTTTTCGTCCTTATAAGAGCCTGGACCATTCATTTCCCTGTTGTTAAAACCATTGATTCCAGGGAAAACCAAAACACTGATTTCTTATGGTTGATACCATCTATCAGTGGTATAATATGAATGGAATTTACCAAATTCAGATAGAGAAAGGGGAATAACGATGGAAGAATCAAAAGAAAAGAGCAATGGCCAAAAGCTGATGGATAAGCTTGGTTACAACAGTAAAAACGCCTGGGAGAAGATCGGCGACAAGGAACGGATTTTTAGTTTTTGCGACGATTACAAAGCTTTTCTGGATCAGGCAAAAACCGAACGTGAGGCAGTGCGGGAAGCCGTTGCACAGGCTGAAAAGCTTGGGTTTCAAAACCTGGAAACCTTGATTGCCGCTGAAAAAAGCTTATCAACAGGAGACAAGGTTTACAGGAACGTCAAAAACAAAGCGGTGGTTTTTGCTATTATAGGGAAAAAACCTTTGGAACAGGGAGCACGTATGCTGGGAGCTCATGTGGATTCCCCAAGGGTGGATCTGAAGCAGAACCCTCTGTATGAAAACACTGACATGGCATTCCTGAAAACCCACTATTACGGTGGCATCAAGAAATATCAATGGTTAGCCATTCCGCTTGCCCTTCATGGTGTTATTATGAAAAAGGACGGCAGCACCGTACAGGTTTCTATTGGCGAGGATGAGCAGGATCCCGTTTTCACCATCACCGATCTGCTGCCGCATCTTGCAAAGGATCAGATGGAAAAGAAGATGATCGAAGCCGTCTCCGCCGAGGGGATGAACGCCCTGTCCGGCTCCATACCCTTTGAAGATAAGAATGTGAAGGATAAGGTAAAGCTGAATGTTTTAAACCTGTTGCATGAAAAATACAGTATCACCGAGGAGGATCTTCTGTCCTCCGAACTGGAGCTTGTACCTGCGTTTAAAGCCAGAGACCTCGGCTTTGACAGGAGTATGATCGGTGCTTATGGTCAGGATGACAGGGTTTGTGCCTATACCTCCATGATGGCACTTTTTGATGTGAAAGCCCAGGATTATACCGCTATCTGTGTACTGACAGATAAAGAGGAAATCGGCAGTGTGGGGAATACCGGTGCAGAGTCCCGTTTTCTCGAGGACTTCCTGGCAGATCTGTGCTATATGACCTCAAAGAGTTATACCGATATTCTGCTAAGACGGTGCCTGAACCGCTCTGTGATGCTGTCGGCAGATGTGAACGCAGCAGTGGACCCCAACTATGAAGGGACCCATGACAAATATAATGCTGCTTATCTGGGCAAGGGCCTGGCTATCATGAAGTTCAGCGGTGCCCGTGGGAAGTCCGGAGCTTCCGACGCGCATGCCGAGGTCTTTTCCAGGATCAGAACCGTGTTCAATGACAACAACATCCCCTGGCACACGACAGAGTTGGGTGCTGTGGATAAGGGCGGCGGTGGTACCATTGCCATGTATATCGCCAACCTCGGTGTGGATGTCATCGACTGTGGTGTACCGGTCTTAAGCATGCATGCCCCCTTTGAGGTAACCTCAAAAGCAGACGTATACTCAGCCTACCTGGGCTATAAAGCTTTCCTCCAAGACTAAATCCGCGGGCGTGGGCCAGGTACCATGGTTGATGTTTCCTATAAGAATAAGTCATAATCCGGGAGCGAGATTCAGTTTCATTGGCAGACCAAGCCATAGAATCTGGAGCTCGCTCTTGATTGTTTACAGCCAGCCCTTCTGAATTCTTTGTTCAGGTATGTGTTCTATCATGAGCGCTGTCATCCTGAGTGCAACGAAGGATCTTTCATTTCTTTCAGGATGACAGCGTTTGTTTGTTTACCTCTGAACAGGAATCTCTGAATAACTGGTACTTTCGATACAATTCACAAACCCTTGTACAGCATGCCAGATTAGTGTATTATAAAAGAAAAGGAAGGGGTTTCATCACCCTCGGTATATACAAAAGTGTAGCGTTCTGAAAGGAAAAGTGGTTTGAAAAAGTTCTTTTATATTTTTACTATATTTATGCTACTGTCCATAATGCCTCTTCCAAGCCTGGCTGTAAACGGCAAAACAGATCAGGATATCAAGGTTTATGTGAATGATACCCGGGTTAAGTTTGACGTGGCGCCTATCTTCATTGACGGACGAACCATGGTGCCCATCCGCGCTGTATTCGAAGCCATGGGTGCCGATGTTCAATGGAATGAATATATCAAAACCGCAACCATCACCAAAGCTGAAAGAAGAGTACAAATTCAGCTGGACAACCGTAACACATTGGTAGACGGAAGAACGATTCAGATGGATGTGCCTGCCACAGGAATAAACGGGCGTATTCTGGTGCCTGTACGTTTTATCAGTGAAAATCTTGGCTTCAAGGTGGACTGGGTGAATTCTACCAAGACCGTTTTTATCAACGAGCCTTCTATCCCTGTAAATATTGGAAACCTTCAGAATTGGGGTAAGTTTGCTTCGGATGATGTGTGGAATTATCATATTTTACAAAACAACATTCTGATCCGGGAGCATACTGTTTCTAAAAAACAGGAAAAGATAGCAGATCACATCGTTTGCGATTTACAGCTTGGTCAGGAATGGATTTACTGCATTGGCGCAGACAAGGGGATCAATAAAATTATTCGTCTAAACACAGAAAACGCTGATAGAGAGGTCCTTACCGACACCGAGGTCAATTCGTTCCAGCTTGTCAATGGCTGGTTATACTATAGCAATTCAGAAAACAGCACCTTGCTATACAGGACAAAATCCGACGGATCTGAAACCATGAAAATCCTCCAGGAAGGTGATTTCACACCTAAAAGCTGGTTTGTGCAAAACGGATTCATTTATTATCAGGATCTTCGCTCACGCCTTATCTACCGTGCACGCATTGATGGTTCGCAAGCCGTTGCGCTGACAAACGTTTATGGTTCATCCAATACTTCTGCAGAAAACTATCTCGCGCAAAACGCTGGTGTATCCTATCATCTGAAATTGATCGACAATGAGTTTTTGTATTATGTGCTTGAAACAGGCTCTGATGAAAATTCAGGCTATCGTGTGCCAGGAGTTTACAGGCTTCCGATTACCGGTGGCAGATCAGAGCTGGTTAGTGATAAAAGCTCTATTTCAATAAATATGGACAGTGAATGGCTTTACATGGCTGTTCAGGTGCTAAATAAAAGCCAGCTGCTGAAATGTAAAAAGAATGGCGCGAATGTTCAAACCATCAATGAATATAAGGAAAATGACGTTCCTGGAAACATATATGTTTCCAATTCTATTATTTACTATACACTGCTGCGCGGAAGCAATAAGCAGATATTGTTCAGAATGAACCCCGATGGCCAGAGCATTGCCCAGATCACCTGGAACTATGGCGCATATCCACAAAGGATCAAGGGTGTTTTAAGCTCAACCGTAAAAGCTTATGAACAGCTGAAAAGTGTCAGCACCTTTCAGGTCTCCAAGCTTGAAACTGGTAGCAGGACCCAAACGCAGACCGTTGACAGAAAGAGCAATCATACAGATACCATTTATTATCAGTTAATAAAAGATGAAAAAGAAAAGACAGACATCGAGGTTTGGACGGATACTAAATACCGCTATACAAAAAGCTTTGAAGAAAAGCTTTGGGGTATCGAGCAGCACAATGCCGATAAAAGTGTCCTTCAAAAAAGCATGATGTCTTACATATTGCCAACAGAAGAATTGTATAACAACCTGACCATAAATGAGTACAACAACAAAATCACTCTCAGCGGGACAGGATCGTTTCCCAACCTGATGCAAAGCTTTGCAGACAGTGGCGAGCTTATCTACAACAACACCTCCGACTTTTTTGAGAAGGTGACAATGGTCATCGTCATTAACGCAGATAGCTACATGATCGAAGAGTTCACATTAGACCTGAATTTTTACCCTAAAAAGGCTCAAAATAATGAAGGAAAGGCATCTACCAGCCGTTACTCATTCCTGAACAGCCGCTTTAACAGCACTCATTTGTATGTACCCGCTTCGCTGCAGCAGTCACTCAGTGCCAAGTATCAGGCGGAAATTAAGACACAGCAGGCACTGAAGCTTCTAAATGAAGGGAAGCTTCAAGATGCGGTTAAGCTATTAGATGCATCTATCAGCCTTTATTCCAAGTCATATCCAGCTTATCTGCACAAGGGAAATGCGTTATTCCAGCTTGGCAAATATAAGGAAGCCATCGTTACGCTGGATCGTTACCGCGAGCATGCACCTGAAGACATCGAAGCGATATTGCTAGAGGGATGGTGTTATCTGAAGCTTGGCGATACGGTAAAAGCCGGGCAGTTTGCCCAAAAAGCACTTGAACTTGAAAAAAATAATACCATTGTGTTAAACCTGATTGGCTCTATCGCAGCGGCAGAAGAAGATTATTTAGCTGCCCGGGGTTTTTATGAATCGGCAATTCAGCTGGACAAAGCTTATTATGAAGCCCATTTAAACCTTGCTTCGGTGTTGTTCAACAGTGGAAATTATTCCAAATGTATTCAGGCTGCAGATGAATTTCTGAACCGATTTCCTGCAGACAGGGAACTGATGTATCTCAAAGCGCAAAGTCTCTCCAGGCAGGGTAAAAACCTGGAGGCCATCAGCGTTTATCAGCAGATCCTCGACAAGAATGCATCCAACGATTTTGTTACTATGACCTATATTGCCATTGAATATGAAACCCTGCAGAATTATACCAAAGCGCAGGAATATGCATACAAAGCCGGCCAGGTATACGAAGACTACAATCTTCTGAAAAGCCTGGTTGAAAGGCTGGTGTATGACAGGTCCACCAGTTCATCCCAGAAGCTTACGGATTTTATCCGCAGAAATTATCTGTATTTTAAAGAAACTGAAACAGTAAGCAATGCTTTCAACACCATTACCGCGAAGATGAACGGATATACGACGGAAGACGTCAAAAAGCTGCTGGAAACCATTCAAAGCCCGGAGGATAAATCTACCTTTTTATTATCCGGAGAAGCCTATAACGCTTATATGAACAGGCAGAACCAGACTCTTGTGCAAACCAGGCAGGAGGGGAACATGGTTTACTTCGGTATGAAAACCTTTTCTCAGGAAGTGGGCATCAAATTTACAGAATATATTCAAGACATTGAAAAAACCGAAGAAAAAACATTGATTCTCGATTTACGAGATAACAGCGGCGGCCTGTCGAACGAGGCTAATATTATTCTTGATGCGCTTTTACCAGAATGCACACCAAGCTATATCATCGAGAGAAACGGCTATATCACAACCTTCCGCTCAGGAAAAAGCCATACATCCTTTAAAAAAATAGGCGTTCTTGTAAATAAAAATACAGCCAGCAGTTCCGAGCTGCTCGCACTTAGCCTGAAAACCTATAGCGACAATGTTACAATAATTGGTAACAAAACCATGGGGAGGGGGATAGGGCAGATTGTCTACCTGGATCGTATGAAACAATATGCCATCTTCCTGGTGAACCATTATTGGAATGTCAAGCAGGAAAACATTCATGAAGAAGGGCTGCCGATAGACATCAGGGTTGGCAGCGATGATCCGGACTATTCAAAGGCAATTGCGAAATTCCTTAAAAACTGACACAGGCTAATGAGATGCTTGGATCAAAAGCTAAAGGTCATTAAATCAGTGAAGTGAAAGCCCGGTGTGGCTTGAGCCCAGTATGCTAAGATTCAGTGCTCTTATTTGAAGCTTGAAAATTAGACAATGGGTTGCTGTCTACAGCATTTTTCAGTTGCTGTGTATCCAGATGGGTATAAATTTCTGTTGTTGCGATGCTTTCATGACCCAGCAATTCCTGTAGTGAGCGAATATCTACGTGACCATAACGATACATCAGGGTAGCTGCGGTATGCCTTAGCTTGTGGGTGGAATAGCGCCTGGGGTCAAGGCCGGCGGATGCGATATATTTCTTTACCAGGTGCTGAACAGTCGCTTTGCTGATGCGCTGCTTACGTTCGCTGAGAAACAGTGCATTTTTATCCTTCACACCATTGACAGGGCGGACCCTGCGGTAGCTATCAATAGCCTGGACACAGGCTGAATTCAGGGGAATCATCCGTTCCTTGTCGCCTTTTCCGATGACCGTAAGCGTGTTATTTCGGATGTTGCTCAGGTTAATCCCAACCAACTCGGACAGTCGCATACCACAATTGAGGAAAAGAGTAAGAATGGCATAATCCCGGATGCCATGTTCGCCTTCAACGGTCGATAAAAGCTGTTTACTTTCATCGATATTCAGGTATTTTGGTAATCTTTTTACAATTTTTGGTGATTCCAGCTCAGAAGCTGGATTATTTCCAGTAATTTTGGCTTTATTTGTAAGGTAATTAAAAAAAGACTTCAGGCTGGCAACTTTGCGGGCCCGGGCATAGGCCGAATTAGCCCGACTATTGCTGACAAAGGACATAAAGGAGTATAAATCACTTAAGCTGATAGTTTTTAGAAAATTAGCATCAATATCGGTAATATCAATGTCATCAAATTCAGTTTCTTTGGGAACCAGATTGCGATGCAGCTTCAGAAAACGCAAAAATACACGCAAATCATAAAAATAAACCTGAATGGTATTCACAGATTTGCCTTTAATAGTTTGCATATAGGTTAAAAAGTCTTTTAGCACAGCAGGCATATCGTAATCTAAAAAAGTGTTTGACATATGTAAAGCTCCAATACAAATTATAAAAGAAATACAGAGTTATCATACAGAGCGGGATTCATGGACATTCATTAGAAAGCTTATAGATGCGATCTGAATGACCAACTCTGTACAAATCAATTTTATCGTAAAAAGCTGTTTAATTCAAGCAAAAACCTCCTCCTAATTCAACGAAATTTTTATTTCGTTGAATTAAGTCTCAAAAATAGAACCCCTCTTCTTCAAACACAATGCATTAATCAATACACTTAAACTAAATAAAGGATTTTACAGCGCCTCGCATAATTAAGGCGTTTGCTCTGTAAAATCCATCATTCACCAGGAAAACACCCCAGTGTGAAAATGCCAGTTTAAAATGATGCAGTTAATGGGCATCAGAGATTTTTAATATAGCACCTTCTTCTTCTGTGCTGCCGGTTTTTAAAGAACCGCCACATGGAATGAACCGCATGATTTTCCTCAAGCTGCGGAGACGCAATAGCTTTTTTCACACCGTTTTTAAATGCGGTTTCAAGGCAATAGCACAACATGGCCGCAGGTAAACCGGCCTTTCGGTATTCATCCCTGACGGCAACAAGATAACAATCAAGGGTATCGTTGTGTTTGATGGCATTGAGCACCTTCAGAAAGCCAAAAGGAAACAACCTTCCCCCTATCTTTTTCACCGCTTGGGACAATGACGGCATACTAATTCCAAAACCTGCAAGACGGCCGCTTTTCTCGACAATTAACGCAATATATCCAGGATGAACGAAGGAGAAATATTGTTCGATATACACATCAACCTGTTTATCGGTTAAGGGTACAACCCCGTACAGGTCTTCATAGGCAATGTTAATAATTTCAAAAATTTGTTTAAAATAAGGAGCTATTTCCTTTTTATTCTTCAGCTGGAGAATAGACAGGTCATGCTGGGCTAAAGAACGCTGTCCCACCTTGTTCAGCCGCTCAACCTGGTCAAGATCGGGGATGATCACTTCAAATTCCAGCCAGTCAACGTCTTTCACATATCCCAGTTCTTCAAGATGCTCTTTATAATATGGATGGTTATAATTGGTGATGATGGTTCCCATTTCTTCAAAGCCTTCTACGAGCAGGCCTTCTTTGTCCAAATCACAGAAACCCATCGGGCCATGGAGTGCCTCCATTCCGTTCCCCCTCATCCACTCCTCGACGGTTTGAAGGAGTGCGCGGGAAACCTGCCGATCATCAATAAAATCGATCCAGCCAAAACGGGCTTGCTTCTTTCCCCATTTCTTCACATACGCATGATTTAGAATGCCGGTAACCCTTCCTGCCAGCTTCCCATCTTTATAGCAAAGCCAATACCTGGCCTCGCAGTATTCGAAGGCCGGGTTCTTTTTGCTGTCCAGCGTATTGTATTCATCCATGACAAGTGGCGGTATCCAGTATGGATTGTCTTTGTAAAGGCTGAACGGAAAATAGATAAAGTCTCTTAACTGTTTTCGTGTTTTTACTTCTTTAATTTCTATCATTGGTACTCCTCCACGAAAAAAGAAAAAATAACAAGATGCCTGTGTCTGTATTATTATAACATATTTAAAAAGCAGCCAATACCAATTTTCTTCCTCTATCTCCTGGACTTCACATTCAACCAACTCATCAGGGCATAAACGAGAAGCCCGGCGCCTATGCCTAAAAAATCAACAAAGATGTCAAAGAAGCTGCTGTTTCTGCCGGAAACAGACTGAATGAAGGCTTCGTCAATCAAAGATACAAAGCCTGCGGTGATTGCACTGGTTAAGAATGCCCATCCCTGCTTTTTAACAGTGCTTAAAAACCCAATGGATAAGAGAATGGTCAGAACCAGGTATTCCATAAAATGTGCAAGCTTGCGGAGTATAAGATTAATCGTGCTGACCGAATTACCATCCTCCCCAAGCCTGTGAAGCACCTTCGTAATGATGGAAGCAAGCTTTATAGAGGGGACATTTGAAGAAGAACTGTTAAAAAACGATGATCCAAGTATTAAAATGACCAAAATAAGAATTAGAATAAATGGCAAGTACTTTTTCATAAAACACCTTTGTTTTCTAAAAACACGTTAGCACGATATGTAGTCATAACAACATATCGAGTGATGTGTTGGATATATCTTCCGTATCTTTTTGGCTAAGGCTATTATATCATGGAAATTTGTTCTCGTCTCGAAAAAAAACATACCGGATCATTTCATAGGAAAATATCCGGTATGCAAGAAAAATATAAAAATAAAGCAGGAAGATAACAAAGTCAGGCTACATGCCATAGCTTGATCATCATGAATTTAGTATCCTGTTATAGAGCAGGAAGAATCCCTTCAGTCGTATCAAATCCTTCAGGCTTTTGAGGTCATTAAAGGTATTTCTGGTAATTCTCTTTTCCAAAGCTTTAATCTCCGGAAGCTCCAGGAAATCCAGAGAGCGGAATTGTTTGAAGTATAAATGGAACAACAGGGCAAATTTCTCTCGGAAAATACTGTTTTCAAAAGCTCGTGCATACTTTTCAGGGATGCTCTGAAGCTTCATTGTCTCTTTGAGGATTTCCAGCGCACGTGCTGTTCCCTGCATACGTTTCTTACTGATGATATAAATGGAATTCTTATCTCCGAGTACATAGTGGTATACATCCCTGTTCAGATGTATAGCATTCCTGCAATAGCACAGATATTGATATAAAAACAGGTCGTCCTCGGTGTGCGTGAGCGTAGTATTAAATCTGAGAGAATTTCCATTAATAATGCTTCTTTTATACAACCCTTCAGAAGCGAACATTTTCACCTTACCCCTGCATATACGCATGAATAGCTTCCCTATATTTTTAAACACATAGCTTTGATAAGGATAATGCCACTGCCGGATCACTTTGCCATCCTTCCATTGTGGCACATGATTGCCGAATGTGAAGTCATACCCTGGAAGAATTGCTTGATATAAGACCTCCAGGCTATCAGGGCTCAGATAATCGTCGGCGTCTGCAAAAAAGATATATTGACCGTTGGCGGCAGATAGTCCGCAATTTCTTGCCCGGCTTACCCCCTGGTTATCCTGATCAATTATCCGACATTGGAAAGGGCTGTTTTTTATCAGCATATTCAATATCTCAAGGGTATTATCTGAAGAGCCGTCATTCACTACAATCCATTCAAATTGGCGGAAGGTTTGCGAGCATATGGTTTCATACAGTCGGGGCAGTGTCTCCGCCGCATTATAAGCCGGCGTAACAATGGAAATAATAATGTCGTTATTCATAGGTATTCCTTTCTTATCTAATCATTTTTTACACTGGAACCTGCCCCCAGTGTAAAAGGAACCTCTCCCTTCCGGCTTAATTTGACCAAGGGACCTGTCTGTTCTGGTTTAAGCTGCAGGAAGTATAATGGTATTAAATATAAGACCCCAAAGATAGCACATTTCGTACCAAGATCCATAAGGTTGCTTTCAAACAAGGTCATATTTCTAATGAAAAGCCCAGCAATAGTTGGCGGAACACAGCAAATAAGCATGCGTGGAAGAATCGCCTTATAGAACTTTAGCACATTAAAGCCTGTCACCTTGTAATAGACAAAGTTGATGGCCACAAAGTCCCCGAGAAACAGCATGATTCCGGTTCCCAGAGAAGCGCCTATGGCACCGATGCGATTCACAAGGAAAGCACTTATAGCCAGGTTCAGCACGGCGGAAATGAACAGGATCCAAACCCTTAGCCGGTGCTTGTTCATGGCAAATAGCATGTTCACATGTGTGCTCTGAATTAAAACAATTCCCAATGGGATGATGATCACAAGTGCAAACATATACGCGTTTTCAAAGCCCAGCCCATCCAGCCAGACATTCAGAAATTGCTTGCCAAAAAGCCAGAAACCCAGGATGATGGGAATAATAATCATTGATTGCAAATGGCTGGTTTTATGCAAGAAATCGTTTATTTTGCTTTCCCTGTCGCGCTCATTGGTGAGCATGGACAGCGTTGGCAGCGTAACCCCGGATATGACGGTGGCAAATTCCTTGAAATACTGTATAATTGTCTGTCCTGCGTTGTATTCCGCAACTGTATCGGTGGTGGTCATAATCCCCAGCAGCACATTGTCCGTTCTCCAGTAAAAATAATCAATGATCTGTGTGATAAAAGTGAACAGGGTGAACAGAAAAATTTCTTTCAGCAGCTGCTTGTCCTTAAAGCGGAAATCAAACCTGAGTTTCAGCTTGATTCGAGAATACAGAAAATTGAACAGATTGATTGACTGGTTCAGAGACACGTCTACCACGGCCAGCGCAAAAATCCCAAAGCCCATCCTGAAAAGCACGTATATCACCACAAAGCGCAACACAGTCCGGATAATTAGGGTGGTATTGAATACAGAAAATTGATTGTGTCCCTTCAGATACGAATAAAAAGCCGTAAAGGGAAGCGTTATAATCGCATCCAGCGAGTAGATGATAAACAACGTTTTGGCTGTTGCGATCTGGCCCTGCTCAAATGCAAAGATGAATTCCAGCCGGAAGTATAAAAGAACAGCCGAGACAAGCGCAATCAGACTAATACCACAGTAAAACGCAAAAGCCATCGAAACGATCTGATGCTCTGTTTTTGTGTTAATGCCCGAATATTTAGCGATATACCGTACGATTGTATTGCCAAGCCCCAGCTGTAATAGCGCTGAATAGGATGTAACGGTTAATACGATTGTCAGAACTCCATAGCCTGTTTTTCCGATAACCCGAATAATCAAGGGCACTGTAACAAACCCGAGCACCACCGATGTAATGATACGGATGAGTGAAATGATTGCTTCTTTTTTAATGTTAATCTTCTTAGACAAAATATACCTCCTGTGTTTGCTTCGATTTAAAAAGGCAGTAACAGAATTATCCTATTTCCTGGCTCCATAGAATATTTTCTCGGTTGTCGTTCCTCGAACAGTTACTTCTTGACCATATGGATTGATAAAAAGTCTGTCCTTCAGAATCACTACATCTAAAAGGGCTTCCTCCCGGACAGCGGATTTTCCACAGGAAACTCCAGCGCTGAGCGATTCGTTAAGAACCCTGTAGATTTCATATTTACCATTTGTGGCATAAAAACCGTTCGGAGGAAGGGTATAGTTTTTATGAGTAATGTTCTGATCACTGAAGTTTGCGATAACCTCCCATCCGTTGGCAAACACCGTTCTTTGAACAAGTCTGTCCTTGCTGATAAACTGGTGGGTCAGCATCGTTTCGCTACCGACGGATTCAAAAAATGCTGCAGTCAGGTGAATGCTGGACAGGAACTCCGCCTCATGTTTATCCCAATAAGCCCTGTTTTGCGGCATAATCAAAGGCATGCAGCCATAAAGAACAGTAAACAAATCTTTTTTCTGCCAATATGCCGGTACCTTTGAAATGCTGTCCCCCGTATACCAGGTGGATGCAACACTGCCATGGTATACAAGCTGGAACAATGGGATCCTGCGGGTAGCATCCATATTGTATTTTTCATACTCCTCCCCCAGCTCCCAAACCGGATCCAGCCATGAATATGCAGCATCCGGTGACGCTACAATGGTCAGCACACCTTCATTGTAATCCAGTTGATTCACTGCATAATCCCGAATATCCTCGGACCCTATAATCAAACCATATTTATCTCTTATCGCCTGCAGATAGGTTTTTTTGTGGATCATATCCTCGTACCGGGTTGTCGGATGCTTTGAAGAATAACACTCCAACAGGGCCAAAGACAGAATTGAGTCGAAGAACCGGGTGTTATAGCTATTTCGGATCAGATCATTGCCGATACGGGGTTCCCCATAATGCCAGAATGCTGAGGAGCAGACCGTATAACCTTCCACTGGCTTCCCGTTTAAATAGCGGACCCAGTTCTTCTGCATTTCGCCTCCCGATTTGACCACCACATCTACCGGATAGGCATCGGTGCGGATATGGGTCAGGTGAGACGGGATCTCCTTTGGATCCCACACATCTGTGTCGATATCATATCTTCCTGTAAGAAAACCCAGATCGGCAGCATATTGAATTAAACCGGGATTCTGATCCTGATCATGTACGTACCAGGACTCATAAAAAGAAAAAATAGCTTTTCGAACCCCAAGCGTTATTAACCTGTCGATAAAGCTTTTATCTCCCAAATCCTTCAACAGCCAGAAATCGCAAGCTCCAACCAGCTTCCCGGTGTTGGGATTCATTTTTGCTTTCCTGTTTAAGGATATGATGCTTTCCTGGCCGTTACGGTGCTGATGGTACAGCTTTGCCATGGCAACATAGCCATCATTCTCAACCGTTGCAAACACTAGCTTCCTGACTTCGGTAAAGCTTTCTTTCGATGGCCACAGCTTGATCTGCATATTATGGTTAGAGGTTAATTCAGACGGAACAAACTTCACAGAAGTGTCCCATGGGTTTTCTGAAATGACCATCAGCCCCTGGGTCAAATCCGTAACCCCCGTAAAAGGCAGGGTTGCTTTATACCCCCACATGTAAAACTCATTAAAGGGATACTTCTCCACAGCGGGAATCAGTAACCCTTCCGCATACGGGATTACAAAGAACTGCTCCTGTTCATCGGGGGTTGGAACTTCCAGATAAATCGGCTCATTCATCCTGTGATTGCTTGTCAGTTCGAGCATCAGGCTTACAGCGCTTTTCCCAGCTTCGGCCTTAATTGTAAGCTGAACGGGGTTATACCAATTCTTCGAACTGTCGACAGTATATTTTCCAATCAGCAACAAGCCATCCGGGGAAACAATACTATTGTCAATAATGATTTTTTTGTCCAGTTGAACTGGATACACCCTGCCGGTTCGGTTATCCTGGATGTTCAATGTCGAAGCATTCGAGTCATAAACGAAGTCTGTGTTCTTTACCAACAGCTTTGACTGGGAGACACCCCTAAGCAAGAGCAAAATAGCAATGATGCCAGCAATAATGATAACAATGGTTGATTTCCTTATACCCGTAAAGAACTGTCTGCTCACCCTTCGCACCTGATCAGGATATATTTTTATTGTAGAATTTATTCTCATCCAGCAAATATTTTCCTTTCAGTTTGTGAGTCATTACCCACCAGGCCGGGATGAAAAGTCTTTGCTTCATTGCAGGGGCAGCGCTGCCAATCATCCAGCAGTTTTTACTGCAGCTGCTAACCTCTTCACGCACCTTTTGGGCTTGTTCTGAATTCCAGATCTCATCCCAGGATTTTTCATGCAGATCTCCCATGGATATTCTTTCCAGGCTGCCGTTACAGGGCATGATATGCCCGAAAGGATCCATGAAAAACCCGTTGGTTCCCATCTCACAGGGCAGAAGCCTCTTGTTGTCATACAGATAGTTTACAAGGCCGTGATTAAAATAAGCCCTGAACCACTTCTTGGGAGAACCTGATTTCAGCAATGCATTGATCAGCCCTTCAAAAGCTTTCGCCACCTTCATTTTGTCGAGAATAGCATTATCTGTTTTTCTGAAGTAAAAGGAATTGTGAAGGGTTGCAGTGGCAAATTCCATGCCGTATTCGTCTGCAATCTGATACAGCTTCAGCAAATCCCCTGCGTTTTGCTCCTGAACGGTCATTCCAAAGCCCACATCGGGGTGCTTCTTCGCAACAAGCTTTTTCAGTGTGCCAAAGCCCCGGTCAAATCCATCTGGAATACCCCGGATTGCATCATTGGCCTGCTGAAGCCCCTCAATGCTGATTCGAATACCGATGTTGGGAAACTGATCACACAAAGCAAGAATTCTTTCTTGAAAATAGCCATTTGTTGAGATAACAATCCGGTTTGTCTTCTTATAAACCTCACGGACAATTTCAGAAAGATCCTGGCGGATGAAGGGTTCTCCTCCAGTGATATTGGTAAATTCCATTTTTGGCAGCTTCTGAATCAGATCCGGGGTTATTTCTTCGGATAGCTTTGTCGGGTGCTTCCAGCAATCGCACATATTACACCGCGCATTGCAGCGATAGGTGACAATGATTGAACCGTAAGGCTTCTTACTGGGCATGGTTCATTCCTCCTTATTGCCGATTTTCTTTGCGGTATGAGTCTTTATGCCTTTTGAACCTTGTGCTCTATTTTTGCTGAGCGGGCTTTTTTCTGATCTACAGCCTTCCTGTAGACACCAATTAGCTCTTCATAATATTTATCAATGGAAAATTGCTGCACTTTTTGAATACATTTCACAGAAAAGCCCTGCAGAATGGACTTATTTTCATAAAGAAAACTGATTTTCATGCACAAGTCAGCTACATTTCCGGATTCAAACAACAAACCATCCACATTGTTCTGAATCAGTTCCGGAATACCCCCGATATTGGCACCGATTACCGGTGTGCCCACAGCCTGTGATTCCAGAACCGACATGGGGCAGTTCTCATACCACTGTGATGGATAGACGGAAAATAAGGCATTGCGAATGAGCGTGTTCAGTTCCTTACCGGTCAGAAAGCCCTTGAACTCTACATTTGGGCTGGCTGATTTTATGAATTCCTCCTCATCCTCTCCCCTGCCTGCGATGATAAAACGAATGTGACCAAGTGTTTTGGCTGCCTCTATCAGCGTACCGACCCCCTTGATTTTTGCCAGCCTGCCAAAATAGATCACATAGGCTTCTTTTTCTGTTGCTGCCAGGTTCTTGTCCGGTGAGAAAAAATTGTGCAGCACCATCAGGTTATTGTTTCGATATCCCATTTCCTTCATTTTTGATGACAGGAAATAACTGGGGGATATGAGATAGTTGATTTTCCGATAAGGATTCAAAACTTGATAAAGAGAGCTTCCAAGGGCTGCCAGGACACTTTTTGTCATAGACCCATGGACACACCGATGCAGCATGCAATGATAAAACCTGCCTCCACGGCATTTTTCACAGGTTTTCATATTATCCACCCGAAATAGAGAATAGTTTGGGCAAATCAAAATGGCATCATGCAGCGTCTGGACAACGGGGATTTTTTGCCTGAAGCATTCGTACAGGATAGAAGGGGTTAATTGGTAATGGTAATTGTTCAGATGAACAATGTCGGGCTGATAGGCTTTGATAGCTTTTCTGATATTGGCTTTAGCCTGCGCCGACCAAAGAACCTTGAAGGGATACAGGAACCTGGAAAGGGATTTGGTGTGGAAATCCATTTTTTGCACCATATAGTCCGGGTTTACAATGTTTTCAGGATGCTCCATGCCAAAGAATAAGACCTGGTGGCCCATTTTCTCTAAGTATTCGGACAATTGAAACATATAGGTTTCACTGCCGCCATTTTGATACAGAAATTTATTGACCATCAGAATTTTCATCAGAATCATTATCCTTTCAATGACCAGGGGATAAAATTTACATTGGTACCTGTCCCCCGTGCAAATTGCCAGGCAGCTTAAGCCCTGCCCGCGGTAAATCCTTAACCAAATCCACACTTGAGCAAAAACAGTCGCAGAGGGTTTGGGTAGTGAGAACCCCCATAAACAGCATCAGCTCTCTTTCGCTTAAATTGTTTTTTTCAAAGGCCTTTTTCAAAAATGATTCAATGGTTTCCGGCTTGAAAATATGAAATTTCCTTAGCATATCTGAAGAAAGGACATGTTGAAAATAGGAATCCTTTAAGATTTTCTGCACCGCTACCGGTGCACGGTAAGGGAATTTCCTGCGCTGAAGAATTTCCTTTGGCAGGTATTTTTCAGCAACACGCCTGACGATATACTTCTCGGTCAAACCCCTTATTTTCAGCCTGTCATCCAATCCCAGTGCAAAATCCACCACATCGTTGTCCAAAAAGGGATACCTGCATTCCACACTATTGGCCATGGATACCCTGTCACCCTGCGTACACAGCAAATATCTTTCCATAAATATCATGATTTCAAGCTGCTGAGCCTTCTGAACCGGCGTAAAATCCTTATAGCCTGCGGGCAGGTAATCCCACAGCAGATCATGATTTCCGGTCTCATCGCAGGCGTTGATTTCGTCAGTTAAAAACAGCTTAAAAAATCCCGCACTCCCCCATCTGGACAAATGCGAACCAAAGTGACCATCATAATGTACGCTGTTGTAATATAAGGACAAAGCCTGGGCTGACATGTTCTTTAACCCCGGTATGAATTGGTTGATCCGCTTAAACAGAAGGCCCCGGTATTTGGATTCGTGATCCTTGCTGCAGAAATTTCTGATTTTCACCTCACGGAAAAGGTCATACCCCCCAAAAAATTCATCAGCCCCCTCCCCTGTTATCACCACGCGTCGATCATGATCCCGTACCCAGGAGGAAAGCTTCATCATCGGCAGAGGACCCGTTCTGAGAAAAGGCGTTTCAGTGTGAATCACACATCCTTTCAGAAGGCTAATAAAATCATCCTCCCCAAAGGTGACAGAATGATGCTGGGTATTCAGCTCCTTTACCATAATTTGCTGATATTGGGACTCATCGTAATCCGGATTATTAAATGCGATGGAAAAGGTATCTATTTCTTTGTTGAAATGCTTTGCGGCAATAGCGCTGGTAAGGCTGGAATCAAGCCCTCCGCTTAGATAGGCTGATATTGGCACGTCCCCCATCATTCGCTTCCCGACAGCGTTAATTAAAAGAGCTTCCAGTTCCTCGGCTGCATCATCAGTGCTTCGCGACACTGCCTGCCTGAAAGCAAGCTGGTAGAACCTTTTTGAGCGAATCATGCCACTTTCATATACCATCCACTGACCCGGCAACAGCATTTTAATGTTTTCAAAAATAGAATCCTCACCAACAGGAGCCCAATAGGTCAGTATTTCATGCAGCACCTTGCCGGACAGTGTGGGTCTGGTATCTCCCAGTATCAAAACAGCCTTTATTTCCGATGCAAATATAAAACCATCCTTCTGTGTGGCATAAAACAGCGGCAGCTTCCCAAATCTATCCCTTGCCAAAACCAAACGTTTTTTTGTGCTATCCCAGATTGCGATGGAAAACTGGCCGTCCAGCCTTTCAAATAATCCGGTTCCATACTCTTCATACAAATGCGGCAGAACGGCTGTATCAGACAGGTTTGTGATCCGATGTCCTCTAAGCTCCAGACTCTTTCTCAGCTGCATATGATTGAAAATTTCACCGTTAAAGATTACCACAACAGATTTGTCTTCATTGAAAGCAGGTTGGCTGCCGTATTGCAAATCTACGATAGAAAGCCTGGAGTGAGCAAAGCCCATATTATCGGCTGTGTAAATGGAACGGTCATTAGGCCCTCGGTGGTCAAGGATTTCAGCTGCGGTTTTCAGTAAACTGGTTTCGACGGGTGCTGTTCCAATAATGCCTGCTATCCCACACATAATTCAGCCTCTCTTAATGCTGCACGCTTGATTTTCCCGTTTGCAGTGCGGGGAATTTCAGTAGTAATCCGGATGATCGCCGGCCTTTTAAAGGATGGAAGAGCTATTCTTAATTGTTCATGAATCATTTCAGTTGAAACCTTTCCATCAGTTACGACAAATGCTTTAATGCAGACTTCACCGTTATGAATGGTCTCTATGACCGCCGATTCATAAACCCCCGGGATTTTATCGATGCAGCTCTCTACCTCCATAGGGCTTATCCGGTGGCCAAGATATTTGATGATATCGTTGTTGCGTCCCTGAATGAAAATATACCCGTCCCGATCGACGGTAGCGATATCGCCGGTATGCAGCCAGCCGTTTTGTATTACCGATTTGGTTCCTTGCTCATCACGCCAGTAACCCTGCATGATATTAGGGCCGCGAGCCAGAATCTCACCGGTTTCACCGGGTGCAACCTGACCTCCCCGCTCATTCACGACCTTCAGCTCTACATTGTTAATACCCTTGCCCACCGAACCCGTTTTTTGCGCGAGAAGCTCACAGGGCAGGAAACTGAGCCTGGCTGAAGCCTCAGTCTGCCCGTACATCACGAATATTTTTAGCTCGGGATATAGCCTTTGAAGCTGCAGCAGCATGTTATAGTTGGTAGCCTCCCCTGCAAAGGTGATGTATTTCAATGCTGAAAATCCGAGGCTTTCAAGAGGAGCTACCTTTAACAACAGGTTCAGGTATGAACCGACCGTCGAAAAACCGGTTGGCTGTATGGACTTCAGGCTTTTAATCACCTTTACCGGAAAAGCCGCATAGTTTTCCAGGTAAAGGGCTCCGCCTGACGCAATGTGGGTTAACAGAAGAGAGTTACCATAGGAATAACTGAATGCGATGGTGACCAATACCGAATCATCATGGGTTAAATGAAGATAATCCAGGATGGAGTACGTGTTGGCTAAAAGGTTTCCATGACTGAGCATAACGCCCTTTGGCATGGCCGATGTGCCCGATGTGAAGATGATCATGGCAGTTTTTGCACTGTTTCCGGTATTATTCGGCATGCTGTTACCGACATAATCGATTTCACGTTTCCATTGAACAAGGCTTTGCAGCACCCTGACTTTTATCGTATTATTTTTTGAATTTTCTGAAAAGCCGAACATCAGCGCGTTGTCAACAAGGATTAACACCGGTTCGGTAGTATCAATAATGTATTGTAAATGATGAATATTATTCGCCGCATTTACTGGCACAGCCACAGCATTTAGTGCAGCAACTGCAAAGAAAGCAGCAATGTATTCAGCACTGTTCCTAAAATAAAAAATGACACGCTCCCCCCTGCGCACACCTTCATGGTACAGTGTGAACATTAAGGATTGAACCTCCCGAAGCATTTCGCGGTAGGTTACCATGCCGGATGCAGAAACTACACAGGGCTGCTCCGGATATTGTAAAGCGCTTCGATATAAAAGCTCAACGATATTTTCCATTATCATGTCCTCTCCTGTTTAGAATGAATATGAAGGAAACCGGGACCCACTTACATAGGAACCTGTCCCCAATGTAAAACTAGTTGTATTGGCTGAGGATGTTACTGATTTTACGCACGTTTTTGATGCTGCCGATGTTGCTGATCTTTCGCAGGGCAGCTTCCCGTTTGATCAGGCCCTGCCTCACCATATTGGCCATCTCCATGCAGTAGGGATGATAACCAAACCTGTCCTGATGCATAAAATTCGCATAGGTGTTTAACAGGCAATTGGTACTGTTTGAGTCGGTTTCCTCCTCCATCTCCCAACCAATGGCCTGAATGGACCGAATGATATGCTCCTCATCATACTCATTGTTCACGAACGGATAATACAGGTATGGTATTTTCTCTTTATTTGCCTGCAGCCAATCGGGATCCAAAAAAAAGCGGCTGAACCCTTCCCCCATCATGGCCAGGATCTTGTCCCTGATCTGCCTTTCGTTAGCCAGGATCATCTTGTAGTCCAGCTTTAGCATTGGGTTTGTGATGCCGATTTGTCCAGGCGTCCACCCAAAGCAGATAATGGGTATGTTTCTTTGAATGGCCTCCCGGTACATGATGGACTTCACCAGGCTGATGCAGCAAATGCAGATGGTGCTGGCCCTTTCCATGGCTTTCACCGGAAAGAGCTCACTTTTCGCAGCACGGCTGAACAGGCGGCACATTTCCGGATAGGCATACCGGATGATGACATTGTCTGTGCCCAGAACAGCTGTGACCGTTTTGATATTTTTCAGGCACCTTTCGGACATGAACCCATTGTCAAAGGTTACCGTCAGCACATTGAACTGATATTTCTCCCGTAAAAGCTTCAGGGTATACGAGCTGTCCTTGCCCCCGCTGTATGCCAGAATCACCTGATAAGGCTTTTCACTGTTCGCGGCAATTACCCTCATCAGCTCTTCCTCGTTTTCCGGCTGGGCTCGTTGTGCTTTCATATTGGCACAATAATTACAAAGGCCATTATCCCCAATCGTTACCGAAGGGATATTATCATTTAGGATACATTCCTTACAAAGCTTCATTATTTTATCCTGCAACTTTCTGTAGTTTATTACCGATAAAAACCGCAATGCTTTCAATGGAATGGATGTTTTCGGGCAATACCTCATCCATGGAGATGAAAACATTAAATTCAGACTCAATGAAGCTGATGATTTCAATCACTCCGGTAGAGTCAATAATGCCTGCGTCCATGAGGGACTGAGCATCTTCAAGGTGAATGCTGTTAAGCAGCCCATAGGCGAAGTTCCTGATGATAAACTCTCGTACAATCCGCTTGATGTCGGAAGATTCATAAAACTGATTCATAATACCTCCTTAACACAGGTGCATGGGCACAGGAAGAAAACTGACCCATTTATCTGTATCATCCACCTGTATTTTCCCCTGTGTTTTCTCTGTTCCAAAAGTAGTTGACAAGGATTTCTCTTTTTCTGCTTTTATTGATGCCGTAATCGGGAATGATGGTTTTTTCACTGTGGGTGATGTAATCTTCAATGGTGCAGGTTAACCTTGCCGGGTTGCCGGCGACACAGGTATTGGGCTTGACGTCCCTGTACACCACAGACCCTGCGCCCACAACAGAATTGGGGCCGATGGTAACACCGGGCATGATGATGGCATTAATGCCAATAAAGCAGTTTTCCTTAATGTCAATCTTGCCGTACTTGTTGTCAATATGCCGGTATTCAGGTTTTCTGTTAAACACGCGGATGGCACCGTCATGAGTAATAAACCTTACCCCTGCTGTAACAACGGAATTGTCCCCTACCGAAACAAGGAAGGGTTCACTGCCAATATTGTCGGCTGTAGTAAGAATGAGCGTATTTTTACCAAGCTTCAGCCCCTGTTTCTGAAGCTCTTTCATTTTGAAACGCTGGTTCACTCTTTTTAAAAACTGGATCAAGAGGATCACCTGCCCTTTTTATATTTGGGTTTATCATTTGTACTTTTTCTATTATAGCTTCCAGTAAGTATATCCGGCATATAAATCCCCTGATGCGCTGAACATGCCCTTCACGTCGATAATGACACCTTTGTCTGCCAGTATTTCTTTGAACCTTATTGCCCAATCTATTTCCGACCATTCGTTATGGTTCACCGCAAAAACCAGGCAGTCCACCCTGGGGATATCGTCCAGCGCAACCAGGTTAACACCGTATGCCTGCAAGGCTTCATTTTTGTCGGCACAGGGATCGGTTATCAGAACCTTGATGTCATACTCCTGCAGCTCATGATAAATATCAATCACTTTCGTGTTTCTTACATCCGGGACATTTTCCTTGAAGGTGAACCCAAGAATACAAACCCTTGCGCCATTGATATGCACTCCGGCATGAATCATCTGCTTCACCACATTCTCGGCTATGTATTTTCCCATAGCATCATTGATTCGCCGGCCGGACAGGATGATTTCCGGATGATACCCCGTTTGCTCGGCGCGATAGGTCAGATAATAAGGGTCCACGCCGATGCAGTGCCCACCCACAAGGCCTGGCCGGAACGGCAGAAAGTTCCACTTGGTCGCTGCAGCCTCCAGGACGGCCTGGGTATCGATGCCAAGCCGATTGAAGATAATGGCCAGCTCATTCATGAATGCGATATTGATGTCCCGCTGGGAGTTTTCAATCACCTTTGCAGCTTCGGCAACCCGGATACTTCGTGCCTTATAAAGGCCTGCATCTACCACCAGGCCGTATACCTTTGAAATGATTTCAAGCACCTGCGCATCCATTCCGGAAACGATTTTCTTAATTTTTCGCAGAGTATGCTCTCTGTCACCCGGATTGATGCGCTCGGGAGAATAACCAATTTTAAAATCTGTTCCGCACTTCAAGCCTGAAAAGGCTTCAAGGATTGGAGCGCAGACATCTTCGGTGACGCCTGGGTAAACAGTGGATTCATAGGTAACGATGTCTCCCTTTGACAAATGCCTGCCGACAATTTCTGACGCGCTGATAATGGGCTTTAGATCGGGTGTTTTATCCCGGTTGATAGGTGTTGGAACTGCGATAATGAAAAAGCTTGCTTCGTCCAAATCATTCTCATCACAGGTGAGCTGGAGGGTTGTGTTGGACAGATCCCCCTCCTTCAATTCCCCTGTACAATCGATACCGGCCTTGTAGGATTCCAGCTTTTCACAGTTCACATCAAAACCGATGGTGGGGACGCTTTTTGCAAATTCCACCGCAAGGGGCAAACCCACATAACCCAGACCGATTACGGCCAGCTTTGTCTTGTTTTCGATCAAACGCTCATAGTGCATTAAAAAACCTCCATTTTTACAGCGGGTATGTAATTATTATGTAAACAATTCATGGCTGTTTCATTGGCAACAGGTTTCGGTGTAAATATGATTAAACGAATTACTGACAACCCTATTGAAACCGCTTAGCAGCATTTACACTGGCAGGGCCGATATCTGCACTTGGCGAGGCCCAGGTTGCTTGCAGCCCGGAAGCCTCATCGTGCATATCTATGCCGTAATAGGCTTTATACCAGTCCACAAATCTTGAAATACCTTCTTCAATGGTCGTATTCGGCTTGAACCCAGCATCCTCCATCAAGTCGCTAATTTCAGCAAAGGTTTCCGGCACATCTCCGGGTTGCAGGGGCAAATACTCTCTCAGCGCCCGAACTCCAAGCTTTTCCTCCAGTACATCAATAAAATGCTTCAACGTAACCGGATGGTTGTTGCCGATGTTATACAGCCTGTATGGTGCAAAGCTTGTACCTGGATCAGGCTTCATGCCGTCCCATTCAGCATTCGGCAGCGCAGGACCTTTTTGGATTAACCGGATAATCCCCTCGACAATATCATCAATATATGTGAAATCGCGCAGCATATTTCCGAAATTGAAAACCTGGATAGGCTTGTTATCGAGCATGGCTTTCGTGAACAAAAATAAAGCCATATCCGGCCTTCCCCAGGGGCCGTAGACAGTAAAGAACCGAAGGCCGGTGCAAGGCAGCCCGAACAGAGCAGCATAGGTATGCGCCATCAGCTCGTTGGCCTTTTTGGATGCTGCATAAAGGCTGATGGGATGATCCACACAATCGTGAACCGAAAAGGGGATCTTTTTATTGGCCCCATACACCGAACTGGAGGATGCGAAGATTAAATGCCCCACCTGATTGTGGCGGCACTCTTCCAGGATATTGACAAACCCCTGAAGGTTTGAGAGTACATAAGCCTGAGGGTTTTCAATACTATATCTTACACCAGCCTGGGCGGCCAGATTCACTACGGTGTCAAACCTATGCCTGCTAAAAACCTGGCTTAACCTCTCACGGTTTTCAAGCTGATCCCGATAGAATACAAACCGTTCATATTGTTTTAGAATATTCAGCCTGCTTTCCTTCAGCCGCGGATCATAATATGCGTTGACACTGTCATAGCCCGTCACCTCATGGCCTTCCTCCAGCATCCTTCTGGCCAGATGAAACCCAATAAACCCGGCACTGCCGGTCACAAGAATTTTCATGCTCAACCCTCCCGTTTACATTGCAGCTTTTTTACGCGCAAGGATATGATATTCTGTAAAAAGTTTATTCATGACTTCCTTCATAAAAGTACAATTGGTATCTGTCGCTTCATAGAAGGAGATAACATTTCTTCTTTCAGCGCGGATAAAAGCCTGAATGGATTTAAACAGTTTTGTGTTGTCATTGTTCGAATGAATACACACCGTACCGACGCCAAAGGGAATTTTTGTCGGGAACCAGAACTGTTGGGGAATGAAGAGCATGTTTTTCTTTTTGAATGGGAAAAGGCCGATTCCATCAGTGATATACTTGAACCCCAGCTCATAAAGGATGATCAGGGTGTTTTCATCGAAGGTATGACCTGGAGCCATCCAGATATCTGTTTTCAAGCCATTCTCCCGCAGAATCGTCATGCCGTTCTTAATTTTTCGGTACTGCACCCGGTAGGACAAGCCTGCGAATTCAGATTTTTTGTCAAACCCGATCCTCTCGTCCATTAAACCGGAGGAATTGCTGATATATACATGATCATAGCCATGCTGCGCGATATCGACGAGATTCCCTTGCTGAAGCCTTCGAAGAATATTCCAGAAATCGCTATTAGGCTTTTCAAGCATCAGCTTGTGATCCTTATTATCCGGTATGATCCCCAAAAGTGGCTTTACGTCAAAGGACTGAAACATTTCAATGTACTTCCAGAATAAAGTCCAGTTCATTTCGGGTGCGATATCATCCATTCGAAAAATATATTTGGCCATGTTTATCCTCCAAAACAGTTGGATTTAATTCAGTCACTTTCCTTCGAAACAACGCATTTAAATATAGTTCAACCTGTTTCCTCCAGGAAATTTCGAAGGATGTTTACATACTGATCCAGCATTTTTTCCCTGTCGAAGTACAGAAGGGCTCTGCGATAGGAAAATTGCCCCATTTTCTGCAGATTGCATTCGCTGATCATCTTTTTCAAATTGGTGTACAGGGCCTGGATATCGCCCGGAGGGTAGAGAAAGCCATTGGCGCCGCTTTCCACCAGCTCGGATGCACCGCCAATATCCGACAGCACAAGGGGTTTGCTCATCGCCATGCTTTCAATGGCGGCCATCGAAAGGGTTTCCACCGAAACCGATGTCAGCACCGAGATATCCGCCGCCTGAATAAAAGGCCGTACGTCCTTTATATAACCGGTAATGTAAACATGTTTCTCGAGGCTCAGCTGCTTTATCAGCTCTTCCAGGAAAGGCCGCTGAACCCCATCCCCCACAAGCAGCAGAGTCGTGTTATAACCTTCGCTGCGCAGCCGGGCAAGCACTTCCAGCATGTCTTCGTGCTTTTTTTCCGGTCTGAGGCAGGAATTCATTAACAGAACAATGGGATTGTCCAGCCAGCCCAGGGGCTTGACAATGCTTTCACGCTTCATTTTTCCGATGTAGGAATGAAACCAATTCACATCCACACCATTTTGAATCACCAGCGTTTTTGATTTGTTCAGCCTGTACCTGCCCAACCAATACTCGCGCTGGTTGTAGCTGACAAAGATGATTTGGTCCAGCATATTCAGCATGTGCTTGTAATAGTGGTTTTGCAGCTCTTCCTTTTTTCCCTTTGGAATGGTGTTGTGGATAACAGCCAGAGTGCGCACATGTGATTTCTCACCACGCATCAGCAGGTATCCATAGAACAGCGGGTACAGGTCTATCATAAAGAAGTTGTCGGGTTTGAATTCCGTATACAGCTTCTGAAGCTTCCTGAAGGCTAAAAAATCCATATATTTTCTGTTGTTCAGGGTTTCTAAACGAACTGAAGCATTTAGCTTATCCCTTTGCTCCATGTTGTCGAGCATTGAGATGATCATTACATTATAGCCTCTGGCAACCAGACCATTGGCCAGCAAGATGGTTTGGGTTTCAGCCCCCCCATACCCCAAAGCGGTTATCATCAAAAGGACCTTGTTTTTGATCATTTAATCGTTCCTCCTTTGTATTTTTCAGTGCCCTTACCTTTCCTACAGACACAAGGGAAAAGCCGAGACCGGTGATAATCCATACATAGATGTTGGACAGCGATGGAAACAGCCTTCTGCCTGTTAACCCGCTGATGAGGTAACAAATAATTGCCACAATCACCGCAGCAAGCAGATCCCTTTGCCAGGATTCCAGTTCCCTGCGCCGGTAGCTTTTTATGAACTTCACCAACACGTAAGTATAGAAGCTTAGCAGGCTGGCAAGCCCGATCAGACCACTTTCAAGAATCATATCCAAGTACATGTTGTGTGCATGGCTGACAGAAAAGATGGTACCTGTCTGCCAGGCCCGCATATTGATGATGCCGTGAATTCCATAGCCAAACCAAATGACATCCGGCTTTGTTTTAAACTCATTCAGAATCGGCTGCCATAAGTGCTGTATTCGACCGGCTGAAATCAGGTTTAAGTCACCCTCGCTGAAGCCCGTTAGCGCTCTGTCAATGATTGATTCAGGAAGCGCGAACTGCAGCGCCAGGAAGATGACAATGGCAATGATGGGCAGGTATTTATACCGTCCCGAGACAAAATAAAACAGCACAATACCGAACAAAACAATGAAATATGCCGTTCTCGAATAGGAAAGTGCAGTGGCGCCCAAGGTCAGCAGCAGTGCGCCATAAGCCAGGAGGTTCTTTTTATGCAGACACACAACTAATAAAAACGGAATAGCCAGAAAGCAGAAGTTGGCCAAATCATTGCCGTGGATCCCCAGCACTGTGGACAATGTATTGCGGAAGTGGTTCAAATCGAGCTTCATTGGTTCCACAAACAAATAAAGAGCGATGACACAGGCAGAGATAATTGTAATGGAAGCGATAAGCACCGTAGTGATACGGGTGATTTCCTTCTCACTTTGGTAGTATAACGGTACGAACAGCAGTGGCAGCATGATGATGAGCGGAGACAGTAACTGTGTGCTGGCATAGGAATATACCGTATAATTGATGAAGCGCCCGGAGATTTGCGAAGCATATTCAATGGATCTGAAAAATGAAATCGTAAACAGGGCGAGAATAAGAAAAATGAAAACTGTCAGCCCAGTTGGAATGCTATATGGTTTTTTGTTGATGATAAAAAACAGTACCACCAACGGAACCAGCAGGAGCTGAGGGCGCAGCCCCGGTATACCGGCCAGGGATTCATTAAATATTCCAAGGCCCAAAAAAGGCAGTATCAGAAGCAGTGTGATAAAAGACAGGTCGGAATACCGATAAAACAGGTACACAGAAGCTATGGCCAGGCTGAACATTGTTGCCAGGAGGATGTCATTAACAGCCAGGATCAGGTACAACAGCACCAGAATGCCTGTGAAAGCGTAAAATAAACCGAATTTCATACGAATCTGTAATGGTTCCATGGTGTTCTCCTTTTTGAGGGTACGGGTATGGTTACCGTGATGGTCCCCCCGCCTTCATCTTTATAACGTTGTAATTCAGTGTGGTGGTGGGTACTGCTTAGTAATAACAAGTTCTATGCTGACAATATCAACATGCTATGCAATTGAGTTGTCCCGCCTAAGCATCTGTTCAATCAGACCTTTATACAACCGGACGGAATTATCGATGGAATGGTATGTGCTGACATATTTCAATGTCCTTTCCCTGTATGCCTTTAACCCTTCTTCATCGATCTGCTTAATAAAACCGGCAGCTGCTTCCAGGTCATCTCCGCATAACAGCCCAAGTTTGTTCCTTTGCAGCATTCCATCGGGGTCGATGTAAAAGGAAAGGATGGCAGTACCCCCAAGACACGCTTGAATAAACGTGTTTGGAAACCCCTCCAGCTGCGAGGTGCACACAAACACTTTGGCCTTATCGAAGTAATCCTGAATTCGCTCATAGGGGACATAATCCAAAAGCGTTACATTGCTAAGCTCGGCAGTCCTTTCCTTCACTTCCTGTGTAAGCCGCTGGATTTGCTTATCGATTTCACTGTTTCCCGATTCGTTTTGGGGCATAATCATAACAAAGCTTTCACCGGGAAGCCGCTGTGCCAGATCAAGAAACAAATGAGGCTGTTTCAGAGGCAGGCACCGGGATACCCACAGGATATATTTCTTATGGCTGGTATCGATGTTCTGCCGGATGGGAAAGCCGTTTGGTATTACCTTCCCCAACCATCCAAATTTGTTTTTTAACTGGTCGCTCTGCTTTTCGGTCTGGCACACAATATGGCTCGCATTGCGAAGGCCATATTGATACAGCCGTGCAAACCGGCTGCCATAGGTTTTTTCATACCATTGCATATCCAGATTTCTGTCGCTGGACAGCCGGAAGATCACCTTTTTATGCCTTAGCATTTTTTGCATAAACACAAGCTTGCCCAGGAAGCTATTAGCGGTGGTGTAAACATATACATCTGCATTGAGAGCAAGCAATTGTGAATAAAGCTGAAGCTTCCGTGAAAGCCCGGAATGGTCATGATAACCGGTCCCTCTGTATTTGATCACACGGATGTTATGGTAGTATTCAATATCCTGCTGGTGATAATCATCAACCAGAAAGCTGACCTCGTATTGTTGGTCTTCAGCCATTTTTTTTGCCAGCAATACCATGTTGATTTCCGCGCCGCCAATGACATTTCCCGTGGTGTTTGGGTTAAAAAGCGGATATGCAAGCAATGATATAAAGCAAACACTTATCTTCATTGAAATCTCTTCTCCTGGCTTTGTTTAAGGTCGTTCAATATGGTTTTCAGGCGATATACGGCCACCTTTGCGCTTTTTCTTGTATATTGTTTTTTAGCTGTTTGCTTGATGGCGGGATTCTCTTTGCACAACCCTTTGTTTATGGGTTCTTGGTTTATACTGGATGGGCTGGTGTTCGAACCCTTCCGGCTTTGCTGCTGCCATGAAATTGCCATTTTATCTACACTTTCCTGCTGCCATGTAACCGCTATGTTATCTCCGGTTTCCTGCTGGCATGCAACCGCTATGTTATCTTTGGTTTCCTGTTGACATGCAACCGCCGCATTACTGCTGCAAACGGTCTGCACAAAGGCTGAATTTGCAACCACACCCACACCTGTTTTTCGCTCTTTAATGCGTGGACACAGCTTTTCAAACAGACGCACATATTTGGGCCCGATTTTTTGAATGTCATGGTTTTGTGAAACGTACTCGAAAGCATTGTTCCCAAGCTGATGGATCATGGGCCTGTTCAGGTTTTTGACAAAGCATATTGCTTCCTCAAAATAATCCTCGCAACAATGCCCCAGGTTGTTCTTCATAATAAAACTATCCGGATCCACCTTCAGCGATAGAATCCCCGTTTTCCCCAGACAAGCCTGAAGAAAGCTGTTTGGGAACCCTTCGAAATCCGATGTGTTCACAAAAAGCTTGGCATGGTCATAATAAGACTGGATTTCGTTGAAGGGAACGAAATCAATCAGCTTCAGGTTGGGGATTTTCTGTGCTTCCTGAGCGATTGTGCGGGATAGTATCGTAATTCTTTCCCCGGAATAGACCTTGCTTTCCTGATTCACCGGCATGATCATCACGAAGTTCTCCTCGGGAATGCGCCTGGCCATCTCCAGAAACAGCATCGGCCGCTTCAGTGCCATGCACCGCGAAACCCAGAGGATATAATCCTTGGAATAAGTAGATCCCTGAGCCACTGGGAACACATTGCGAATGACCTTGCCGATTAAACGACAGCTTTTGTAAAGCTGCGCCTGTTGATAATTCGACTGGCAGAGGATTTGATCGCAATGAAAAAGGCCCAGTCTGTAAAGTAAATACAGCCTTTTGCTTTTCTCCTTCCAGTATGCAAGGTCAGTATCCCGATCGCTTCCAAGCCGGAAAACAACCTTTTTCCCTCTTAGCCACTTGTTCACAAGCACCATCCAGCCAAGGAACTCACTGGCTGTTTTGGTGATAAAAATATCGGAGGGTTGAAACAATAGCGCTTTAAGCAGGAATACAATTTTTAAGGCTTTATGGATTGGGTTTGATGTTGCCGTCGGACGCATGAATTTCAATCTGCGCAAGCGTATACCACGGTGTGTTTCCAAAGGCTTCTGACCATAATCGCCAACCAGGAAATCCACTTGGAAACCCTGTTGTTCGCAGAACCAAATCGCCATATTGTACAGCTCCACCTCTGAGCCGCCAAAGGTTTCCCTGGTTTCAGACTTGAACAGCGGGTAACAGCCTGGCATTACAAAGCATATGTGAATTTTCTTCATGTTCATCATCCCTCGCACATGCCTGCTAGCATGTCTTTACAACATTATGTACTTACTTATTGATCAGTCTCTCGGGGTATTGCTCAATGATCTCAAGCTTGTCCCTGTCAGGGAGTGATTTTGTTGAAATTCTCAGCCCCCAGAGCTTTTCCTTATATTCGTCCAACGAACAGATCACCTTTGCCGGGTTTCCGGCAATCACGCAGTTTCCGGCAAAGCTTTTTGTAACCACAGACCCCGCCCCTACAACAGTATTGGAGCCCAGGCATACTCCCGGCAAAAGAATCGTGTTGATACCGATAAAAACATTGTCTGCGATAATGATTTTTCCAAAGACATCGGCCTGTGGATCCTCCTCACGAAAAACCCAGATGCCACCGTCATGGGTGATGAACTGGACATTGTCAGCGATCGTGACATGATTTCCAATTTCGATCAGATAGCCTTCGCTGCCAAAATTGCTGGAAAACAGGCGGCAATTTCTTCCCACCTTTACTCCCAGAGCAAGAGCTCTGCTGTAGTGAGTTTTCAGCAAATCCGGTGAAATATTACGAAATCGCCTTCCTAGAGCCTCTTTGATTTTCCGAAGCATCCCGACCCTCCATATTCCAAATGAAATCATAATCAGTGTGATTGATATACCCCAGGGAACCCTTCTGGGAGATGATTCTGCAGGGAATGCCCACCACCACTGCGTTATCAGGAACATCCCGGGTAACCACACAATTTGCACCAATTGTAACGTTGTCGCCAACATGAACCTTTCCGATTATCTTTGCACCAGGCCCGATGTACACACGGCTGCCTATGGTTGGAAAGCCCTTGTTTTTCCCGCGGTTTGCCCTCCCAATCGTTACGCCGTGGCTGATGTTCACATTATCACCGATAATCGCTTTCTCGCTGACAATAATGTTTCCAAAGTGGCCGATATAAAAGCCTTTTCCAATCTCTGTCAGATACTTCAGATCGATACCGTACCGAACGCAATTGCGCTTGTAAAGCATTAGAAGCAGAAGATATACTGGGAAAAGAACAGATTTGCTTCGAAGCTTCAGATACCGGCAGAGCCTGAATTGGGTGGTCACCTTGAAGCCCGGTTCACAGAAATAATGATGCAGAAACCTTGAGAACCTGATGTTTCCGGCATATCGATACAGATCAGACTGGATTGTTTTGATCAATTCCATAAGGGATCCCTTCATATTGATTTCCCCCACTTAGCTTGCGCTCGTTCTTTTCTTCTTTACATCTTGCCAATCATCATGATACCGGTTATATTTCCTGCGATACTCATTCATCGGAACCTTGTTCAGCACTGCACCGATGACGTTCACATTGGCCATTTTCAATTGCTTGACCATGTTTGTAAGCCTTTGGGTTTCAGGGAACCTGTTACGGATGACAATGATGGCACCGTCGGTCATGGATGCGATTTCATACCCGTCTATTACATTGCTTAATGCCGGCGTGTCGATGATGATTTTGTCATATTCCTGAGAAAGCTTGTCCAGAATATCCTTAAACCTTGCAGAGGACAGCATTTCATAGGTGTTCTCCACATCCCGGCCGCATGGCAGATAAAACAGGTTTTCTACCTGAGCGTTCACAATGGCCTCAGTTGGTTCCTCATTTCTGAAAAGGATGGTAGCCAGACCCTTTTCAGCGTTTCCAAGCCTTTTCTCCAAAACAGGCTTGCGAAGGTCGGAGTCGACAAACAGGGTTTTTTGCCCACAGTTTGCGAAGGATATCGCAAGGTTCATCGCAACGGCCGTCTTTCCCTCGCTGCGGGAATGGCTGACCACACAGATGGTTTTCAGCGGCTTTTTTCTTTCATAGAAGCTGATGTTTCCCCTTAAAAAATGATAGGCTTCCTGTACATCAGTCTCAAAATTAAACTGGATTAAATTGTTCGGACTCATCCGGGAGATTAAACTACTTGTCATTTTTATCACTCCTATGCAAGATACTATTCGGGATAACACCGATAACCTGAATGCCCAAAAGCCTTTCTGTAATATCTGCACTGTCAATGCGCTTAATGAATTCATCCAGAATGAAATTCAGGGTAATACCGAGGATCATTCCGCCAATGGCAGCGAGAAGAATAAAAAGAATAAAATAACTGGCATTGGATGTTGCGAGTACCATGGGTTCGTCCACAACCATAAAGCTTTGCGGTGAGCCCATCGCCATAAGCTTAGCCTTGAAATTGGCCTGCAGGCTGTTGACGATCTGGGTGGCCTTTTCTGCAGAGGTGTTTTTTACGGTGATCTCAAGGATTCGTGTATCCTGAATCTGTTGCACCTCGATGCTTTCCTTCAGGGTTTTCACATCTTCCTCCAGGCCGTTGTCATTGATGACACTGCTTAATACGGAATGGCTGGTGATGATTTCAGAGAAATCCGCGCCGATCAGCTGCGCTGAGCGGATTTCATCAAACACGCTGGTGGTGAAGCCCTCTTCACCCGAGCCGGCTATCATGATTTTCATGGTGGATTCATACTGTCTGGCCGACAAGTCGGCAGAGAACAGCCCTACACATAATGCTGCCGCCACGCTAAGCGTTATTACCAGCCATAACCTGCTGAACGCTGTTTTCAGGAATAATTTCAGACCCACAATGGTTCCCCCTTTAGCAATTTTTGCCCCTGTAAAGCTTTATATTGCTCCGCTGCCAGGGTAATCCCATCCATATTGGAAACAAGGCATGGCTTCGCCCTGTCATGTCACATGGCAGGTAGCCGGGTTGAATGCACGAGCAGAAGGCTTTAGCTTACGACCAGCCAGGCTTTTGCTTGCGACCAGTCCCCCTCCCTGGACAGGTTTATACCCCAGCAGCAGGAACAATATTTCATTCTTCACCACGGTTCGGGCCGAAACACCGTACTGCGGATTGGAAATCACAGGAATTCGTGTACTGATTTAGTTGTTGGTTAGTACTGCATCATCGTACAAAATCTCTTCTCCACAGTCAACGAAAAAGCCATAAACCCTTAGAACGGAGCGGATTTGACAGGAGGAAATAATCAAACGCCTCCTATTTTTTGTTAAAACAAAAAGATTGAAAGAGAGGACAGGATTCTGTTGAAAATAAGCTGAAAAAAATAGATGAGCAATAATGCGGAATCAATTATTTGTCGGATAAAAGTGGTTCATAGCGTGAAAGGATAAGTAGCTATTTCCCGATGAACGGTCAGATTTGGCTGTAATTAGTTGTTATTATCGCATAAAATGTTAAAAATACTACTTAACCATCTCATACCTTTTATGCTTCCGTGTTTCCTGGAGACCTTCGTAAACCTTGTTATGGCGAATTGCGACATCATCCCAGCTGAAGTTTTCCCTGACGTAGCTCACCGATGATGCTTTAACCATTTCAAGCGATTGATTTCCAGATACCAGTTGTTTTAACACCTGATACAAGCTGTTTGCATTCCCCTGTGAAAAGTAAAACCCATGCTTTCCAACAACAGCCTTGTTTTCTTCAATATCGCTCACCAGACATGCCTGCCCATAGCTCATCGCTTCCAGAAGGCTGATTGGCATCCCTTCCAGGTCGGAAGGCAGAACATACAACCAAGCATTGGAAAACAGCTCTTCCAGTACCTCACCCTGAACAAAACCAGTAAATAGAATGTTTTCGCACCCTGCAGCCATCTCATGAATTTGCTCGACATATTCAGTGGTGTGGCTTGATCCCCCCGCTATTACCAGTTTCATTGAGGGCTTAAGCCTGCTATATGCGTCTATCAGGTAATGTATTCCCTTCTCAGGAACCAAACGCCCCAGATACAGGATATAGTCATTCTTTTTTAAACCGTACACCGATGTAATCAAGTCCGCCGGTTTTATATCCGGAATATTTACACCATTGGGAATGAATACAGCTTCTTTTTTATACTTATGTCTGAAGTAGGAAACCAGGTTTTCTGAAACCGTGATAGCCGTGTCAGCAAATTTTGCTATGCACGCCTCACCCAATTGCAAGTATTTCCTTGCAAAGCCTCCCCATTTGTCCCGCTGCCAATCCAGCCCGTGAATGGTGCAGACAACTTTTTTACCGAGCAACCTTGGCAGGAAGGCAGCCGTAGACGGCCCCAGTGCATGGAAATGAAAAACATCAAACCCATGGAGCAAGGCATGAAACGTTGCAAGAACAGAGTAAATGATCGCATCAAGATGCTTTGTGTTGATGCTGGGAATGTACTTCAGGTTGATGCCTTCATGTACAGGTTTTAGTTCCTGGCAGTATGTTTTTCTGCAATAGACTGTTACAGAATGGCCCTGCCTGACCAAGCGCTTTGCCAGCTCCTCCACATGAATTTCAACCCCTCCCATCCTGGATGGAATACCCTTTTGCCCAATCATCGCGATACGCATAGAAACGCCCCCAAACTGAATTTTGAGCGCAGGAAATTGAGCGCATGTTCCAGCGAGTATTTGGAAAAGCGCGCAGGGCAAGGGTTAAAAAGTATTCCCTGCCCAAGAAACAATTTCCATTGCCGTTGGGGACATTATAATATGGACTGTAACATTCCACAAATTGAGGGAAATGTAATTCTTTGTTGATTCAATTGATATGGTGTTCAGGTTTGTTTCAATCAAGCACAATTGACGGGTATTTGTTGTACGATTTATAATTATTTTTACCAAGATCGTATTAGGGCTATCGAAAAAGAGCCATTAAGGCCGGTAGATTATTCTCCACAATTAAATATACACTGATGCTAACCAAAAGGATGCTGCATAAAATGATCATGTAACGATTAAACTTTAACATTCGATAGCCTCCAAAGAAATTACTCTGTTTATTTTTTCTATCCAGTTCTATCTTTTAAAGTTTTCCAGCTTCTTCATCCTTTATTCTAAGTATGATTATATTAGCGCATGCATTTCACATCAATAAGAGACAACGGCAGTATTCCCATAAACCCTTGAATACCAAACATTTCCGGGGTTAAAAGAATTCATTTTCAAAAACATTATTGCCACAACAAAATAAATTTATTTTTAAGTATAAGATGTTTAATATGGTATTATTTACACTAAAAAAGGCCGCGAAAATGAAAAAAGAATAAAAACGCCGGGAGATTAACCGGATTTTTATCCTTTTCTGTATGAACCCTGTTTAGCTTTACGATTGAGCGTTGTACCAGGATTTTGAGTGCAGCACTGCCATTTTGTGCGGAACTCTAATTAGGGTTTCCTTAACGGGAATCCATTTGATTTTTATGGTTCCACTAATACCAAATTAAGCCAGTTTAATTGAAAATTTTTAAGCCTAAAAAGCCAGTATAAAAATTTGCATAAAAGAAGCTGGAGCTTCTTTTCCAAGTTCATCACAATGAGGTTTAGTATTATGGTGGATTCGCTTGTTTCTTTAAGTTTGGCCATAATGCAATCCATCGTGTATTTTCTTTTTCCTGTCCCAAACTTACCTTCTACTTCGTTCCTTTCGCAAGAATCTTGGTATGCCTGCTTTTTAGCCTCTTTTTTCTCTTCCTCTGTCGTTCTCCCAAGCTTTGGCCCGCTCAATCTGATTCCCCTTGCTTTACAGAAATCCCGGTTCCCCCGTGTCCTATATATTTTATCTGCTAAAACAGCTTCCGGATAGAATCCACGCTTTTCTTTATATCTCTCGATCGAATCAATCAATGTTCCATTCTCGTTGTATGCATCCCATTCCAACTTTTCTGAAAATACATACCCATTTACAACACTTACTGAAAGCTTTGCACCAAATTCAACCGATGCAGATGCTTTCCCTCGAACAATCGGCCTTACATGTGGCTGACTGATACTGACGATCCTATCCTCTATTCGGTATTGTCCATTTTCATACATCTCATTCTGCTGACGGTATAATTCCTGGATAACCAAAAGGTTCTTGTATTGACGCTTATTCAGCAATTCCAATCCATTTCGTCTGACTAATGCTTCCACTATTTTTATGTCTCTACGGATATATCTTAAGAGCTTGCCTTTCATTTTTCGAATTACAGCGGGCTTCGGTTTTCTTTGCTTTGTAAATGCAATATAACTGTCATGCGCTTTTTGTCGGTATGTACGTGCCTTCTTTCTCAATCCCTTTTCTGGTTCATGAAGAATATCAATGATCTCCTCAAGTTTCACTCTGGCTTCATTCAATAATCTTGCATCTGTAGGATATTGGATGTCAGCCGGTGTACAGGTTGCATCCAAAATTATCTTGCCGGATTTTTTACAATTAACACATTCATCCTCCTCGGGCCCATCATGGCTTCCCGAAGAACTTGGAGGCCCCATCTGATTATTATCATCCTTGTCTTCATTTTCTATAGCGATAGCAGCTATTCTTTCGTTAACCTCATTAAGAATATCCGGGCTGAAACGTTTTCTAAAGTGAGTAATGAGTGAATCGGCAAATGGCTTTTCTTCAATAAACCGAGGAAAACCCAGGAAGTATTGAAGATAAGGGTTTTCAGCAATCTGATTCACTGTTTCCTCATCAGAGATAGCAAGTCTGGTTTTTATTATGAGAGTGCCCAATCCCACTCGTACTGAAAAAGCCTCTTCACCTGTGTTTGGTGATCTGAAGTTACCCACATACTTATCTTCGAATTCCCACCATGGAATTAGCTCTGCTAATTTCACCCACCTATTTTTTCTATTAAGCTTGCCACCAAACGGAAGGAAGAAGTCATCCGATATCATGATCTGTTTTTCGCTGCTTTTGTACATTTTCATTACTCCCACGTGCATTCTTTTTTAAGAATAATTACTACTTCCTATGCACTATTATACTACAAAAGCAGTCTGAAATCCAGCACTTATGCGGGTTTTGTTTCCGTTAAGCAAGCCCTA
>JAGOJH010000113.1 GCA_017995215.1 Thermoclostridium sp.
ATCCTTTACAAAATAAGTCAACGCCTACATGAGCTTTTCGAGTAGCTTAGGTCGTTGCACAACCTTTATGATTTCTGTAAAATCACAAGAAAATTCCATTTATTGCAGGAAATACACTACATTTGCAATTCCACGGAGAGATGCTCGAGTGGCTGAAGAGGCACGCCTGGAAAGCGTGTGTACGCCAAAAGCGTATCGAGGGTTCGAATCCCTCTCTCTCCGCTAGGTGCGGAAAAAATGGCGTCAAGTTTACTTGAACGCCATTTTTTATTTCGCACCTAGCATCGCCCCGCCGCAGGCGGGGAGGGATGTGCGAACGCAGTGAGCAAATCCCGGAGAGAGAGATTCTTGAACGGAATTGTGCGAGTGAAACGAGCAAATCCCGGAGAGAGAGGGATTCTCGAATGGAATTGTCGGAGCATTGCGAGCAAATCCCCCTAAAACACTACTTTTCCCACTGCTGTTTTGCCTTCAGTCCTTTTGCAGTCAAGCGATATTTTTGTCTTGGATGATTGGGTTCAGTTTCCGTCATTTCAATCCATTCCCCACTCAATGCAGGATTTGTATAATTATAAACAAAAGTTGGTCTATGTCTTAAATTTAATTTGTCCATAAGCTCGTCTCTTGTCATTTCACTTTCCAAAGTCAATATCAGTCTATAAGCTTGTTCGGTAACTTGTTCTATAGCTTGTTCGGTAACTTTTGGGGTGTCTTGAACGGCACCTCGCAGGGCATGACGATAAATAATCGTTCTAAAATCCTGTTCCTGAACAAATAAAGGTTCTGGGAGGCCATTTTTAATCATTCTTTCGACCATATCTTCGGTGCCAGTACCAAGTTGTTCAATGTACCCCGCAAGATACATTGGATGAGCAATAAACGGGTTGTGAGGTACAGAATTGTGCAACTGTTTCAGCCTTTCGGTTGTCCAGCCCAAAGGTAAAGAGCCCGGATTAGAAATTTCTAATCTATCTTTATACAAAATAACTTCCACGCTGGCATTATTAGCGTAATCTCTATGAACAATGGCATTTACAATGCCCTCTGCCACCACCTCTCTGGGAATTTCATAACTACCGGGAGCAATATTAGATTCTGAACGCGTACCAACACTGAAATTAAGTTGGGACATCACAAATTCGACAGCCTGATTAATCTGCTCAAAAATGTCACCACCAAAAATTTTATATGACGGTATAGGCTTTGATTTACTTAATCCATGAAATATTGCGCACTTAGCGGTTGCTGTGGGGAAAAAGCGTTGTGGATTTTTTCCAAAAAGCAGCAGAGCAGCATTAGTTAATTTCTCACCTTGTGACAGATTAAGATGGTGCAGAATTTTGCCATCGGGGCTGCGCTTGCAGGGCGTTTCTATGCCGTGGCCGTTGTCGATAAGAATTTTCATAAAGCTGCAAGGTTTGTGTTGCAGCTATAATATTTCCACTGACAAAAATACGGGATTTTTTACAATTCAGTGTCTTCGCGTGATGCTTTCCGTATCTTGACAGGGATGTGGAATTGCTCCTCCAGTTCGCGTTCGACTTCTTCTCGAATGAGTCTCTTTCGCTTAGCTTCATTTCTAGCGAACTCGCGGTCAGATCGTCTGCGTTGCTGATATTGCTCCCATTTGGCCTTGTTCTGATGAAGTTCTGACACCACCCTTTCCATTGTTGCGCCAAAGACTTTGCTCTTAAGCTCACACTCCCATATGGTGACAATGCTCCACGACAATGATTCTAGCTGCTGATTGTTCAGGGCGTCCCTTTCCTTATTCTTTCGGACTTTATCCACCCAGAAATCAACATTAGTTTCAGGTACTGTGTAGTATTTGCAGCCCTTGTGGCCGTGCCAGAAGCAGCCATTTACGAATATCACTGTGCGATATTTCGGCAAGACGATATCGGGCGTTCCAGGCAGAGTTTTTACATTTGCACGAAAGCGGAAACCAGAGCTGAATAGTGACTGACGCACCTTCTTCTCCGGCTTGGTGCTTGTCGAGCGTATTCTAGACATACAGTTGTGTCTTTGGGATGATGTGAACTTATCAGCCATAAACTATTTTTCCTCGTGCAGAATGGTATTCAATTTTCCTTTTCGTACAATAATCAGGTCATTCTCATAGGGATTGATTTCTGATAATTTCTTGGTACGAAAAGTCTGATACGCTATTCCGATAAGGTTTTTTACCCTGGGATCCTCGTACATTGCCGCAACTGACCCAAAATATAAATGGTCGTGCGTATCTTTCACCTCTACGTGAATGACAGTTCTACCTGACTTTAACATGATTTCTCTTGCTTCACAAAGTTACAAAAAGAAAACAAATGTTAAACAATAGTAGATGAAAAAGGCCTTATATAGAACAAATGTTGTATATTTGTTCGCAAATGAACCGTTGGCAGGGTATAATGCGGAATAATGCGCTGTTCTCCAAAGCCATATTTCTGCGGCCAGATCACTGATATTTAGTATCCTTGCGTGTATTTTGGAAATTGTAACATTGCATTTTATGGCAAACTTGAAATTTATCGACCTTTTCGCTGGTGTAGGTGGTATCAGATTGGGCTTCCAACAAGCAGCAAAAGAACTTGGATATGACTCCGAATGTGTTTTCACCAGTGAAATTGACGACTGGGCCTGCAAGACCTATAGTAAAAATTTCCCGGAAGACAAGCATTCTCCAAAGTTTGACGTTACAAAAGTTGTCGAAACAGATCTCCCTGATTTCGATGTGTTACTAGCCGGTTTTCCATGTCAAGCGTTCTCTATTGCCGGGAAAAGAGGAGGCTTTGAAGACACAAGAGGCACATTGTTCTTTGATGTGGCCAGAATTATCAAAGAAAAACAACCTGCAGCATTTCTTCTTGAAAACGTAAAAGGCTTGACCAATCACAATCGCGGACGCACTTTCGCCACAATTCTAAACGTTCTTACAGAAGACTTGCACTATAATGTCTATTATCGCATTTTGAACGCAAAGGATTATGGTCTCGCTCAGAACAGAGAGAGAATCTATATAGTAGGATTTAGAGATAACGGTGGTGGTTTTGATTTTCCACAGAAGGATGCGGTTCAAAAGTGCATCAGGGACATTATGGAAGAAAAGCCAGTTCCGGCCAAATATTATTTGTCAGATGTATATATTGAATCAATCAAGAGGCATCGCGCCCGTCACGAGGCGGCAGGTCATGGGTTCGGCTATGAAATCAGGCCTCTTGACGACATAGCAAACACTATCGTCTGCGGTGGAATGGGCAAAGAAAGGAACCTCATTATTGATCAAAGGCAAACGGATTTGACTCCTACTACCCACATAAAGGGTTCTGTCAATAAAGATGGTTGGAGAAAGATGACTCCTTTGGAGTGGGAAAGGCTCCAGGGATTCCCGGATAATTGGACCGCAGGCATTGCAGACCAGCATAGGTACAAACAAATGGGTAATTCTGTGGCGGTTCCTGTAATCAGAAAGATATGCCACAACATGATTGAGGAACTTGCAAATCCTCATCCATACGTGAAGAAAAGTGAACCTGAGCAGTTGACTTTATTCTAATGAAATAGCGGTTAGATCACTACTCGCTTTTCTTAAACACTCCAGACTTGACCATATTCTTAACAATCGCGTATACAATTGTTGTTGGTACGCTGTTGCCGACTTGTGCGTATCTCTCGTTTTCATTACCGCACAATTTGAAGTTTCTGTCAAAGCCTTGAAGCATCAAACATTCTTCAGGCGTGATATATCGAGGTTTCCCATCAACCATATAACAGTCCCAATTGAATCTGTTGTTGATTCCAGAGCGCCTTCCACCAATTCTGATAGTGAAAGAATAATCACGCTCAGTTTTGCCACCCATAATTTCAGAAAATGTATATTTCAATGGAACAGGTGCAGGGAAATTAAAATCAACCTTTATGTCATTTCTGATACCAACAAAAAACAAGCGTTTTCTCAATTGTGGAGTTCCGTAGTCTTTTGCTTCAAGCACTTTTGTCTGGACTTTATATCCTGCATTCTCAAGTTCATCGACAATCGTCTTAAAAACAAGCCCACCCTGAATGGATTGGAGTCCTTTGACATTCTCAAGAAGAAAAGCTTTCGGTTGTCGGTCTGTAAGGATTCTCAAAATTTGAAAAATCAGTAAACCGCGTTCATCTTCGAACGCTCCCTTAGGTCCAACTTGGCTGAACGGCTGGCAAGGAAATCCGGCGCAAAGAAGGTCGAAATCAGGTATGTCTTCCGACTTAATTTGATATATGTCTCCTCGTGGTTTAATACCATAATTCTCGAAATATGACTGATTTGCAGTTTCGTTGATATCAGATGCCATAACACACTTGCCACCAGCTTTTGATGCTCCGGTATGAAAACCTCCGATACCTGAGAATAAGTCAATGAATTTGAACATATTATCTTACCCGTATATGCAAAGAACCTTTATACTGGCCATCAATCTTGGTTGCCCACGGCCTCGCCAATGGAGTCTTCCAAGCATCACATGGACGAGAATATGGATATGCCTCAAAACCTTTTTCTCTCATACTGAATTTCATATCATCCCAGAATAGGTCGAGATAGTTGGTTTCATCATATATCTCCCAGGTAGAAATATCATATGGATCAGCACAATCAAGAACATACTTTGCGGGATAATCTGAATCTTTTTCTCCTGTTCCGGAGAACAAGAAGTAATTGATTATTGGGCGCAAATATTCTTTTTCATTCTTGAATGGAGAACGTGGATCATTATTATAAATATCCTCGCCTATCTGTCCACTTAGTCTCAGTTGAAAATACTCCTGTACCATTTTGTCCAAGCGGTCAATACTAACGTGCAAATGATTGCAAATTCTTACCCACCCCCATCTTGGAGTATGATTAACAATTGCAGGAGGAGCCGACCTATGCGACTTTACAGAAAAACCATCTCCGTTGATATTTACATCAGCCTTATGGCTACCTCTCGCCTTACCGGCCCCAACCATATTGGCTAATGATTCTATTTGTGCATCAGATAGCGCCCTTAAGCTCGTACCATTTGGCAGTGATGCAAATTCGCTCTCAAGTCCAACGGAATTAATATTAAACCGTTTTCCGTAAATTGTTACAGTATTGTTACTATCACGCAACTCGATAAGGCGTAATTTTATACGTAATTCATCATATTCTCCAGCATTTTTAGGCATGGCAATAATCGTTATATGTTAATTATGATAGTATTTAGTTGTTGATACTTGCAATTAATTTTTCCAACTCTCGTTCTCCGTATAGAAAGAAGTCGCCCAATTTTGACTGATCTTTCAACTTTACCGGAAATTCTATATATGTCACATTCGAAAAGCGAATGTGCCTATTCTCTTTCCATCCTCTCGCAACAAATGCTCTTCTCGTCTGAGTGTATAAGCAGGCTGCCCAATACTGATTGTTGAGTACAAGCAGAGTGTCAATATCATGCTCGATGTCCAAATTGGAATTATACACAATCTCATATCCTTGAATCCTTTCTGTCAAAACCTTATTAAAGTGGAAATCTCTAACGAGTGACGGATATGTCCTGAACACCCTTGCACGTAGACCATTATAAATTTCATCAGGATATTGAGCTGTCGAAAAATGCTCATGATTCACAGAAATATAATATTCGTAGAATTCCTGCTGCGTTGGCACTTTCGCCTTATTATAAATGAAATTGTAAAACGCTCTTACGAATTGCGGAAATTTAATCCTTTTCTCGACCTTGATATCTCTTGTTTGAGGAAACGAGAGCGAATACGAAACTATCTGGCGTTCAATATCACTTGACGTCAAATGCAAAAGGCCCAGTTGATTTGGATAATCTTCTGGCCTGAACAAAGGCTGCGATGTCATTATAATCTTCTCTTACTTTAACAAAAGTATAGAAAAAATCATGTACAGCAAAACCTTGAACGAGAACAACTTGCATATCGGAACATATATTTAATATTTGTTGATGCCAATTAAAATAATCTCCTGAATGGTCATACAAGAAAAAGTGGGTGAGATTAAAGTCTGTTTGACTTTTTAGTCATCCCATTTTTTATTTCGCACCTAGCATCGCCCCGCCGCAGGCGGGGAGGGATGTGCGAACGCAGTGAGCAAATCCCGTAGAGAGAGATTCTTGAACGGAATTGTGCGAGTGAAACGAGCAAATCCCGGAGAGAGAGGGACATTCTAGCGCAGCTTCATGCCTTGAGCATTGCAAGGGCCCCACGGCGAGTAGAAAGGGACGTGGGAACGAAGTGACCAAATCCCTCATAGAGCGCCAAGTTCACTTGAGCGCCATTTTTTATTTCGCACCTAGCATCGCCCCGCCGCAGGCGGGGAGGGATGTGCGAACGCAGTGAGCAAATCCCGGATAGAGAGATTCTTGAACGGAATTGTGCGAGTGAAACGAGCAAATCCCGTAGAGAGAGATTCTTGAACGGAATTGTGCGAGTGAAACGAGCAAATCCCGGAGAGAGAGGGATTCTCGAACGGAATTGTGCGAGTGAAACGAGCAAATCCCGGAGAGAGAGGCGTTATTGCGCAACTTCATGCCTTGAGCATTGCAAGGGCCCCAACGGCGAGTAAAAAGGGATGTGCGAGCGCAGCGAGCAAATCCCGGAGAGAGAGGGATTCTCGAACGGAATTGTCGAAGCGAAGCGACGAAATCCCGGAGAGAGAGGGATTCTCGAACGGAATTGTCGAAGCGAAGCGACGAAATCCCGAGGAGAGGAAATCATTTCAACCTGTTATACTCTTCACAGTTGACTCTACTTCTATTATTTTTTCAGGATCGAAACTACGATGTTCGTTATGAAATACATATCCTAACTGATTGCTCACACATTCAGTTTTTCCGATAAATTTGTCGATGTTCCGATGTGAATGTCCATAAATCCAGTAATCTATCGGACTTTTCTCTATATAATCTGCTAATTCAACCGTAAATGCCCCATTTATTTTGCTTTCAGCAAAATCAGGAGAAGCTAATTGAAAAGATGGAACATGATGGGTAACTACAATTATATATTCAGCTGTACTTTTAGCCACTTCACTCTGAATAAATCGAAAACATTTATCGTGTTCACAGTTAAATTTGTCCCATGTTAATAGTTCTGCATTATATAAAATCCTGTGAAAATCATTGACATAATGTTCGGTAAGATAGGCTTCTTCCAACGGTATTTTGGCCCATAAAGTTGAAACAATAAAGTCAACGTTTTCAATTCTAACGACAGCATTATAATAGCAGTTTACATTATCTCGAATAGAACAAACCAAGCCATGCGGCATATTAGCCAAATCGTAATACTTGTATAATTCGTGATTCCCTACAGCTACAATCACTTGCTTATAATTTTTTGACGCCCAATTCCAAAACGGATGCTTGATATAATTACTATCGTTAAGATAACCAATATCGCCTGCCAGAACAAGGATATCGCCTAAAGCTTTCAATGGATTCCCTTTTAAATAACTGTAATTATCTGAAAATTCCAAATGTAAGTCCGACGCGTATTGAATTCTCATATTATTATAGTTTATTCTATTCCAAATATTTCTTTCATAATGCCAAGATAACCACTAATATCATCATCTGTACGTTTCAAACTATCACGCAAAGACTGATTCGGTAAAGATTTTTCTATCATACTAATGAATAAGCTCACATCATTTTTTATGATAGCCGGTAATTCTACCGGTGTTAAAGGGTCAATACGCATAGCCAAAAGTTTGAAAACATCATCACGATGCTTTTTAATATCGGCACTATGAACATGCGGATTGGTTTTCTTTTCTTCAGTCAGATTTAAAAATGCCTTAATTTTCAAACAGAGAAGGGAAAGCGGATCAGCAATGCGAACACCTGCTTCGATTATACTGCCGTCAATGACGTGACGATAGTATTCTTCATCCAGCAATATTGCTGAAAGGCTTGATATTCCTTCTCCTAAAGGAATAGGAGTTAAATGAAAGCCTGTTGGCGCTTCTAAAACTTCGGGAAATTTAGATAACAATTCTACTCGAACCGGAAACCCATTCTTTGGATTGATAAACCTGAATAATTCGTTTGATCGATTTTTCCCTTCCCGTTTCCTTTGGCGAGTTTCATACTCTCCCTCAGTAATAAAATCCCAAAAGCGTTTTCCAAATTCTGGTGTCATATTTTCAATGACCAATATCAAATCAATATCGTCGGTTGCACGTGGATTCATTTCTGTATCCTGCAAAGCGATATCGCAAGCCGTTCCACCTATTATCACATAGTTATCTTCGAATCCGGCGAAGTGATTCTTAAATTTCTCCAACCCCTTTACCATTTCAACTCCTCCATCATTATTTCCAATTCTTTTTCAATTCGTGGATCCGGATCATCCTTCATAGAGAGGTACAACGAAAGTTTATCAACTATTCCACCATTCATTTGATAGGGTATTGTAACCGGGTATTTCCACACCTCGACTCTATACAAACCCTCTATTTCGTTATACTCACCATCCGTCTGGTTAAAGTGCCTGTCCCAAACTGCCATTGTTCCATATTTTTCAGGCTTTAAGTGAGAATAGTGTGACAAGGCATTTACCCCACTTATAGCGAAATTAACTTCAGGCATTTCGTCACAATATAACACTTTCTTTACAGGTGGCAACAAATAACTTTGAGCTTTTGTCCATAAATCACGCTTTGAACCCTTAAAGCGAATCAATTTAATTCTTGTATCACTTTGAATTTCAGAGTCACATAATTGGCACTTTTCAAGATTTGTGACTGCACGTGCCAATGTCAAATAATTGAAAGGAACTATTCCTTCCAACATCTTAATCGTAAATCCATTGTCGCTATTACTTTCTAAAAGATGATATAGCAATAGATATTGCGCTGCAGGTGTTAATCTCCTTGGTTTCTTATCTTGTTTTTTAGCTTGAACATTCACGATTAAAGTAGGCAGGAAAGCATATTTATCCGAAACAATAAAATAAACCTCTTGATTAATTAGGCGTGTACGTTCATAATAGGCCGGCGAATCTAAAAGGAAAACAACAGGTATATTCATAACAGTCTCTACCTGTCGAGCAATCTTCTTATAAATCCTTGGGGTAATGTAATCAAGTGCGTTTTTGGCCTTTATGACACACAAAATTTGATTATTAAAGTCCATAGTATAAAATGAAAACCTCAAAATTAAATCAGCACTAAGGCCACGCAGCTTTTCTTTTTTTATAGGAATCAACTCTTTTTGAATACCTAATATTGAAATCATATTACTCATAATCAGCTATTATCTCATAATTTTGCTCTATTATCACATGTAATGATAATAATGCAAAAATAGTGATAATATTCATTTTTGCAAGCCAACTGACGCAATTCCCCCTATTCCCCTCAAAAAATGACGCGAATAACAGAGTTAATCGCGTCATCTATATCAAAAGTATAACCAAACAATCCCTACTTCTCCTCGTAACTATACTGAATATCCGAAATCCAGCCGCTCCAT
>JAGOJH010000114.1 GCA_017995215.1 Thermoclostridium sp.
AAGCTTTGTTTCGAATTTTATGTGAAAAGATGCTACGGCCAGCTGATATCCCAAATTTATGTCATCGGCGGCGGTTCGCAGCTGAAAGGGCTTCAGGAATATCTGACGGATGTATTGGATGTTCCGGTATATCCCATCGGCTTGCTATCCATCGACAATATCGAAATAGACGACAAGCTCGACGTCAGCAGGCTGAATTACCTCATCAATTCCATCGGCATAGCCCTGGATGCATAATCATTCAGAATAAACCGAGAGTCTTTGTTTGTATGTAAACACAAACGAAGGCTCTTTTTTCATTACTGCTCACACCCCCTTTAAGAATTCGTAAGTTGCTGCACAAGTGTGTATTTTATCCTGAGCGCAGCGAAGGATCTACTCAGGTGTAATACGAGATCCTTCACATCGTTAGGATGACAGACTGTACCTGCCTACCTGTGAACAGAAACTTTTTATCTTCTATTACGGCTGAAGATACAGTTTTCGGTCGACTAAAAACTGTTAAGATGATATACTATTGTTAACCAGGGGTTAAATTTGAACATCTTGCAAACCATGATTGCATCCGTACTATCGTTTATCCGGGAGGTGATAAGGCAATTACAAGCAATGATGATTTTTCGCAGTGTAATGACATAGGTATGAATGATATGTTCATGGGGAGGGATTTTATGTTTTGGGGAATATCCGAAGAAATCGGGAAGAACATTGTTGCAAACAATGTTAAAAGGGAATCAAGCCTGTTAAAAAATGCATGCAAAAGCATGAGTGGAGAAAGAAGATATCCCGACCGGGAGAAAATACCGGAAAGTATGAACATAAGGCCTTCGTTTTTTCATGATGCGGACAGAATCATCCACTCCACGGCGTACACCCGGTATATTGACAAAACACAGGTATTTTTTCTTTTTGAAAATGATCATATCACGCATAGGGTTCTGCATGTACAGTTTGTATCCAAAATTGCAAGGGTTATCGGCAGGTGCCTGCGGCTAAATGAAGATCTGTTGGAAGCCATTGCCCTTGGGCACGACATTGGCCATGTTCCCTATGGGCATGATGGGGAGAAGCATTTAAACGCCATATCCATCAAAGCTGATAAAGGTTTCTTCTGCCATAATGCACAGGGGGTCCGGGCCCTGATGGAGCTCGAGAACAGAGGTAAAGGCCTGAACCTGACCTTACAGGTTCTCGACGGAATATTATGTCATAATGGTGAGTTCCTGAACAGGGTGTATGAGCCTGAAACGAATAAAACATGGGACACGCTGCTTGAAGAATATCAAAAATGCTGGACGGTTCCAGGCTTTGACCGGAAACTCAAGCCAATGACCCTTGAAGGCTGCGTGGTTCGTATTGCAGACGTTATTGCCTATATCGGAAGGGATATTGAAGATGCGATCACGGTGGGGTTGATAGAACGCAGCGACATTCCCGAGGATATTGTTGAAATTCTGGGTGATTCCAACGATAAAATCATAAACGGGCTGGTAACTGATCTGATCAGCAACAGCTTCGAAAAAAATTATGTTACCTTTTCGGAAGAGGTTTTCAAAGCCCTCGAGATGCTGCTGAAATTCAATTACGTTCAAATCTATCACAACCCTGTGAAGAAGAATCAGGATAAAAAGATCGAGACCATGTTTAAGCTCATGTATCAGTTTTACCTGTCCGAATTGCTGGAAAAGGGTGAAGCGTCAGGCATATATAAAAGCTACATATCGGGAATGGTGCCCGAATACAGGGCTAATAACAGCCCCGAGCGCATTGTGATCGATTATCTGGCTGGTATGACCGACGACTATTTTAATCATGAGTTTAAAAAGAATTTTATGCCTGAAAGTTATGGAATGAAAATCACATAAAGCCATCACCCGATGGGCTGGTTTTCATAAAGCGATGCTTAAAGTTTTTATTCAGCCATAACCCCTGGAGATCAAACAGCGCAGACATCAGTTTACGCTGTTTGATTTGTGTTTACGGCGAAAGTGAAATTCTTTCCCGGCCATTTACAAAAGCATGAATATTTTAAATAATGGTAGGTAGACGGATGAAATCATTTACAAGGGTTGAAGATAGGCGTTTATCAAAAGGAGGTATTTATGTTTTTAGCGGGTAATGAAAGATATGCATCAATGAAATACAACCGGTGTGGGCGAAGCGGCCTGATGCTTCCGGCAATTTCCCTGGGCCTTTGGCACAACTTTGGCGGAAGGGATTTATTCGAGAATGGCCGTGACATTGTGCGCCGTGCCTTTAACGCCGGCATCACTCATTTTGACCTGGCCAACAACTATGGTCCGCCTCCGGGCTCCGCCGAGGAGAATTTCGGTAAAATTCTGAAACAGGACTTTCAGGGGTACCGGGATGAGATGATCATTTCTTCAAAGGCCGGCTACTATATGTGGGCTGGGCCATACGGTGACGGGGGCTCCAAAAAGCACCTGGTGTCAAACCTGGATCAAAGCTTGAGAAGAATGGGGCTGGAATATGTGGATATTTTCTATCATCACCGGCCCGATCCGAATACTCCCCTCGAGGAAACCATGTCGGCACTGGACCTGATTGTTCGCCAGGGCAAAGCTTTGTATATAGGGTTGTCAAACTATAAGGTTGCGGAAATGCAGAAGGCCTGTGCTATCCTGAAGCAGCTTGGAACCCCCTGCCTGATTCACCAACCCAGGTATTCCATGCTGGATCGCTGGGTAGAGGACGGCCTGTTGGACCTTCTTGAAACAGAGGGTGTTGGGTGTATAGTTTTTTCTCCTTTGGCTCAGGGGGTTCTGACCGGAAGATATTTAAACGGTATTCCAGCCGATTCCCGTGCAGCCGGCCAAAGTATTTTCCTTAAACCCGAAGGTCTTACCACAGAAAAGCTGGATAAGGCTCGCAAGCTGAACAATCTGGCACAGCAACGCGGGCAAACGCTGGCGCAGATGGCTTTGGCATGGGTGCTTCGCGGTGGGCGGGTTACGTCCGCACTGATAGGTGCCAGTAAAACAGAACAGATTGATGATTGTGTGAAAACCATAGAAAATCTTGCTTTTTCAAAGGACGAACTGGATAAGATAGAGGATATTTTAAAGGAATAAAAAAAATATTTTTACCAAGAGCCCTGCCCCTATGGTTTATGGCTTCTTTTTGCGCTGCAGTTTGCTCATCAAAGCAAAGCCTGGTTTGGCCATGAGCAGAATAGGCTTCATCAGGGGGCCTTCCATCACCTCAGCTACATTTTTCAGTTCCTGACGAATAGGAATTTGCTGAGGACAAAGCTTTTCACATTTTCCACATTGTTTGCACAGGGAGGCATAACCGGGGGGAGATATAATCCCGCCAAGCCACTCGTAATAAGCGAACCGACCTTTTTCCCTGAACAAAGATTTGTTATTATAGCGCTCGAAGCATTGCGGGATGTTCACGCCAAACGGGCAGGGCATGCAATAATTGCATCCGGTGCAGCCAACCTTCATCAAACGGCGGTATGTTTCACGCACCTTGGCAACAAGTTCCAGTTCATCCAAGGTTAGAGCGTTCGGCGCTGCATCCGAAGCGATCCTCAGGTTTTCGCGGATATGCTCATCTTCATTCATGCCTGAAAGAACCACATGTACCTCAGGATGGTTCCAGATCCACCGAAAGCTCCATTCCGCAGCAGTACGTTTCACCCTGGATTGACCCCACAGCTTTTCAACTTCACTCGGGACTTTCCCTGCAAGCTTTCCGCCGCGCAAGGGCTCCATGATGATAATCCCCAGACCTTTCTCCGCAGCATATTTCAAGCCCTCGGTCCCAGCCTGGTTTTCCGTATCCAGAAAGTTGTATTGAATTTGGCACACATCCCAGGAATAAGCATCAACAACTTCTTTAAATAATGTTTTGCTGCCGTGAAATGAAAATCCGGTATGAAGTATACGACCGTCCTTTTTAGCGGTTGTCAAAAATTCCAACACGCCCAGCGAAACCATTTTATCCCACGAAGCCTTATTGTTGATATTATGAAGAAGATAGTAATCGATCCGGTCGGTTTGCAGCCTGATGAGCTGAGTGTTCAAAAACTCATCCATGTCTTTTCTGGTATTGACAATATAGATTGGAAGCTTTGTGGCAATTTTCACCTGATCCCGCAGCCCATTACTCAGCACTTTTCCGAGCACGGTTTCACTAGCCCCTGCATGGTAGGGGAAGGCTGTATCAAAGTAATTCACTCCCTGACTGATGGCGTATCGAATTTGCTCATCGGCTTTTTTATAATCAATACCGCCATTCTGGGTAGGAAATCGCATACAACCGTAACCAAGGATGGAGAGAGAATCTCCGGTTTTCTCGATTTTTCTGTATAGCATGGTGTCCATTCCTTTCCAATCTGACTAGTCAGTCTAATACTGATAAAAATGTATTCAATTCCTGAAGCTATCCCATACAAGATTGAAGGTTTGATCACGGAAGTCCAGATCCTCAAATTTCGCGGGATTCTGGATGTAATAATGAACCTGTGCCATGGTCATGGCGCTGATCATTTCGAGCAGCAACTCGGGATCCATTTTTTTCAACAACTCCAGCTCCATTCCTTCCTGAAAGATCCGGTTCATGCCACTGAACATCCTGAAGCCGGTATCGTGGGTCTTTTCTGAAATATAGGCGGAGGAGCTGAACTGCATGAAAAACCTGAAATCCATCGGATTTTGCAGCCCCCAGAGCATGGTGTTCTCCCACATGCGTTTCACTTTTGCCCTGAAGGTAAGCTGCTCCTGCACCCCCGACATCATCGCGCTGACCAGGCGATCCTTGCAGCTAAGATATAAGCTGTTGATCAGCTCTTCCTTGGTGGGGTAATGGTGAAAAAGGGTACCGGTTGCCACACCCGCCTCCTTTGATATCAGGGAAGTAGGCGTTTCATGAAAGCCCTTTTCGATAAAAAGCTTTAATGCTGCCGTGAGGATCTTCTCTTTTGTTTCCACGCAATCACCCTTTCTAATATACACCTAAACTGACTAATCAGTCAACATCGTTCTGCAAATTTTCTCAGCCTCCCCGCAAAAGTGCTTACTATTCACTGGCAGTTTAGAAAACACTTCGTGAAGCCTGGCAGCGGGTCGATGCTTGTTTAAAGTAGAACGGTATGATATATTCGATTCAAAAGGCAGGCCTGGACGTAAATATTCAATCGGTAGGAACAAGGGGAGGGGTTCAGTATCTTGGGGGGCAAAACACTGAACCCTCCACTGTATAAAATTCTCTGCCGATCAGTCTGCCTGGCTATACCTTTCAACGGTTCTTACCGCAATGACCACAGCCTGCTCGCGCGTGGTGGTGCCCTTCGGTACGAAATTTCCGCTGATATTAGTCATTAAACCATTTTTGCTCATAAACAGAACTGATTCCAAAGCCCATCCGGAGATGTCCTTTTCATCCGGGTATTTGGCAGCACCGTCGGTACTGAAATCTGCATTTGGTTTCATCGCTTTGGCCGCACGATGCATCATGGCCGCGATCTGCTCACGGGTGATCAGCTCGTTCGGTGCGAATTTGCCGCCGCCAACGCCATTGACGATCTTCAGCTCATAAGCTTTATATATTTCAGGGTTGGTGGTATCAGTAAAGGCGTCGGTAGCTGAATAGGTGGCCTTTGTGCCGCTGACTGTTTCATACAGTCGAACAACTACTTCACAAAATTCCTCACGGGTGATGGGGCCGGCCATGTTCCCCATAATTCTGTCTGTGATGAGGCCATATTCCGATGCCTTGTTCAGCTCAGGCACAGCCCAGTTGCTGGCGCCCTTGTATGTATAGGCAGGGGTTCCGATACTTACCGGAATGGAGTAGGGGGAAACCACAGATCCACCGTTCACATCGAACTTGAAAAACACACGGAAGGAATAGAGATTGGCTTCAATGTTCACTTCGCCAAAACCACCGGTATCTTTCGGATACACAGTCAGCTTGTTGTCCAGCTGCGAACCCGTGGAATGAACCATCAAACCGTTTTCCGAAGCCCATTTTCCATCTCCGATCTTCCAGTCGACAAAAGCACAAACCTCTATCATTTGGTTCGCCTTTGTAATGCTTTCGGGGATATCCCAATTCAATTGAAAATAGGGTACGCCGTTATTATCCTTCAATAGCTCGGCCCTTGGCTTTGGCGGAGCTTCCAGTGTTTCGGGAAGGATGGTTGGCGCGTTCTTTCCAAAGGATGCAATCTGCGAGAAAGGCCCGACGACATAATGGTACATTCCATCTTTCTTATATTCCACCAGATGACGCACACGGAAATGGTAGGTCTTGTTTTCGAGGCTGAAATTTTCATCAAAGTTGCTTTTCACGATAAATGACCCAAGCACATTGTTCACATCATGCCTGTGTGAACCTATACTCCATGCAAAGGGCGGACCCAGCATATCCTTTCGGGGACTCAGACTTTCTGATTCGGAACGCCAGGGACCGTCATCGATTTTTACATCCATTTGCGCAAGAACAGTTGCATTAATTTGATCCGGACCTGGTGTGAAAAGCTTTGTAATGCTTTCAGGCTCGGTCCAACGGAAAACAGGGCCCCAGGTTATGTCGAAACGGGCAGTCAGATTAAGTGGCGCTTCGAGCGTTTGTGGAATTTCTGCAGCGAGTACCTGTGGTGCAAACGGGATCAGCAGCAATAAACAAAGAAACATTGCCAAAAGTCTTTTTTTCATTTCATCCTCTCCATTTCATATGGTTTGAATATCGTTATGAATATGCCAACCAGCATTTCATTAAGTTCATACTGCTATTTGCATACACTTAACATAGAAATTATATTACAAAAATAAATATCGGGATATCAAAATATTGCTGTAAAAATAACGGGAAGTTGCCATACCTCGGTCTGGGTGCCAAGTGGTCGCCATGATGCAGATTTGATATAATAAATGTGCATCATGGCAGGAAAACAGTAGCCAACCAGCAGTACTCAACCTTATGCGGCATGATGTATACGCTTATGTACCCCTGATATAAGCAAGGTATTCGGTGGGTGTTACACCCACTCTTTTTCTGAACACCGATGAAAAATGGCTGTGGCTTGAAAAACCCAGCAAAAAGCACACCTCAGTGATGGAATGCTGCCGATTTCGTAAATAGCTCATTGCCTTGCTTATTTTAATATCCATATAGTATTCATAGGGTGTTTTGCCTGTATGATCCCTGAACAGCCGGATAAAATAGTAAGGGCTTAAGTTGGTGATTTGACAAAGCGTATCCAGTGAAAATTCTAAACTTGAATTCTCCCACAGATAATCGATCGCAATATTGATGTCCTTTCGTACGGAATATTTTTTTGCCGCTGGTGGTATTGGTAAATTGCTTTTCATTTCTCTGATCAACTGAATGGTGATTTCGGTGGAAAGGCAATCCAAAATGAACTGATAACCGAATTGCTTGTTCTTAGATTCAGCCTCAAACCTGGAAATCAAGGATACCAGATGATTGCTGTAATGGCTGGCTTTGTTTTGAAACAACAAATCGGATCTGCCAAGCTCACATTTGGTCAACTCCCGCAGCTTGCGGTTTTCAACGAAGATACAGGTAAATTTAACATCAGTATTGTTATAGAGGCTGTTGACGGGCGGAATACACAATTTCTGGTCCGGATTTGTTGCCAGTATCCTGTTTTTGGGAATTGTGTAAGCTTTGCCATCCGCATAAAAGGAGGGCACATCAACCCTCGACATAGCAAAATGATAGCAGTCAAACTGATTTTCGCCTTCAACAAAAAAACGGGGCATGAATACTGCAAAATCGACACTGGCGAAAGCATCGGGTATATTTTGAACTAACCCGATTGTTGTTTCTACTTTTTGGATTATGGTGCTCATTAAAAAACCCCTGTTTCGTAAATTGAATTAAGCTTTGCCCACAGCCAAATATCTGCACTCACGGCAGCAAAACATCAAATTCTTGTTTTACTTGATGTTTTGCAGCAGTAAACTATTATATATCACTATAACATGTCAGGTGAAAAAATTCCATATTATGTTTGTATGTGTTCTTCTTTCACACTAAAACTTACTGAAATCGAGATTCACATAAGGAACCCCATGCAGTATTTTTTCTTTGCGGTTTTTCATGAAACTGGCACACCAGGGGTCGGGATCGTTCAGATCCATGCTTCGGTGAATCGCAATATACAAATCCATTTCACGAAGCGTCAGGAAGGTTGGTATTTCCGAAATCCATCGCTGATCCAACTGGTTTTCACGGCGATAGCCTGTCAAAAAATGCTTCAGAAACAAGCCTGCATTGTCCAGGTCCTCCCGCTTAACACAGTCGTGCGGCACAACATAAAACAAGCACATCGCAATGTCATGGGAAAACCAGAAATACTGGCTATCATCGAAATCAAAAATTGTCATGTTTCCCGCATCATCCACAAAGAAATTACCGCCATGCAAATCCTGGTGTATCAAGCCGTATTCATCAATCCCTTTGGGGAGAGTACGCAGGTAATCCAGCATATGGTTCCATTTTGTAATCACTTCTATTTCGGAAGGAGGCAGAAATTTTTCCGCAAATCCCTCCAGATCATGCATACCATGGAGCCTGAGGCCGCCTGAACCCGGTACATAGGATTTAGTCAGACGATGCATGCGCCCCACCGTTTCACCATATTTTTGAATAAAGACCGGCTGCCAGAACTCTCTTTTCGGCGGATGCCCCACAGCTTTTTCAAATAACGCTCCTGCAAAAAGGGGATTTGAATCAGCTGCTTCAACCATGTTTCCCTGCAGTGACGGTACTGCCCTTGCTGCCGGCACACCATGATCGGACATATAATTTATGTAGTCCATCTCCGCAAGAAGCTGTTGCCTGGAACGGCGTAAACCGGTGTGGGAAATGCGCAGAATGTATTCGCGGCCATCCCGCTCACATTCATAAATAAAGCTTTCAAACCCATCCAGCAGACGCACCTTATTCTCTGCGAAGCCGTATTTTGTAATAATTTCATGAAAAATTTCATCATTATATTGTTCAACAATTGCTTTTTCCATTATTCT
>JAGOJH010000016.1 GCA_017995215.1 Thermoclostridium sp.
ACTTCTTACGCTCTCTCATTTCAAAAATATTCTCTCAAAATGTACCTACTGAGGCCCCAAAAAGGGCGGTTCCCTCAGGATTAACTACTTTTTTTCGGTCAGATTTCGTCAGATTTTGCGAAAACAAATCAAAAAGATTTGGGCATGGAAAAAGCCCGGAAACGTTGAATTTCCGGGCTTTTCTGAGTGTCTTTGTCTCGAGATCAGCGCTTGCTGAACTGCGGGGCACGACGTGCGGCCTTGAGGCCATACTTCTTTCTTTCCTTCATTCTTGGGTCACGGGTGAGAAAGCCTGCCTTTTTCAGCGGAGCACGGAACTCTTCGTCGGCCTTTAACAAAGCCCTGGCAATGCCATGGCGGATGGCGCCTGCCTGGCCGGTAAACCCGCCGCCGATAACACTGATAAAAACATCAAACTTGTTTTCAGTTTGGGTAAGAACCAACGGCTGTCTGGATATAACCTTCAAGGTTTCCAGCCCGAAATATTCATCGAGTGAACGATCGTTCACGGTAACATTGCCTTCACCCGGAACCAGCCGAACGCGTGCAACTGAACTTTTTCTTCTGCCTGTACCGTAATATTGTACCTTTGCCATTTAAAATACGCCTCCCCTCGTTATATGTTCAGTTCAAGGACTTCAGGTTTCTGCGCCTGATGATTGTGCTCAGTGCCTGCATATACCTTCAGCTTCTTGAACATCTGTCTTCCCAGGCTGTTTTTGGGAAGCATTCTTTTGACAGCCAGCTCAAAGAGTTGTTCGGGCTTCGCGGCCAGATATTTGCGGGCTGTAGTTTCCTTCAAATGCCCTACCCAACCTGTGTGATGCCTGTACATCTTGTTGTCGAGCTTATTGCCGGTCATGACGATCTTGTCGGCGTTCAGCACGATGACGAAATCACCGGTATCTACGTGAGGCGTAAATTCTGGTTTATGTTTACCACGCAGGATCTTTGCGATTTCACTGGCGGCACGGCCCAACACTTTGCCTTCCACGTCTACAACAAACCATTTGCGTTCAATGTTCGCTGCATTAGCCATGAATGTTTTCATGTATATCCTCCTTCTGGAATACGGACATGCTTTTGTCCGTTTGTAACCTGCTCTATGCGGCACCTGATGATAGCTGAACCATCGTTAACGCTGTTCATTGCCACCAGTTGCAAACCAAATTAAAAACCGCCGTTTTGAGCGGCGATTTTTATTGTAATACAGCACCCTCACAATGTCAAGGTCAATATGCCGTATTTTTAAAATATCTTGCTTAATCTCTCTTTATTTGATTGTTTATCTTGTTTTCTCTCGTTTTTTCAGGTTTCATTTCATTTTCATTTGCGTGGTAAAACCCCATTATGGAGAATGCCTGGCTTTTATGCAACAGAAATAGATCATGTCCTCCGATAAGCCCGGTCTTTATTATATTGCAGGGGTGGATACGGTTTCTGCCTTTTTAAACACAAGCTTGTCATCCTGAAGCGTAATTTTTACCGTATCACCCTCCTGTATTTTTCCGTCGAGCACCTCTTCGGCCAGTTTGTCTTCCACCATACTCTGGATGGTACGCCGCAGAGGCCTTGCGCCGTAAACCTTGTCATAGCCTTTCTTTGCGAGGAATTCGGCCACACCCTCCGATGCTTCAAGCGTGATGTTTGTGTTCTTCAGGCGTTTTGACACTTCCTTCAGCATCAGCTGCGCAATTTCATTGATATTCTGCTGTGTCAGCGGATGGAAAACAATCAGCTCATCCACGCGGTTAATAAACTCGGGTCGGAAGGCCTTTTTCAGCTCACCCATGACGTTCTTCTTCATGTCCTCATAATCTTTCGCCTCATTGACAATAGCCGTTGTAAACCCAAGATGCTTCGGTTCAACAATATCCCGGGCACCAATATTGGAGGTCATGATGATGACAGTGTTCCTGAAATCAACAATTCTACCGGTGGAATCGGTTAAGCGCCCATCCTCGAGGATTTGCAGAAGCATGTTGAACACATCGGGATGTGCCTTCTCTATTTCATCAAACAACACCACGGCATAGGGCTTCCTGCGTACCTTTTCACTCAGCTGTCCTCCTTCGTCATAGCCCACATATCCCGGAGGTGAGCCTACCATGCGGGAAACACTATGCTTTTCCATATATTCGGACATATCGACGCGGATCATGTGGCTTTCATCCCCAAACAGGGCTTCAGCCAGGGCTTTTGACAGTTCTGTCTTACCAACACCGGTGGGTCCGAGGAAAATGAAAGAGCCCACTGGCCGCTTTGGATCCTTTAACCCGACACGACCGCGACGAATGGCCTTTGCCACTGCCATCACTGCTTCTTCCTGGCCTACAACCCGCTGGTGCAGGGTAACCTCCATGTTTTTAAGCTTTTCGGTTTCCTCCTGTGCCAGGCGGCTGACAGGAATACCGGTCCAGGTGGCCACAATGGTGGCAATTTCTTCTTCCGACACCACCTGTGTGTGGGTCTGGTTCTGCATTTTCCACTCTTCTTTTCGAGCGTTCATTTCTTCCTTGAGTTGGTTTTCCTGATCCCTAAGCGGCGCAGCCTTTTCATACTCCTGGTTGACGATGGCATCTTCCTTCATCTTGTGCAGCTGCTGGATCTTCTGTTCTAATTCCTTCAGATCGGGCGGGGCCGTATAGCTTTTAAGCCTAACCCTGGAGGAAGCCTCATCGATCAGGTCGATGGCCTTGTCGGGCAGATGCCTTTCGGTGATATACCTTACAGACAGCTTTACCGAGGCTTCCAAAGCTTTATCGGTGATTTTCACGTTATGATGGGCTTCATACTTGTCCCGGATCCCTCTAAGAATCTCCATAGCCTCCTCGGGGGTGGGTTCACCGATTTGGATGGGCTGAAACCGCCGCTCCAGTGCGGCATCCTTTTCAATATGCTTGCGGTATTCGTCCATGGTGGTTGCCCCTATTACCTGTATCTCACCCCTGGCCAGAAGAGGCTTGAGGATGTTGGAAGCATCAATGGCCCCTTCTGCGGCGCCCGCTCCGACAATGGTATGCAATTCATCGATAAACAGGATCACATTGCCTGCATTGCGGATCTCTTCTATGGATTTTTTCAGCCGATCCTCAAACTCACCACGGTATTTCGCTCCGGCGACCATGGAGGAAAGATCCAGCGTTACCACCCTTTTTTCCTTCAAGGTTTCCGGGATGTTTCCCTCAATAATTCTTTGGGCAAGGCCCTCGCAAATAGCGGTTTTTCCAACACCGGGTTCACCGATCAGGCAGGGGTTGTTTTTGGTTCTGCGGCTGAGGATCTGAATAATCCGTTCAATTTCCTTATCCCTGCCAATGACGGGATCAATTTTTCCTTCCCTGGCCATAACAGTAAGGTCGCGTCCAAACTGGTCGAGGGTAGGGGTTTCCGTTTCTTCCGCCTTGGGTTTACCGGCCGCCACCGCCGTGGGAGTATCCTCCTGCAGCATGGTGATAATGGAATCATAAAGCTTGTGCGTATCTACGCCCATATCCATCAGGATCTTCACCGCGATGCTTTCGCCTTCTCGTAGAATCCCCAGCATCAGGTGCTCGGTGCCAATATAGTTCTGACCCATACGTCTGGTCTCTGCATAGGAAAGTTCTATGACTCTTTTGGTTCTGGGTGTGTAACCAACAGTTTGCTGGCTGCCTTCCCCGCGGCCTACGATGGACAAAATGCTTTCAAGCACCTTTTGTTCGGTTACACCATGGGAAAGAAGCACGCCGGCAGCAATTCCGCTGCCTTCCTTAACCAGCCCCCACAGCAGGTGTTCAGTGCCTATATAATTGTGCCCCAGCGCCTGGGAACACTCTTTTGCCAGGTTTAACGCCTGGGCTGCTTTTTGTGTAAATTTTCCGTAGATCATTCCTTATCACCTCAATTGTTCCTTTGTTTGTTCATCATTTCCCTGACCAGCTGCGCACGGCAGGTATCCCGTTCATCGGAGCCCAATATTCTGCCCTTTGTCTTCTGCAGGCTGCCGGGTTGTACCAATAGCATCATTTGATTGATATCCGTAATGTCAATATCCTCAAGGATCCCCATGTCCACCCCCAGCCTCAAATCTGAAAGGCGCTTCAGGGTCTCACCTGTATCCATGATTCTCGCGTTCTTCAAAATTCCAAAGGATCTGAAAATCCGGTCTTCCAGCTTATATCTGTTTTGTTTCAGGAGCTCCTGCCGCAAAGCTCTCTCCTGATCGATGATTTGCTGCGCGATGTTGTGCATGCTCAGGATGATATCCTGTTCGCTTTTTCCAAGGGTAATCTGGTTTGAAAACTGAAATACGTTTCCTGAGGCCTGGGTATTTTCACCATAAAGCCCTCTTACAGCCATTCCAAGCTTCCCCATAGCCTCCAGCACAGGCTTGATATAGCCTGTCATTGCAAGGGCTGGAAGATGCATCATCACTGATACACGAATGGCTGTGCCGATATTCGTAGGACAACTGGTGAGGTAGCCGATGTTTTCATCCCAAGCAAAATCAATGGTTTCAGATAACAGGTTATCCAGGCTGTCACACACCTCCCAGGCCTTGGTCAGCTGCATGCCCGAAGCCAGGCACTGGATTCTGAGATGATCCTCTTCATTGATCATGATCGATATCTGCTCGTCCTGGCTGAGGATAAGCCCAATCAGCCGTTTGGATTCCACCAGTTCCTTGCTGACGATATGCTTTTCAACCAGCACGGCTTTTTCAATGATGTCCAGACTGGTTATATCCACATAACGAAATATGCCCGCCATGCTGTCACTGCCTGAAAAAATGGCTTTTTGGGTTTCCTGTATAATTTTTTGCTGGTGCTCGGCAGTGCTTTTATGCGGAAAGGGATACTCTCTGAAGTTTCTGGCCAGCCTTACCCTGCTTGACAGCACCACATCCGAATCCGGTCCTTTATCAATATACCATTTATTCATTACATCACCCACTTGAAGGAAAGCATTCTGTGTACTTCCTGTTAAGGTTTAAACCCTCGCAGAAACACTGAAGCTATGTTCTAACGCTTCCTGAATCACTTTTATTTTTTTCAGCCTCTTTAATCTGATCCCGAATGACGGCTGCCTGCTCGTAATTTTCTTCATCGATGCATTTTTGAAGCTCCTGCTTTAATGCAAGCAGGTTTCGGGCAGGCTGAAGCTTTGCAGACAGCTTTGGGGGTACCTTCCCATGGTGTTTGACATTGCCGTGAATGCGCTTGAGCAAGGTTTGGATGCTTTCCCCAAAGGCTGTATAGCATTCCGCGCAGCCAAGCAGCCCTGTTTTCTGAAACTCTCCGGCTGTCATTGCGCAGGAAGGGCATTGAACAGAGGGTACAGGATCTTCCTGTATTTCTTTTGAAGCTTCCTGCCCCAGGATCCCTGAAAGCAGCTTGTGCAGATTAATTTTAATCTCATTGTTTTTTCGGGCACATGCCTCGCAAACATAAGTCTCTACCTTCTGTCCATTGATTATTCTTGTATAATGTACGGTTGCCTGCCTTTGCCCGCACAGCCGGCATATCAGCATATTTTAGCCCTCCTTAAATGACAAGACTCATCAGCATGTTTTTCAGAATAGTCATTCTGATCTCGTCGCGCAGTTCGGGCGAAGCAGCCATAAGTGCCTTATCAGATGTAGCTGCCTTCATAAGCCCGGCCTCCTGCTCACTGATAACATCATAGTCCACAAAATTTTGAATGAAGATCTCACAGGTGTGCTGTGATAGTTTGTCACCAATAGAGGTGATGATATGCATCAGATATTCGCCCACCGAGCCCGCATTCAGCCGTTTTATGCTGATATAGCCTCCGCCGCCCCTTCGTGATTCCACATAATAGCCCTTGTCTGTAGAAAAGCGCGTGCTGATAACATAGTTGATCTGTGAAGGAACGCAATTGAAACGGCTTGCCAGCTCATTGCGCTGAATTTCCACCGCGCCATCCATATCTTCAATCATCTCTTTGATAAAGGATTCAATAATATCGCTTAGTCTTGCCACCTCATCACCTTCTTTTGTCTTTGACTATCTCTGACTATTATTATACTGTAAATTTTCTCTGGTTGCAAGAGGGACAAAAAAGGCTGCAACAAAACGAAAATTTTGCTGCAGCCTTTTTATACAGAAAATTATTCTTCAGCTTCCTTATCCTTCCTGGCTTCGGCGATGACCTTTTCCGCCACGTTCTGCGGCGCTTCCTCATATCGCTCGAAACGGATGGTGTAGGAACCTCTGGCCTGGGTCATGGAACGAAGGTCTGTGGCGTATTTGAACATTTCAGCCTCGGGAACCTCGGCCACAACCTGCTGCATGCCGCCTGCCGTCGGGTTCATGCCCAGAATACGGCCTCTGCGCTTGTTCATATCTCCAATGATGTCACCCATATAGCTGTCGGGCACCAGAACCTCCACATGGGAGATAGGCTCGAGCAACACAGGCCCGGCTTGCTGAACGCCTTCCTTGTATGCCAGGCTGGCTGCGATTTTGAACGCCATTTCGGATGAGTCGACGGGATGGTACTTGCCGTCGACCAGCGTAGCCTTCAGATGTACCACCGGGTAGCCTGCAAGAACACCCTTCACAATGCTTTCACGAAGGCCCTTCTCAACAGCGGGGAAGTACTGCTTGGGTACGGCCCCTCCAAAGATCTTTTCTTCAAAAATAAGATCCTCTGTGGGTCCTGGTTCAAATTCAACCCAGATATCTCCGAACTGACCATGTCCACCGGATTGCTTTTTGTGCTTGCCTTCAACCTTGACCTTTTTACGAATGGTTTCACGGTATGGGATCTTGGGGTTGCAAAGCTCCACTTCCACCTTGAATTTGGCCTTCAGCTTGCTGAGGATCAGATCCAGATGCTGATCACCAATACCATAAATGAGGGTTTGCTTTGTTTCAGGGTTCAACTCAACCTTGAAGGTAGGATCTTCATCCATTAGACGGGTTAACCCGCTGGAGATCTTTTCTTCATCACCCTTTGTTTTTGGCAGAACCGCCATGGACAGCATGGGCACCGGGAACTGGATAGCCGGCAGGATAAGCGGTTTCTCTTTTGCGGCAAGCGTGTCATTGGTTTCAGTGACAACCAGCTTGGCCACAGCACCGATGTCGCCGGTAACCAGCTGGGTGGTATTGATCTGCTGCTTTCCTTTGATCAGGAACAGCTGCGCAATTCTTTCAGTCTTGTCGTTATTCACGTTATAGACCGTTGAGTCGGACTTCAAGACGCCGGACATGACCTTGATATATGAGATCTTACCGACGAACGGGTCTACAATGGTCTTGAAAACAAGAACGGATAAAGCTTCGTTGTTGTCGGGCTTCAGCTGGATGGTTTCTTCCTTGCCGGGTACTGAAGCAATGACAGCACCTCTTTCATTATATGCGGGAACATACTGCACAATGGCGTCGAGCAAAAACTTAATACCGGCATGGTTGACAGCTGAACCACAAAAAACAGGTGCAATTTCACCGGATTTGATGCCTGATGCCAGGCCCTTCAGAATTTCTTCCTGTGTGAAGGCTTCCCCGGAGAAGTATTTCTCCATCAGTTCTTCGTCTGTTTCTGCAACGGCTTCGGAAATCCCTTCATGGTATTTATCGACTGAAGCTTTCATGGAAGCAGGAATATCGGTATCTACAAAATCTTTTCCGGAGAACCTTTTTGCTTTCATCGTGGCAACATTGACAATGCCGGCAAAGGCTCCGTTTTCGATGATGGGCAGCTCGAATGCAATAACATGCGTTCCGAATTTATCCTGTAATTGATCAAAGACTTTAAAAAAGTCTGAATTCTCTTCATCAATCTTGCTGATAAAAAACAGCTTAGCCAGTTTTTGATTTGAAGCCTCTTCCCAGGCTTTCTCGGTTCCGACCTGCACACCGTCCTTGGCGCTTGCAAGAATGAGAGCGCCGTCGGCTACCCGCAGCCCCTCGCGCATTTCACCGATAAAATCAAAATATCCCGGTGTGTCAATAATGTTTACCTTGTATCCATCCCATTCCACCGGTGCCAATGAAGTGCCCGTACTGATCTGACGCTTGACTTCTTCAGGATCATAATCCATGACTGTGTTTCCGCTGACAACACTGCCGAACCGGTCTGTTGCCTTTGCGTCAAAAAGCATGGCTTCAGCCAGGGTTGTCTTGCCCGCCCCTCCATGTCCCAACAGGCAGATATTGCGTATTTTATCTACGCTATACTCTTTCATACCAATTCCCCCTTTTCGCACCTGTAAGCCAGGTGATTTTCATAATGGCCGTGTTTAGAAAGATACTTTTATTCTGGTAAATCCTATTAGGTATTATACCAAACTTTATCGTTTGTTAATATATATAGAGATATTTTTTTAACTTTTTTGTGCATAATCATTCAAATTCTTCGTGCAACTTACGAATACCACTGCTCATAATGTTATCACACGTATGGGGATTAATTCAATCCATTTTGCTTTTAGACCTGCAAATACATGGTACGGGTATGTTACAGACAAAACCTTTCTTCTTGTTGTGCCGCCTCTATATCCTATTAATTTTATTGCCCGGCAATTGTACTTTTAATAGATTGACAGCATATAATAAGAATAATTGTTTTTTTCTGCCTCTGCACTTTTCTATATTAGGGGGTTCTTTTGAAAGCTGTGATTCTTGCGGGAGGAAAGGGGACACGCCTGCGCCCTGTTACCTGTGAGCTGCCAAAACCCATGGTTCCAGTTCTAAACGTCCCATTAATGGAGCACCTTATCCTGCTGTTGAAAAAGCATGGAATCCAGGATATCGGTGTTACGCTGATGTATCTGCCCCACAAGATCAGGGCTTATTTTGGGGACGGTTCAAAATGGGGAGTCCGGCTGTCCTATTTTGTCGAAGAAAACCCTTGCGGCACAGCAGGAAGCCTTTTGAGTGCGGCTGCTTTCCTGAATGAACCGTTTCTGGTGTTAAGCGGAGATTGCATCACAGACATCAACCTCACCGATGCCATTGAATTTCACTATCGCAAACGGACGCTGGCGACCCTCGTTCTAACCTGCTCCGGTAACCCCAGAGATTATGGGATCGTCATCACGGATCGTGACGGCCATATCGTCAATTTCCTTGAAAAGCCTTCGCTCTGTGAGGTTTTCAGCGATGTGGTGAACACCGGCATATATATGCTGGAGCCGGATGTACTGAACTATATCGAGCCCGATCATCCCTGTGACTTCAGCCGCGAGCTTTTCCCAAAGCTTCTGGCATCCGGGCAGCGGCTTTCGGGCTATGCTGCATCCGGATACTGGTCGGATGTTGGCTCTGTTGAAAATTATTTGAACACGCACAGGGATATCTTTGATAAAAAAGCAGATCTTTTCCCATACAACCAAAGCGGTCGACAGGGTGTATTTACCGGTAAATCCACCATTATAGAGCCCACCGCGATGATTCAGGGGCCCTGCGTTATCGGAAACAATTGTTACATCGGGCACCGAACCATGATCGACAGTTATAGTGTCATCGGAAACAACTGCATCATTGAAGACCGGGCTTTCGTGAAAAGAAGCATCCTGCACAGCAATGTCACCGTTGGTTCAGGCTGTGAAATCAGAGAAAGCATTCTCGGAAACCGGGTACACCTGATGCCATATGTATCCTGTCTTGAAAACACGGTAATTGGTGAAGAAAGCATCATTCATGAGCGCAGCATCATAAAACCGGGTGTACGGATTTGGCCATCGAAAACCGTTGAACCCCTTTCGATAGTCGACAGGAGCATCATCCATTCCACCCGATACCACTCATCGTTATTTCACAATGGCAGAATTATGGGGATGATCAATGCGGATATCACACCCGAACTTGCCTCCCGGCTTGGCTCGGCATTTGGTTCTGTTCTTGGCGTGGGTAAAAGGGTGATCGTAGCTTCAGATGCAACTGGGGTTCATTATTTGTTTGAATATGCATTTATTTCCGGTTTGATCTCAACGGGGGTTCAGGTTTTCAGCCTTCATGGCGTATCTGTCCCCGTGGCACGGATGGCCGTTCATGACCTGAACCTTTCAGGGGGAATTCATATTCACAGTGAACCGTATTCTTCGGAAAAGCTTGAAATTAATTTTTTGGATGAAACCGGTGCAAATCTGGATAGCATTCTTGAGAAAACTATTGAAGCCATTTATTACAAGGAAGATTTTGCACGCTGTCGCGCAGGTGCTATTCCAAGCCTTGTGGACATGAACGATTTTCGGGAAACCTATATTCGTTCTCTGGGCTCAAGGATCAACACAGCCCCGATTCATGCAAGTCCTCCTGTTCTGTTCATCATGAGCGACAGCGAACGAATGTTGTCCTTCGTGCGAGCCGTGTTCGAAAAGCTTTGTATTCCCATTGCCGGCGAGATGCTGATTGATCGGCTTGATCCCGATAGAAGACGGAGTATTGAACATTGCCTTCATGCCGATCTGACAGCTTTTATTGACAGCAGCGGAGAGCAGTTGCAGCTGATGGATTCCTGCGGAAGGGTTCCCGATGAGAACCAGCTTTTTCTGATGCGCGCCTATATGCTGCTGAAAAACAACCCGGGGGTGAATATTGCGGCCCCATTGAACATGACCTGCAGCCTCGAACGAATGGCACGCAGATACGGAGGTTCGGTGAAACGCACAAAAATCTCCGGATATGACCTTGTCAGGGAATTGCTGAAGAAAAACAGTTTCGATCAATCGGTCGATCAGTACCTTTTATACCATGATGCCATTGCTTCCCTGGCAAAAACAATTGAGTTTCTGTGCATTAACGATATAGCCCTTGACGATCTCATCCGGTTAACTCCCTCCTGTAATATCAGGCACTCGTCCTTTTTATGCCCTTTTGAATCTATCGGGAAGGTAATGCGTACGCTTCATTTGGAAAATAACCGGCAGTTGCTTCTTGGGGGTATCCGGGTTCAGCGGAAAAGTTCCTGGGCATTGATCATCCCCGATTCTGAAAAACCAAAAATTCATCTTTATGCAGAAGGCCGTTCCAGTGGAGAAGCCCGGCGGTTGCTCCAGGAGTATTCCGAAAGAATTACTTCACTGTTGCCGCAGACGAAGCATGAAGATAGTTCTTTTGCTTTAAGCTGAAGCAACGCTGCTGTTCACAGGTAAGCAGGCGCAGCCTGCTCTTCTTTTCCTGCTTGTTTTATTCTTAACGTGTAGTATATAATGTAAAAAAACAAGTATGAAAGGGTGATGACTCGTATGCGACTGCCATACAGAGATGTTTATGAAAATATTCTTCCATATGTCCCCGGCAAACCAATTAGTGATGTTCAAAGAGAACTGGGGCTTTCCCATGTGATAAAACTGGCCTCCAACGAAAACCCCTTTGGCTGCTCGGAAAAGGTAAAGCAGGCTGTTGCTGAAGGGCTTTCAAGCCTTGCCCTGTATCCCGACGGAAATGCAACCACACTGCGCGAACGGCTGGCCTGTCAGCTTGGTCTGGAAGCGGACCAGTTCATATTTGGCGCAGGCTCAAACGAAATTATTACATTTATCGCACAGGTTTTCCTGGGCCCTGGTGATGAATCGATTTATCCGCAGCCCTCCTTTACCTGGTACGACACTGCGGTGAGAGCCACCGGCGCAGACCCTGTAATCATCCCATTGAAGAATCACGGGCTCGACCTGAACGCGATGAAAAACGCCATCAACGACAAAACAAAGATCATCTGGATCTGTAACCCGAACAATCCCACCGGTACTATTATTACTGCCGAAGAGCAGGATATCTTTCTGCAGTCTGTCCCTTCCAATGTTGTCGTAGTGCTGGATGAGGCCTATTATGAATTTGCCAGGGGCGAAGATTATCCTGAATCCCTTCCATTGCTGCAAAAATACCCGAATCTGATCATTTTGCGAACCTTTTCAAAGGTATATGGTCTTGCTTCCTTAAGAGTGGGGTATGGAATGGCTTCCAGTGAAATGGTGTCCTACCTGAACCGCGTTCGTCCTCCGTTCAATGTGAATACCCTGGCCCAGGAAGCTGCTGTTGCTGCACTGGACGATCAGGCATTTGTAGAGAAAACCCTTTCCGAGAACAAAAAAGGGCTTATCACGCTCTATGAGGCTTTTGACAGGTTAAAGCTGTCATATGTAAAATCGCATGCAAATTTTGTTTGGGTAGAAACGCCTCTTTCTTCGGGTGAAATGTTCCGGCGCCTGCTTCGCAAGGGCGTCATCATCAGGCCATTTATGGGCAACTGGCTGAGGATCACTGTCGGCAGCGAAGAAGAAAATAAAATTTTAATTCAGGCATTGGAAGAAGTGCTGGCATAATGCTTTAGTAATATTTTAGAATACCATGATGATGAGGGGATTTTACCTTTACGCAGGTGCTCCTTGAATATTAAAACTGCCGAAGGATGGCATACGGCTTTGTCCTCCGGCAGTTTTCTTTCCAAATGGCGTCCCGCACACGGCAGTATGGTTCGCCTACCTGTCTGGTTCTGCTTTTAGAAACGCACCAGCAAAAACAAGATCTTCAGCAGTTGTAATTTTCAGGTTGGCATAACTGCCCATAACCATTTTAACCTTAACTCCTAGCCTTTCAACCAGCACTGAATCATCGGTACCGCGATAACCTTCTGAAAGGGCCTTTTCATGCGCATTTATCAGGATGTCCCTTTGAAATGTCTGGGGTGTTTGAACTGCCCACAGAACAGAGCGATCTGGTGTATCAATCACTGTTAACTCCGGGCTGACTTGCTTGATTGTATCTTTCACAGGCACCCCAACACAGGCTGCGCCATATTTTGCGGCAGTTTCGGTTGAATCGGTTATAACCTTGGGGGCAATTAACGGCCGTGCACCATCATGCACGGCAATAATGCCTGATTCCGGGCTGACCTGCGCAAGGGCGTTGTATACAGAAGCCTGCCGGTCCGCACCTCCGTCGACCACCGCAGTGATCTTTGAAAACCCATAAGGCAGGATGCATTCCTTAAAAAGCTGGTGATCATCGGGGTGAATAACAAGAATAATCTCAGAAATGATTTCGGTATGTTCGAAGGCTTCCAGGGTATATGCCAATACAGGCCTGTTTGAAAGCATTAAATACTGCTTGTTTGTCTTTGCATTCATCCGGCTGCCTTTTCCTGCTGCAACGATGATTGCCGAAGTTTTTACGTTCTGCTGCTGCATGAAATAAACCCCGTCCATTACCGGACAACCGAAAGCCCGGACGACTTGTGCCTGGCAAAAACCATGCGGCCGGCGGAGGTTTGCAGAACGCTGGTGACCACAACATCCACTTCTGATCCTTTAAATTTCTGCGCTCCTTCAACAACAACCATGGTTCCGTCATCCAGGTACCCAACGCCCTGGCCGCTTTCCTTGCCTTCCCGGATAATTTTAACGGTCATCTCCTCACCGGACAGTGCCAATGGCTTTAACGCATTGGACAAATCGTTGATGTTTAAAATATGAATGCCCGCAATGGAGGCAACCTTGTTCAGGTTGTAATCGTTCGTAATAATGCAGCATTTCTCTTCCTTTGCAAAGCGCATCAGCCTTTCGTCCACTTCGACGGATTCTTCCTGTTTTGCTTTTACTACCTTAACAGGAACCACCGAATCCTGCTTCAGGCTGTTCAGAACATCCAGCCCGCGCCTGCCCTTCGCCCGAATCAGATCATCATGTGAATCGGCCAGGTGTCTTAACTCTTCAAGAATAAAATCCGGTATGACGAGCTCACCTTCGAGGAAGCCTGTCCGGCATATGTCGAGGATGCGGCCGTCGATAATTACGCTGGTATCGAGTGCCTTGCTTTGGCCGCCGCGGCGCTTTTTATCATCTGCAAGGGTTTCATGCCTTTTCGACAGAGCCAGATAAACCCCGCTGCCACCAAATAATACATTCACCAAAATGGTGAGGGGTATACCAATAATTTGAATCCTGATTAATGCGATGGAAAGAAGGTTGGCAATGATAAGACCGGAAATTAACCCGGCGACACTGATCAATAATTCATACAGCGTGAGTGATTGCAATACCTTTTCAATTTTCTCCATGGACTGTGCAGCAAAGCTGACCGCTTTGCCCCCAATAAGGAGCATCACTGCGCCAAACCCTATGGAAGCAGCCACCATGATGCCAAGATTGATAAACGATGTTAAATTCGCTCCGGTGGTCTGCAGCACAAACCTCGTGATTGTAAGCCCGGTTACGGCACCAATAACGGCAAAAGCATATTTGATCGCTTTGTCCAACATTCAACCGACTCCCGACATCAAATTTCGTATGAAGTTCTTATCCTGATTTAAGGGGCCTTATCCAAAAAAGGCCTGCTTGCGAACCCTATATATTGCTACAGGCTGATTTTAAAATTGATCATCTCTTCCACTTCGCCTGGCATCATGTTCTCTGCGAGCACCAGTTCGCTGATGAGAATTTGCTTTGCGCTGTTCAGCATTTTCCGTTCACCCGTTGACAAGCCTCTTTGCCGCTCGCGGATGATCAAATGTTTTACTACTTCGGCAACATCAAAAACATTCCCGCTTTTAATTTTAATCATATTTTCGCGGTAACGTTTATTCCAATTGGCAGACTGCTCGATGATAGACCCCTCGAGAGATCTGAAAACCCTGTCTGCTATGGATTTGTCGATAACATCACGGATGCCCACATTTCCGGCACAGTTAATGGGTATCATGACCTTCATTTCGCCAACAGGCATTTTCATGATATAATAGCTTTTCTTCTCGCCGAGTATTTCCTTTTCTTCGATGGATTCGATAACACCGGCTCCGTGCATGGGATATACGATTTTATCACCTATGTCATACATGCCTTACACTCCTTTTCGCATTCATACCCCGGTTTTCTTATCTCTTGTAACGCATCCCCCTGAAAAATGCCAGATACGCAAACCAGCAAAAAATATGCAATGCAGACAGGAGACTGAACTCTGTTTCTAATATTTCTGGATGGTCGCTGCAGAATACCCGCATGTGCTTTCTTAGTATATGCAAAAGCGCGAAAACAATACAGGCCTGTATACTCCAGTATACTACAAAGGCCAATAAAAGTCAAAAGCAGAAAAACTGCTGTTTTGACGTGAATGGATTTGTTGTCGGACAGCCAGCCTTTTTGTTATTTTCTGCGATGAAAGACGGGCTGGCAAGAGCCATTTTCGTTTGACAAAGCTTAAGCGTTAAAATTATAATAATATATGGGATGATTTCTCAAACCAAACAGTGAAGTCAAAGGATGAAAAGGGGTGTGTAGAGAGTGACCGAGCTGAAAGATACCGTTCTGGATGAATTCCAGTATACTACCCAGGATTTACTCATCCGGAATAAAAGTATTTTGGATTGCATGACCAAAATGACCGACTCCTGTGCAAGGGTATCCAGAACGCTGGTTAAGGCAGTTACCCAATGCGGATGTATTCAGATCATCGGCGAGAAACAGGATATCCCTTCCTTTTCAGATATGGATGAAATGAAAGATCATATGCAGTCCCATTTAAAGGGTACGCTCTGTGAGAACTGCCGAGACCTTCTTGAAAAGGATATGGGGCGTAACCTTTTTTATTTGTCCTCCATATGTAACACGCTGGATCTCAACCTGTACGACATCATCATCAAAGAACTCAAGCGATTGAAGCTTTTGGGGAAATACAGTCTGCGGTAAGCCCCCGCTTCACACGATTCTTCGCAAGTCAGCACAGCTGGCTTGTTTTTTTTCTTTATCCAAACAAGAAGTTTGCAGTCAGTGCGGGTATTAAAAACCTGGGAACTAAAACCCCGCCTTCAAATTGTTAAGGCAATTAAGCAGGGTAGGTTCAACCAAACAGGTAACCCAGTGCCTCTTCCACTGTGCCCGCATATAGCAGCTCTATTCCATCACCAGTACTGTCCTGTGCCAGTTTGCTTTTGTTTCCGGCAGGCAGAATGCATTTTCTAAAACCCATTCGCATGGCTTCCATCACCCTCTTTTCGGCCTGGCTGACAGGGCGAACCTCCCCTGTAAGACCCACCTCACCCATCACAACAATTTCCGAAGCAATGGGCTTGTTCCGAAAGCTTCCGGCAATGCTGGCGATGATGCCCATGTCACAGGCAGGCTCGTCCAGCCTGATTCCACCAACAACATTTACATAGGCATCAAAGCTGTATAGCTGCATCCCCACCTTCTTTTCCAAAACCGCCATCAGCATTGTCAGGCGGTTATAGTCAATACCCGTAGCCATTCGCCGGGGCATCTGAAAGCTGGTGGGTGTCACCAGCGCCTGCACCTCCAGCAACATTGGCCGTGTACCTTCCAGGCTTGCCACTACAACCGATCCGGACTGGTCCTTTGCCCTGCCGTCCAGCAAAAGCCCGGAAGGGTTACCCACCTCAGTCAGCCCCTCCTGGCGCATTTCAAACAGACCCAGCTCATTGGTGGAACCAAAGCGGTTCTTCACCGCCCGAAGAATTCTATAGTTCTGATGCCTTTCGCCTTCAAAGTATAAAACCGTGTCAACCATATGCTCCAACACTCTTGGGCCAGCAATAGCTCCCTCTTTTGTTACATGCCCCACCACAAAGATAGTCATTCCAAGGCCTTTGGCAATACGCATCAGGTGTCCGGTCACCTCGCGCACCTGGCTGACGCTGCCCGGGGCAGAGGTAAGTTCTTCGCTGTATACGGTCTGAATGGAATCCAGGATGACTACCTGAGGGCTGTTTTCATCAATGAGCTTTTCTACTTTTTGAAAACTTGTTTCTGAAACCATTAGAATGTTCTGATGATTCACAGAAAGCCTGTCGGCTCTGATTTTGATCTGTTTAACCGATTCCTCTCCGGATATGTACAGAATTTTCTGTGTTGGCGCCAGGGTTCCGCACACCTGCAGCAACAGGGTGGACTTTCCGATTCCAGGATCACCACCCACCAGCACCAGAGAACCACCAACAAGCCCGCCTCCGAGAACCCTGTCCAGCTCGGGCATACCGGTTTTTACCCTTTCTTCGGAATCCTTCGAAACCTCGGTTAATGGAATGGCTTTCGCCGAAGCTCCAATCGAAATGTTTCCCCGCTTTTCAGTTTCTGTTTCTTCGGTAAAGGTGTTCCATTGCAGGCAGGCCGGGCATTTCCCCAGCCATTTTCCGGTTTCATAGCCGCATTCCGAGCATACAAACTTCGTTTTCTGTTTTGACATTCAAGTTCCTCCCCCAGGGATCACAGCATCGCCCCAGCCTGGAAACGCTGATTGTTGAAATACCGGTATCAGAAATAACTGTTCGATCATGGTGTACCGGATAGTAACCCGCCATGATCCAAAAACCTTCTTAAGACTAATATAAACATCGCGTGGGACCAGGTTAATGGAATCACCCATGCAGGCCTGCCATCGTTCCTGTCAGCCTGTTCGGGCAAAAGGTCCAGATGGGTGCGGCACCGGATGGACCAGTTCAGATATTCCTCAGCCTTCTTCACCTCTCCTGTTTCCAGGTGATACATCCCCATCCAAAGAGTTGCAATGATCCATGGATTTCCGCCTGCATAATGGTCCTCTTCATATCGCATAAGCCCACCAGCCTTTTCACATTTTAAAAGCTGTTCCAGCAGGGCGGCTGTATTTCTTACAATCGGGTCATCCGGTTTAAGGACTTTGAAAGGAACTACCGGCCCCAAAAGGCTGATATCCATTTTTTTGTCTGCTTGGGATACCTCCCAGGAATAACCTTTCGGGTTTACCTGAACCCATACGGTTTGATCGGAGGGTTCCTTCCCCCAAGGGTTCAGCTTGACCCGGACGCTTCGAAGGAAAATGCCGGTTTCATCATCCACCAGCACTTTACGCATTGCCTGAAGGATTTGTTCTGCGCTTTGAAGCCAACCCTGTGTTGTCTGTGTCGACGCCCCCAGCACACGCCCCATTTCTGCCGCTGACTGAAGCCCTGCAATGACAGCAGCGGTAGAGTAGGTATGCTCACCCTTCCTTTCTTCCCAAAGGTCAAATGTTGGCTTGGGTAAGCCTGTTTTAGGGTCGAGAAAGCTTGTCAGAAAATCTGCTGCCTTCACAACGGCCGGCCACATCTTCTCAAGAAAAGAGAAATCCTTCGTCACGTTGAAATGACAGAGCATCCCAAACAAAACCGATCCGGTCTCATCGATCTGAATACCCCAGGACGGCGCCAGGCTGCCGTTCATTTGATAACGCTGATGCCAGAAGCCTTCCGTGTCCTGAACCCGGACAGCCCATTCGTAAAACCTTGCGGTATCCTCGTAAAGGCCTGCCGCATCAAGAGCTTGTGTAATAAAGGCTGCATCACGGCCCCAGCAAAATGCGTACCGCCCGCATTGGGTGAACCCCTCGTCTATTTCAGGGGAAGCCAGAAGGCCGCCCGTGTTTTTATCAGACATCAGCTTGAACAGCAGCAATGAACGCTTATATATTCTGTCGGCACTTTCGTTTCCGCTTTTCATCGGCTTGCGGCTTTTTAAAAATTCCTGCCAGTATTTTTGGGTTTGATCGATCAGCTCATAGCAGCCTGCAGTTTTCATCCTGACAACCAGCGCTTTCACATCGGCATAGTTTCGGGCAAATGCGATATAAAGCGTAAGCTCTTTCATCCCGCCAGGCGGCAGTAACCCAATATCCCACTGCATGGCGCCGTCGGGAGACATGCCGACGCTATCGGGTCCTGTAAGCTTTCCCTCCCATATGGCTGCGAACGGATTGTTCCCTATCTGGAACTGCCGCACCTCCATACTTGAACCAATAGCACAGGCTCCCCCATGCCTGTAATGCACCAGTGCATCCAGCTGAAAATCAAACAGGGTGTTTCCCATATCCGCAGGGGAAGAAATGACATGGGAAGCAATACCCATACCGATATGAATATCTGCGTCCCCCAGGTTTTTAATGGTATAGTGCCTTACCAGAACATCTTCATCCGGAAGGCAGAAGTCTGTTTGCGTCACCGCAAGCGGAAGGCCGGAAAAAACAGCGGTGGTCTCAAGAATGTTTGTGTCTTCCAAATATCGCTGGGTAACCTCATGATCGCCTTCACTGAACCAGATGGTACTGTTCGATTTCGTGGTGTTATAAAAACCTGTCAGCATCTTCTCAATGTGCTGCGGAAAATCGATTTCAGGCCAATACAGCCGAATTAGCTCGCCTGTTTCGGTAATGCAGCCAAGCATGCTGCCATTGCCGATGACAGCGTTGTTATTATATGGTTTCCCCATGTAGCCCTCCTGCGAAAAATGAAGAAAAAATAGTTTTCACAAACTGGAAAAACACCAGTGTTCTTATTCATTATAACAACGGAAGTGATTGCTTGCAATCGCAACACACCGCAGCAACGAAGCTTAAGCTTCGTTATAGCATTCCCCAGACATTGAGTAAATCAACATTTCCCGGTTTATGCCACGGGAAATGAAAACACTGCAGACCCCGAACTTTCCGGCAGATGGCATTGAAACTCAAATATGATTGATTTACCAAACATATTTTTACCGCCGTTGTAGAAAATAAACGAGGAAGTGATATACCCGACATATATTTTTTGCATCATTGAAAACTAAACGGAGGAAACTATGGAAATCGTAATCAATCTGCTGATTTTTTCTTTTTCATATTTTGTCCAGTTCTTTTTGTTTATTTTTGGTGCCTACTATATGGTCATCACGATTGCAGGTTGGATTCCTTTTCCCGATAAAAAAGACAGGGATAAAAGGTCTGAGGTGTTTCAACGCTTTGCCATCGTTATTCCAGCCCATAATGAAGATAAAGTGATTAGGAGCATGGTGTCGAGCCTGAAGAAGCAGCAATACCCTGCTTCTCTGTTTGATATTTTCGTCATTTGTGACAACTGCAGTGACAACACTGAAGCAGAAGCCAAAAAAGCCGGAGCCCATGTTCTTGTTCGCCAGAATGATGAGCAGCGAGGGAAGGGCTATGCGCTGGATTGGGCCTTTGCAAGAATACTGGATATGCCGTATGATGCAATTTGTGTGTTTGACGCAGACAATGTTGTTTCTTCCGGTTATCTGAGTGAAATGAATAAAATGCTTTCCCAGGGGCATCAGGTTATCCAGGGCTATATTGACAGCAAGAATCCCTTTGACTCATGGATCTCCCTGTCTTATTCCATCGCCTTCTGGCTGTCAAACCGGATTTTCCAACAGACCCGATACAATTTAGGCTTAAGCTGCGGGCTATGTGGCACCGGTTTTTGTGTCAGATGCGACATCATCCGGGAGATCGGATGGGGTGCTACCTGCCTGACCGAAGATCTGGAATTTACCATGAAGCTTGTATTAAACAACAAAAAAGTAGCTTTCTGCAAGAAAGCTGTTGTTTATGATGAAAAACCCCTTACCTTTGTTCAGTCCTGGTGTCAGCGCAAACGTTGGATGCAGGGCCATACCGACTGCGCCAGGCGTTATTTGCCGATGCTCTTTAGAAAATCCTTCCGGGAAGCAAACCTTGCAGCCCTGGATTGTGCCATTTACCTGTTTCAGCCCATCCGTTTCATTTTCTTCGGCCTGGCTACTCTTTTTTCCTGGTCAGGTCATGCATTCCCGACAATATCCTTTTACATAATCGGATATGCGTTCCCGCCGGAAATATGGTCGTTGATCATCCTTTTTCAAGTCACCTTCGGCCCTCTGGTCGTTCTCACCGAGAAGAAGTGGGATTTCCGTATTCTAATCGGGTTTTTGGTCTATCCGCTGTACTGCCTCACCTGGCTGCCTGTCACGCTGGCGGGAATAAAAGATGCCGAACGCAAGGAGTGGGCTCATACCTGCCATACCAGGGACATTTCAATAGAGGAAATAGAACGGCTGTAAGTCATTGATCGGATTATCCTGGAAACGCTTCCAGTCCCTGCATCCTAAGCTTAGCAAAACCAATTGAACAATTTATATCGTTTTTTGTTTAGAAAAGTACTATGAAGGTAAATATGCAATGGAACTATATTATCGTTACTAAGAAAAGCTTTATTGCCGACATTCATTGCATACCGCGAAAATTGTTCAATTCGGAGGGAGTACTATGAAAAACAGTAAGGAACCAAAAAAAGTGAATACCGTCCAGGCTGTTATTATTGCAACAACCATTTTGGGCTTTATTTTAGGTGCGCTGTTTTACTTCAGAACAAAGGATTGGCTGATCTTCATTGTCTTTGGTGCATTTGCACTGGCAGAGGCATTTATTGTGCGGTTTGTTCTTAATCGTGAGCTTAAAAAACTGGTCATCCGATTCAACGAGCAAATCCAACTGATCAAGGAGGGTGATTTTTCCGTCCTGATTATACCAAAGGAATACGGCTTACTTGGTCCCATTGCAACGACGATCAACGTTCTGCTCAGTGAAATTAGAAAACTGATCGACGGTTTCTTCCAGCTGTCTCTTGCGATAAACAGTGCCTCGTATACGGTTAAAACAGTTTCAAAGAATGCATCTGAGGCCATCGAGCTGATTAACCATACCACCGATGATATCTCAAAGGGCGCAACCAGTCAGGCTGAAGAAGCACAAAACGGAGTACTGTCCGTTGAGAAGCTCTCCGATCAGATAAATGCCGTTTATGGCAGTTCCAATGAAATCATTCTTGAAACCGATAAGATCACCCATGTGAATACAGCGGGGTTAGATGCGGTGCAGTCCCTGAAGGAAAAAACGGTTACCAACAGCAATGCTTCCGAGAAGATCTTCTCGGTTGTTGAAAAGCTCGTTCAAACAGTTCAACAGATTACATCGTTTACCGATTCTATAGAGTCCATAACCGAGCAGACAAACATGCTTGCACTGAATGCGGCCATCGAGGCTGCCAGAGCCGGAGAAGCCGGCCTGGGCTTTGCAGTGGTCGCAGATGAGGTGCGCAGTCTCGCCGACCAAAGCAGGCAATCCAACCTGGAGATCACCAACCTTGTTGAATCCATCAGCGAAGATTCCAGAATGGCCGTTGCTGTGATGGAGGATCTTAGAAAAGCCTCCGATAACCAGAATCAATCCGTTGAAAAAACAGAGAAGGCTTTTGGCGATATCGCCAATGCGATTTATGCCATTGTAGATAAATTCAGAAGTGTTAACGACTCCGTGAACAAGATGCAGTCCGACAAGGACGAGGTTACACGGGCTATCGAGCACATTTCATCGGTTTCACAGGAAACTGCCGCTGCAAGCCAGCAAATGGCTGCCACAACAGAATCGCAGATGAAAGCTTTCGACGAGCTTCAGGAAGCTTCAGCAGACCTGGGCAAACTGGTGGTCGAGCTGGATGAGAAGCTAAAACGGTATAAACTTCGTTAAGCCGACAGCTTAATTCCTGAAAACCAAAATGGGAATGCATGTGCATTCCCATTTCTTGTTTCGCTTACAGAGCAGTTATTTACAGGCACCCTACCAATGCGTTCCATAAGGCGTCGCATAGTTCTTCCTCTTCAAATTCCAGCTCGTTACTGTTCATCACTACGAAATCTTTATCTCCCGGCAGCTTCCTGGCAGCGGGGATGGAAATGCTAAAACCGTCCTGACCGTAGCGAAGATGGCTGAGCCATTCGATCATCTGCCCGATTCCGGGAAGAGGCATGCAGTCTTCCTTGTTGAAATATTGCTCAGGCTCAGAATATTCCAGTTCAAAATCCCCTTCGTTCTCAAACAGCTCCTTGTTTTCATCAAAGAAGGATTCATCCAGCAGCCTGTACCTGCGAAGCACAAGATTGTTCCTTCCTTCGGTAACAAGCACCTCTCCGATCACAAAAACGATGTTGTCATATTCGTCATGAATAACATCCTTGCAGATTCTGGCCATGGCCAGGGTGTTTACCTGTGGCAGCCATAAATCCATCAAATTGGACTTTTGCGTAGCATTCAGCGCCAGCAGCTGATCCGGTGTAATGAACTGTTTCATACTTAACCCCTCGTTTTTATTTATTGTGCAGCCCTTTCCAGTGGGTGCGCGCCTGCATTAACGCATAATCACGCAAGCGCTGATTGAATCCTGCCGGAAAGGCTAACGATAAACTACCTTAATGCCCTGTGGTGTGTCTTGAAGCTCGATTCCCATTTCCTTCAGCTGATCACGTATTTCATCCGCTTTCTTAAAATCTTTGGCGGCCCTTGCCTTTTGTCTTGCTTCGATTAATGCTTCCACCCCTTGATCCTGAACGGTTTCCTGTTCTTTTGCCATGATTCCCAGAACCCCCGTCAATTCCTTCAACAGCTCCAGGGCTTTTCCAATGGTTTGTTTTCCCGTACCGGGTATGGAAACATTGATCTGACGAACCAATTCAAAGATGGCTGCGAGGGCGTCGGCTGTATTTAAATCATCCTCCATGGCTTCAATGAACCTCTGCCGGTAGCCTGCCAGTTGTTCAAAGCATTCCGCTTCATAAGAATCACTCTGTGCATTTTGCATCAGAAAAACCAGGTTGTCCCGGCATTCATAAATCCTGCCTAAAGCGCTTTGTGCCTGTTCCAGCAAGCCGTCACTAAAATTGATCGGGCTTCTGTAATGGGCTGAAAGCATGAAAAATCGGATCACCTCATAATCAAAATGCTTGATGATGTCCCTTACCGTGAAGAAATTCCCCTTGGATTTGGACATCTTCTCATTGTTGATATTGATAAAGCCATTATGCAGCCAGTAGTTTGCAAAGGGCTTTCCATTGACCGCCTCGCTTTGAGCAATCTCATTTTCATGGTGCGGGAAGATCAGATCCTGGCCTCCACTGTGAATATCAATCGTTTCACCCAGAAAGCGGTTTGCCATGGCCGAGCACTCGATATGCCATCCCGGGCGTCCCTTGCCCCAGGGGCTGTCCCAGGCGGGTTCTCCGGGTTTTTGCGCTTTCCACAGCGCAAAGTCCATGGCGTTTTCCTTTCTTTCATCCACGCTAATCCGGGCTCCGGCCTCAAGGTCCTCCATGTTGTGCCCGGACAGCTTGCCATATTCCGCAAACGCCAATGCCCTGTAATACACATCACCCTCGGTTTCGTAGGCATAGCCTTTGTCCACCAGCGTTTTAACCATTTCAATAATGGCATCCATGTTATCGGTAGCTTTCGGAGCCACCGTTGCATCCCAGATACCCAGGCCTCGTGCATCGGTATAATATTCCCGGATATACCTGTCGGCAACCTCAGGCACAGTCGTCCCTTCCTCCTGGGCTTTCTTGATCATTCTGTCTTCGATGTCGGTGAAGTTTTGAACAAAGGTAACCTTGTAACCACGATATTCGAGGAATCGCCGCAGGCAGTCGAACACTATAAATGGACGGGCATTTCCAATATGAAAATAATTATAGACAGTGGGGCCGCAGCTGTACATCTTGACCTCGCCGGGTTTGACGGGCTTGAATTCTTCTTTGCTGCGTGTGAGGGTATTATAAAATCTCATAGACACATCTCCCTGTAAATCAATTCTGTGTTGAGTAAATGCTTACGGATCGTTGGTAACTTCTATACAGATAGAAGGTTGTTGCTCACAATTTGCATAAGTGTTCGCTCATTGAATGAATAATTCGCAGCTTTGTGGGTTTCAGCTGTTATTTATTTTGGACTTCACCCGCTTCTACCATATCATCAGGTTTTCCGTTTTTGATAGTTGGTGAGGGCTGAGAATTATGTACCATACTGAAAGGCGGAACCGAACGGGTGAGCCATACATTTCCTCCGATAACCGAATCATGGCCGATGACGGTATCGCCCCCCAAAATGGTGGCCCCGGCATAAATGATTACATGATCCTCGATATCCGGATGACGCTTCACACCCTTCACCGGGTTTCCCTTGTCATCAAGGGTGAAGCTTTTGGCCCCCAGGGTAACCCCCTGATATACTTTTACATGGTTTCCGATCACGCAGGTTTCGCCGATAACCACGCCGGTGCCGTGGTCAATGAAAAAGTATTCGCCGATGGAAGCACCGGGATGAATGTCGATTCCGGTTCTGCGGTGGGCATACTCCGACATGACCCTTGGGATGATGGGAACACCGTGCTTGTAAAGCACATGGGCAAGGCGATGGATGCTCAGCGCTTCTATGGAGGGATAGCTTAAAAGGATTTCCTCCCGGCGGATGGCAGCCGGATCTCCTTCATAGGCAGCCTCGATATCCTTGTGCAGCATTTCCCGGATTTTGGGCAGCTGCTCAAGCAGATCAATGGTGATTTCGTTGGCCTTTTCCTGGCATTTCTTACAGGTGCCTTTGTCCTTCTCATCGCGGTCACATTCATTCTTCAGGCATTTTTCCATTAGCCCCTGCAAATCCAGTGCCGCTGTGCGGATATTGTTCCCGGTGATAATATCGATATTGCACTCATCAATGGGATACTTTTCATATACCCCTGGAAAAAGAGCCGAGCGAAGCAGTCGTAGAACCTGATAGACCTGCTCCTTCCCAGCCACGCCTATGGTTTTATCATTCAAAAAATGGTTTTTATTGATTTCCTCCAGACTTTTTGTGATGTCCGGAAGCTTATGATTCAGCCAATCATTCAATTTCATCGGTTTGTCCAGTTAACCTCGCTTCCATATGGCTTTCTGCTTATTCATTTTCATCTTGTCAGCCAATCATCAACATTATAGCAAAGGAAGCAATTGTGTGCAATTGCAAACACGCCAGATATGATATGGGCAGCAGTTGAATTGTTCGGTTCAATGGCTGCGCTGCTATCTCACTGGTGAGGTCTTTACAAAGTAATGCAAAAACCTGCCGGTAAGCCTTACCCTGCAGGTTTTATTCTGAATCTACAAATAGCCTTTCGCCTTCCTTGACCATGCCAAGCTTTTCTCTGGCAATGCTTTCGATAAAAGCATCGGTATTGGCTTTTATTTTCTGTTCAAGCAATTCATCCCGCTTTTTTTCCTCCTGGCTGATTTTATGTGCGATAACCTGCATTTCAGCCTGGATAAGGGAAATTTCGCCCTGCTGCCTGGCAAGCGTGATGATAAAATAGAAAATAAGACCCGACATGAACACCCATATTAAAGGATGCACTCGTTTTCTCATCGGTAACTTCCCCTTTTTAGCTTTTGTATGGGCAAACCCTGCTGTTCCCAGAGCATCTGCCTGGTTCAATTATACCATAATCCAGCAAGAGTGCAAGTTGCCTGAACCATTCTTTTCAGCCGTTTAAGTAAAATCGTTACTAAACAGAGGTATATGTTTAATCAAATACGCAGCGAAGGCTCCATAGTAATGCAAGGATCCTTCACTGTGCTCAGGATGGCAGGCGGTGCCTGCTTACCTTTAGTCGTAACGTGAATGAAATCGACGTCGCCCGAGTCAATCGCCAGCTTTCCTGCGGGTCTGGCGATAGCGGGCGCTTTCTAGAGCTTGCGCATGATATGGTGGATGGACTTCATCCGCCGATTCATTCGAACGCCTGCCAACTGCAGCTTTTGATGGGTTTTCTCAGCTCCCTTTCCCACTAGCGCACAAAACTTTTTCGCAGGAGGCTTCATTAGCCGCAGCAAAAAAAGAAAGGGCCAGAGGACAGCCTTCACCAGGAAGGTCAGTATCTGTATGACCAGGCGTGAAAACAACCAGTAATAAATGAAAACACCTATCAATGCAGCAGACAGGAAGTAAATCCGGACTTCTCCCTCGCTGCTGAAATATGCTGTAACAAACATCAGGATGGCTGCCAGGATCCAGAACGCAACGTCCTCAAGGCCTATTAAAAGCGCTTTTGTCCTGATCGCTTTTCTCTTCAGCCGGATCAGATCGTAAATGAAGCCTGCAACCGCACCGCCGCACAGAGCACTTATAAATACAGTTACTTCCCTGATCATACCCATGCCTTCTACCGGAACAAACCGGACAAAAATCCGCTTTTGCGCTGCGGCACAGTCTGATCAAGGTATTCAATCACGGCAATTTCGCCTTCCACATCCAGGGTGGCACTTTCCACATCCAGCTTATTGATATGCATGTCCAGCCCTCTGACTACAATGAGCCCCAGTTCGGAATCCACAACAATGCATTCCTCATTGAAGCTGTCAACATTGTGCACCCCTGTGATCAGCAGCTTCTTCCTGTCGCGCAGTGTTATATTCTGATGTTCCTGCTCGGGCAGCTTCTTTTCCTCCGCCATCAACCTTCACCTCCGAAGAGCGATCAGCACCTGCATGAAAACGACATCGTCCATGCATTGAAATTCTATGAGAGGGAAGGGAACAATATGCTTTGAAGGGCATCAGAAATAAAGGAGAGGTGATGGACTGCTGCCACACCTCTTTGCGCATTTTCAGCCTCAGGGTAAAAACATCTTTATATGCATTTTCAGCCAGAGGCTAAAAAGCGTGTGGTGCTGATAAACTGAACCCTGCTCCCATTACAGAAGCTCGTACATCTCGGCGGTTTCTTCCTTGCGCACATGCTCAGAAACCTTTTTAATCCGAAATCGGGTTGTGTTTTCACCGAAGCGGATCTCGACGATATCGCCTTCTTTTACGGCAGTGCCCGGTTTGGCAGCTTTTCCGTTGATCGTCACCTTGTCCCGGTCACAGGCTTCCTGCGCCAGAGTTCTGCGCTTAATGACGCGGCTTACCTTTAAAAATTTATCAATACGCATTTTTTCTTCACTCCATAATTAAATCTATTATTTCCACGAATTTTCAGCTATTCTTTTTTGGCTTCATTGAAAGCCGGGGCAGGCTTTAAGCCGTTGCTTTATTCTGATTTCTTAGCTTCATCCCACAGAACATCCATCTCCCGAAGCGTCATGGAAGATAATTTCCTACCCTTCTCACGGCTTTTGGTTTCAATATATTCAAACCTTCTGATGAATTTGTTGATCGTTCCGGTTAACGCCAGCTCGGGTTGAATTTTCAGGAACCTGGCCACATTAACCACGGCGAAGAGTAAGTCACCCATTTCACCTTCCGTTTTTTCCTTGTCCCCAGTCAAATAGGCTTCACGCAGCTCTTCGGTCTCTTCAGCTACCTTCTTCCAGGCATCTTCCACATGATCCCAGTCAAAGCCAACCTTTGCTGCCTTTTCCTGAACCTTGTAGCTTCTCATCAGTGCCGGCAGTACAGGCGGTACGTCCTTCAGCACTTCGGTCTGGCTTTTCACACCCTTTTCCTGCTTCTTAATGTCTTCCCATAAATTCACCACATCGTCGGCGGTCTCAGCCTGAGCCAGTCCAAAAACATGCTGATGCCGGTGGACCATTTTCCTGCTGACGGTGTCGATGACATCGTCCATGGTGAACTGACCGTTTTCTTCAGCGATCCGTGCGTGAAAGATAACCTGCAGCAACACGTCTCCAAGCTCTTCACAAAGCTTTTCGGGGCTTTTCAGGTCAATAGCCTCGAGAACCTCATAGGTTTCCTCGATAAAATACTTTTTCAGGGTTTCATGATCCTGCTCTCGATCCCAGGGGCATCCGCCCGGACCACGCAGCTTTTTCATGATTTCAAGAAGGTCTGTATAGCTATATCGTTTGTTTTGCATTTTTACCACTCCATTTGTTGTTTTACCGCATTAAATCGCTGGGCCCGCAGATTTTCTCGATGCTCCTCGGGATTGCATCCTGGGAGTTTTTCCACGGGGCCTTCTCATTGCGGTAATCGAATTTTTGCGTGAACCAGTTCACCTCTTCCTTTATTCTGTCCAGATGAACGATTTCCATTTCCATCAGGGCCATGACAAACTCATTTCGTTCCCGCTGGTTCAGGTATTTCAGCGTTCCCTCGAGCAGCATTTTGACATGGTACAGGCAAAAACCCTTTTTGGATAGAAAACGTTCTTTGAAGTCCGGTTCCTTGAAAAACAGGTACAGGATAACATCTGTAAACTTGCCCATGTTAAAACCCATTTTCTCACATATCGTACAGGTTTTCTCCAGTTCGGACAGCTTTTCAACCATCTGAGCGATATACGCAGCTGTATCGCTTTTACCCTTTTTCAGGCCCTGTACCATTTGCTCCACCGCACTTGATGCAGCCTCCTTCTTCATTCCCGGAAGGCTTTTATCGAACATTTTTTTCAGGATTTCGTTTTGCTCCATCAAATGGGTGTCGATGACCAAACCCAGGGCCAACCGGTTTTTCTGCTTGTTGTATAGCTTTGTGAAATGGCGGTTGCAAAAGCCTTTTTTGTTTGTTTCAATCCGATGGTCGGATTCCATCATGGATGGTCCCAGAGTATATTCCAGCGCATCGTCCTCCAGCTTTTTCTGCAGCAGGCACATAGGACATTCGCAGTCCTCTTTGAACGCCTCGCTCACCGGTATGGTATAAATCCGCTCTTTCAACAAAAAATCCACCTTTCACAAAATATTCTTTACACAACACAATCATCGTAACGCACAACTCATTTTTTCAGGTTCTGCAATTCATCCCGTACTCTGCGATACATGACGATAGGTCCATCTCCCACCACCAACTTTTCTCCTGATCTGAAAGAAGAGGCCTTGGGCTTTTGGGTAATGACAACACGCTTGTCCTGCCGTTCAACAACTTTATTTGCAAATTTACCAAAAAATGCAATCAAGCTGTTCACTGCCTTGATCTTAGCAAGCTTACAATAAAAACGTATATATAGTATTGTGTTTTCATCATCTACCGGAGCGAAATAAATAATTACCTTTATTTTTGAGCTGATATGGTTCATCCAAATGTTTGGGTAGATAAAATTGAGATTAGTATCCTTTATCACACATTCAACAGGCGGCTTCGGTTTTTGTCCATTATCCACCTCATTGTTTGCGCTGGTTCGTAAGATGCCGTCCTCAAACTCAACCTTCGGGCCATTGATTAAGGTCTTGTTGCCTTTTCCTATCGTATTGTGGTGGACAATGGGTACATGAACCACATCAAGTTGATTTTCTATGCAGCGGGAGTAATGAGAATTCCAATGATCCTCAATTTCACTATAAGAATAAGAGTCATCTACAAAATTATAAAAGAAAGGTACTTGTTCTGTTGTTTTCTCAACATCTCCATACCAAACATAGACGATTCCATTCGATTCCTTCACTGGATAATGCCTCACATTATAACGACTGAGATCGGCAGTTGAGGATTTTCCATTGGCAGGTATAAATGTACATTTACCGTTTTTGTCAAACTCCAATCCATGAAAAGGACACTGAATGCAATTACCTATCAGCTTACCTTTGCTGAGTGCCGCCCCCCGATGTGAGCATAGATCCTCAACACATGCAATTTCACCCTTCGCATTTCGGAACAATGCAAGGTCTATATTCATTCTTTTCACTGCGATGATTTTGTTTTCTTTAATTTGTTTTGAAGGTAATATTGCATACCACTGATTCGTAATCATTGACGATCCTCTCCTTTTCAATTCTATTTATTGGAATCCATTGATTCGCTTTCCCATGCCTCAACAATAGATTTATACCGTTTGATAAACTCCGCTTAAACATTAAGGGTGCAACAAGATATTTCCCCTTATACCCCCTCTGCAAACACATTATGGAATATAAACATTGCTTGAAGAAACAAAAACCGCCTTTTTCTCATATTATACCACATTATTAACCCGGTGATCACTGCATCATCGCCCTGAGAGACTGCGAATATTTCTCTTTAAATACAGGTTCGATCTTCAGTGCAAAGAAATTGTCCCACACTTCCCGCAAACCCAGCCCCATATGAGGGGGCTTACGGATAACTTCCAACAAAGGGCTTCAGTCAGCACAAAAGCGCTGGAGAAAGGCTGATAGAAAACAACTGGAAACAGCCGATTATTTATGAGATAATAATTCAGCGCCTGTTGCAGAGGTATGGAAAAAGATGAAGAAAAACGGGAAAACAATACTTTTGCCTGCAGGTTTTACTTCATCCCTGATTACCCGGACCCGGTCTACAGGTTCACAGGAGGAATATGCACCATGTTGACAAGAAATGAGCCATTTTTCAGGATCCAGATGAATGATTTTGATCCTTTCCAGACCTTCCTGTGCGGTCAGTGCTTCCGATGGGCTCAGGACGAGGACGGATTATGGACGGGGAACGTTTTCGGGCGCAGGCTCAGGCTTTCCTGGGAGAACGGAATTTGCACCTTCTATGGCATCAATGAGCAGCAATTTATAGATCAATTTCATGATTATTTTGATATGAGCACCGATTACACCAGCATCAAAAAAGAGCTTATTCAGATAGATGAAAGGCTGGATAAAGCGGTGGCTTTCGGCAGTGGTATGCGACTGCTAAGGCAGGATTTGTGGGAGGTTCTTTTGTCCTTTGTCATCTCCCAGAACAACGGAATACCAAGGATTAAGCAAATTGTCGAATCGCTGTGTATGCATTTTGGAAAACCTCTTTCAGCGGAAAATGGCACTTATGACTTTCCACAGCCGGAAGCATTGGCCAATGCAACAATGGATAACCTGAACCTTTGTCGGGGAGGATATCGTTGCCGGTACATTTCGGATATCTCCAGAATTCTGACACAAAAGCCTTCTTTTTTAGCCGAGCTGAAAACACTTCCCAGCCAGCAGGCCAGAGAACTGCTGCTATCGCTTCCTGGAATCGGGCAAAAGGTTGCCGACTGTGTTCTTTTATACAGCGGGACTGATCGGAGTGCTTTTCCTGTAGACCGTTGGATCAAACGGGTGATGGAACAAATATATTTTCACAGGGAAACAAGCGAAGACACCATCCGTAAATTCGCCCGGGATACTTTCGGAGATCTGGGCGGTATTGCACAGCAGTATTTGTTTTACTATGCTATCAATAACCTATAGAAGTCTGCTTATGCATAAAAACCTGTGGCCCGGATCGTTCTTTGATCCAATACATGATTTCACTGCTTACTCTTCTTCCTTCTTCACTGTCACCTGGCTGGCAAGGAGCATTACACCTGCCGCAAAAACCATTGTCAGAAGGTTGTAAATCCAGACGTTGTTCACAAGCCCCAGCAAAGCGCGCATCCATATGCCTGCAGCCAGGGTAATTCCCGCCATGATCAGAAAGGATTTCGTTGTATCCTTAAGCCCCAGTTCCTTCAGAAGAACCACAAAGGTTGCCATGCACGGGAAATAAATGATGAGCGTGGTTGCCCCCGTTACCATTTGTGAGGAATTTAGTGCAAGCGGCTCAAGAAGTGCAACCGCAGCATCTTTCCTGATGATTCCAACAATATAGGATGCCACAGCCTCGCCGGGCAGACCGAATACCCCCGTGATGAGCGGTCTGGCAAGGTTGCCCAGGAAATCCATCACACCCAGAAGCGTTAAGATATTCACAAAAAGGATACCGCCCAGAACGTAGGGGAAGGCATCGGTGAGAAACCCCACCAGCCGGGTGCCCAGATTACGCAGCAAGACCTTCATTCCGGGGAGGCGGTATGGCGGCACCTCCATGATCAGGGTGTCCGTGGTGCCTTTTATGGTCAACCGTAAAATGGAACCCAAGATCATCCACAGTGCAACAATTGTTATCAGAATTGCTGCTACAGTTCCCAGTCCATAAGAAGCAGTCAGGGAAAATATGATAGCTGATTGGGCCAGACAGGGTATGGTAATTGCAGTGAGTGTGGCAGTAATAAATCGCTGCCTGCGGGATTCAAGGTTTCTAACCGCCATGATGCCGGGCACATTGCAGCCAAGGGCCAGCATCATGGGAATGATCGAAAACCCGTGCAGTCCCACCTTGTGCATGAACCGATCAAACAATACAGCCACCCGGGGCAAATACCCCAAATCCTCCAAAAAACCAAGAACGATATAAAAGATCAGAATATAGGGAAAAACCAGCCCCAGCTCCATGAATACGCCGGTTGTGAGCACACCCATGGCTGCCTCGTAATCTATTTTTTCTCCAGAAATATCACCCAGTAAAATCTGGTGAACAACACCCTGTCCTCCCAGAAGGCGGCTTATGAACAGGATTACCGGTGTATAAAGCCATTCAAACAGCTTTTCCATCAAGCCTATCAAAAATTCTCCTGCAATGATGATCACCTGAAACAATGTTGTCAATACGATCAGGGCAATGGGAACACCAGCCAGCGGATGAACGCTGAGATCCTGCAAGCGCTCCAGGAAGGTATGATGTCGATGCTCCAGGTTTTGAACGGCCGTGACGATTTCACCTAGGGTTTGCCACCTGTTGTCGAATTTTCTTTCCCTGACGGTTTCATGTGGATAATTCATAATATGCCGGATCAGCGTATCAATCCCTGTACCTGTAACCCCTGTTGTTGTAACGACGGGAACGCCCAGCAATTCTGAGAGCTTTGGAACATCTATGGAAATACCCTTGTGCAGGGTATCATCCCACATGTTCAACACAACAATCACAGGCTTTCCGAACTCAAGCAGCTGCAGGGTCAGGTTCAAGTTTCTCTCGAGGTTGGTCGCATCTATAATATTCACATACATATCACCCTGAGGCAGCATCCGACATGCTACCTGTTCAGCTTCACACTCGGGATCAAGACGATATGTGCCAGGAACATCAATGACCTCAATCTTTTCGGGAATACGAGCCTGGCAGCCCCCACAGCCTCCTGCACAGGATGTACATGCAGTGCCCGACTTTATAACCGTCAGCGTTCCAGTGGTATAGGTTACCGTGGTTCCCGGATAGTTTGATGTTTTGACATTTATGCCTGTCAATTGGGTAAAAACGGCGCTTTTCCCTACGTTAGGGTTGCCAATAAGCAATACCTTCATATTTAGCTCCTTTTTATGCTTGCAAAGCTGTTAAAACAGGCATGACAAAAAACGGGGCAACTGCCGCTCCTGACATGCCTCACGTGTTTAAGCTGATAATGGCTGTTTCATGATTTCACTGTAGAAACTTATTCAAATGAATAAAGGTTTTCACTCGTCATGCGGACTGCACAAAGATTTTCCCGGCAATTTCACATCCAAGGGCAATCTGGGTAGCCCCAATCTCTATAATCACCGGGCCATTGTTCATCACAGCACTTTTTTTAACGATGGACACTCCCTCGCGAAGCCCCATCGATTCAAGTTTATTATGAACAGACCTGCCTCCGGAAATCGTCCGGATGGTCCCCCTGTCCCCAATTTTCATTTCCCTCAGTGTCATACCTGATGCCCCTCTTATGCCTAACCATTAGGCGCGATCGTTCTTTGATTATTCTATCTTTTTTTGTTCTGATATTATCATATCCTTTTTGATAATGATTGTCAATATCGAAAATAAGGATCTCGCACCACTTGAGATCCTTCGCTGCACTCAGGGTGGCATCGCGCGTTCAGGGTGACATTGCGCGCTCAGGATAAAACACATACCTCTGCAGCAACTTATGAGCTTAATAATGGGGTGTGAGAGCAGTAACAGTTATGCAACGCAATGGTTATGGTTTATTCAAACTTCTTGAGGAAAACAAATGAAGCGTGTATAATAGTTTTAGCCCCCAGGCCATCTAGCAAATGCCCGGGTAAAAGCATCCTGTTGGATTCATCTGACGCCTCCCCGCAAGAACTGAAATTTGTGGCTGACGCCAAAAGCTTTCAGCAGTAATATGAACAATACGAAGGGTCTGCAAAATGCATCTTTTTATTCTGAACCCAGTTGCCGGGAAAGGACACACCCTGAAGATCCTGCCGGAAATTGAAGCGCTAATGGGAAAGCACGCACTTCCCTATAGGGTTGAAATTACCGAGGCACCCGGGCATGCCACGATCATTGCCAGGGAATACATAAAGGAAAACAGAAAATTACGCATATATGCGGTCGGAGGAGATGGCACACTCAACGAGGTTCTGCAGGGTGTTGTGGGTAGCGACGCATGCCTTGGCATTATTCCTGCAGGCACCGGTAATGATTTTATTAAAAGCTTCTGCGCCATTCGTGATCCTGTAAAGCTGCTTCCGTTTCTGGTGCATGCCGATCCAGTTCCGGTGGACATTTGCAAAATGAACGATCGTTACTTTCTAAATATTGCCTCAGCAGGCTTTGATGCCGACGTGGTCGCCAGCACGCAGCGCCTTAAGCGCCTTCCATTGATGAAGGGGAAAATCGCCTATATTGGTGGTATCCTGTTATCCTTGATACGAAAGAAAAACATTCAGGCAACCTTTATGCTCGATGACGAAACCATAGTGATGAAAAGCCTTCTTTTGGCCGCCTTTGCAAACGGACGTTTTTATGGCGGAGGGATGTCACCGGTTCCGGATGCCAGGCCTGATGACGGCTTTTTGGATGTCTGCCTGATCGAGGGAATGAACCGGCTGAAGATTCTCATGTTTTTTCCCCGCCTGATCAAGGGAACCCACACGAAGATGCGTGAGGTAACCTTAAGGCGGTGTCGCAGCCTTACAATGGAGAGCCCCCAGCCAGTTCATGTCAACGCTGACGGAGAGTTATCCCAGTCCACAAAGGTACAGATACACCTGATCCCAAAAGGGATTCAGTTCATAAAGCCACTCTCGTAGTGATAAGCAGTGATGATAGGTATGTAGTACACCACTGAAGATATAACCAGGGATGATGAGTCCCGCCCACCTAACCTTTTTTATCAGAGGCCAAAACATGATATAACGCGTTTTTAATCCCAAGGGTCAAAAATGCGCTATCAGGCAGGTGGCTTCGAAGCATTTGATAATACTTGGAGGGAGATTTTGAAATGTTTGAAACAACCATATGCGCTCTGAAAGATGATAAAGCCTGCGCTGTTTCGTTTACCACCGACGATGCACTGTATCGTTCCTGTGTCTTCTATCAATCAAGGTTTAAGGAATATGGGCTTAAAGGAACCATCATGCCTCCCACTCATTTTATTTGTCCATCTCCGAATAAGGATTTCAGCGAAAGCAATGGTTTCGCCAGTTGGGAGCAATGGCAGGCCTTTTTAAGCGAGGGTTGCTTTGATGTCGCCAACCACACCATAAGTCATCCCTTTCTGGATAAAATCTCATCCGAGCAGCTGGAAGACGAGGTGAATGGCGCACAAGCGGTTTTGAGGGAAAGGTTCCCCGGGCAAAAGGTAATTTGTATGGCAAACCCCTATGTTATAACCAATGACGCTATTGATGCTGTTATCCGGCAGCGGCATTTTTCCGCCAGGAATGGCGGCGACGGTTACAATTCGTTAGACCCTACTGATCGGCAATGGTATCGTTTGGACTTTCAAACAGCCTTGCACCACTCAACGGCGGAAATCATGAACCCCTGGATTGATCACGCCATTGAGAAAAAGCTTTGGCTCATTGAAATGTGGCACGGTGTAGATGGTCAGTGGTGGGAACCCCCCGCGGCACAGGAATGCGACAGGCATCTGGCTTATCTGTCGGGTAAGCTCGATACGGTATGGAGCGGAACCATGGAGGAGGTTACCCTGTATTTACGGGAAAAGCAGCATGCAACCATAAAAACCGAATTAGCGAATGAATCTGAATTGCATATTTCTTTAAAAACCGACCTGGATACTTCCCTGTTCGATTTTCCATTAACCCTGAAAACCGTGGTTCCCTATAGCTGGAACAGGGTCTGCATGGTAAACGGCAGTCAGGAACAGTCACTATCCGCAAGAGAAAATGGCAATCAGGAACACTCCCTTGATGTAAGGGAAAATGATGGCTATAGAACTGTATATTACGATGTTGTTCCAAACACCGGTACGATTATATTAAGAAAGCTGTAAGCTGCTCCCCCTGTCATCACCCAATCGAACAGACAAGCAAAAACTGCTCAGCTTTTATAGTATTGTGGGCAATGAAAAAGCAGTTCGGCCAAATAATGCGGCTGAACTGCTTTATTTACAATGTGCTTGCATTGACGATGGCACAAACCAATTGTTTCGCACATTCTTCCAGGGAGTGTTTCTCGGTATCCAAAACAAGCTCCGGGGTTTCCGGTTCTTCATACACCGCGGATACGCCGGTAAACTCTTTAATTTCGCCCATCATTGCTTTTTTGTACAGTCCTTTGGGATCTCTTTGGGCGCAGGCTTCCAAGCCGGCTTTTACATAGACCTCCAAAAAGCCTGGTTTTGCTTTATCTCTGGCCATTTGCCGCATGGACTTCAAGGGCGATATGAAACAGGCCAGCACAATCAACCCGGCATCCTGAAACAAGGCACAAACCTCCGCGATTCTCCGGATATTTTCCATCCGATCTGCTTCAGAAAAGCCCAGGTCACTGTTCAGCCCAAAACGGACATTGTCCCCATCCAGCCGGTATACCGCTCTGCCCATGCCGTTAAGCACCCTTTCAACCTCAGCGGCTATGGTGGATTTACCCGAGGCTGACAAACCCGTCAGCCAAACCACCAATCCCCTCTGCCCTAATAAATTCTCCCTGTCTTCCCGCATCACAGAACCTGCGTGAAAAGTTATATTCTTACCCGGCATCCGGTTAGTCCCCCTTCTTTTGAAAATTGTGTTCCCATCTCATTTTTCTGTACTCCAGCGGGGTGCAGCCCTTCATTTCCCGGAAAAGGCGGTTGAAGGTGGGGATGCTGTTAAACCCGCAGCTAAAGGCAATCTCCGTGATGCTGTCATCATGAAGAATAATTTTGCTTTCTGCGTGCTTGATGCGAATCTTGTTCAAATAAAGATGGAACGGGCTTCCAACCGCCCGATTGAATATCCTTGAAAGATAGTGTTCGCTGAAGCCTGCATTTTCCGCAGCAGACTTCAGTGTAATGGGCTCCATGTAGTTCTTTTCGATATAATCTACAACCTTGCCAATTTTGTGCAGCAAATCCTTCCGGTCACTTCCTGACAGTTCATCCTCCCTGTTTGTATTTCTGCCAATAAGCGCTGTGATATCGTATATTCTTGCTAGTATCACAAACCTTGAGCCATTGGTTATATTCGCTGCTTCCTGAAGAATCCCTTCGATATGGGGCAACACCTTTGAATGAAGCGGTGTGTTTCTGCGGATAAAAATGGACTTTGTAACAAGAGAATAATCTTGCAGGAGAGAATGGCTGTTCATCATATCTTGCAGATCGAACAGAATAAACACCCGCTCCCCGCCATTTGAAACGGGATAGCTGTGAATGTCCCCGCCTGCAATGAAAACCAGATCTCCCTCCTGCAGCAGGTATGGTTGGTTATTTATGACAATGTCGGTGTCGTTCTGCCTGGCGATGGTAATTTCAGCTGCTTTGTGCCAGTGAGCGGGGTATTGGAACGACGGCTTCTTATTGTGATCAATGCGTATGGGAAAGGATTCAGGAAACAAATCCATTTCCACCAGGTTCTTAATGTACATAAAAATCCCCCCTCCCTATTCTATCGAAAAACAGAGAGGGGGGCAAGGGCTGGTCACAAGCTGAAGCTTGTTGCTCGCCCATGCATCCTGATTGTGTCACCTTACTTAAGTTCAAAACTTGCCTTCAGCGGAGCTTTTCCAGTTAACCTAATGCTTCTGGCATCAGGCTGGGAGCCTCCTATATAAACCTTAAAAGCTCCGGGCTCATAAGCCCTCTTTCCTTCATCATTCACCACCGTCAGCTGTTCCGGCAGAATGTCAAAGGATACTTCAGCCGATTCACCGGGTGCCAGACTGACACGTTTCATACCGGAAAGCTGCCAAACCGGAACGGTAACGCCTGCTTCGACGTCTTTCACATATATCTGTGTAATCTCGTCCCCGGCAAGCTTTCCGGTATTGGTAACCGTGACGGTTGCCGTAAGGCCCTCTCCGGAAGATACTTCTGTTTTTGACAGACACAGATGTGAGTATTCAAACTGTGTATAGCTCAGCCCAAACCCGAAAGGATACAGTGCTTCGTTCTTCATGTAGCGGTAGGTGCGGTTTTCCATTGCATAGTCGGTAAAATCGGGCAGTTCTTCTGTTGTGCGGTAGAATGTAACCGGCAGCCTTCCTGAAGGATTGGTTTCACCGAACAATACCGAAGCGACTGCTCTGCCTCCTAAAGCACCCGGATACCATGCATTTACAATTGCGGGGATGTTTTCATCCGCCCAGTTCACCGAAAGGGCGCTTCCTGTCAGCAATACAAGAATCACGGGCTTACCTGTGGCACATACTGCCTCCATCAGTTCCTGCTGCTGGCCGGGCAGGTTCAGGTCTTGTTTGTCACCTGAGCCGAACGCATTGCTTTCATGCATTTCCTCCCCTTCGATGGTCGCATCGAGGCCAAGGCAAAGCACGACCACATCTGCCTTTTCAGCACAGCTCACTGCTTCCTGTAACCTGTCTCCCGCTTCGCCGAGGCCTTGAGCCCTATCTTTGAACAAATGGCAGCCCATCGAGTAATAAAGCTTTGTACCAGGTGCAGCATACTCCCGGATCCCTTCAAGAACCGTAACATACTCGGATGCCGTGCCTTCGTAGTTGCCCACAAGTGCCGCCCGACTGTCGGCGTTTGGCCCGATGACAGCGATGGATTTGATGCTGTCCTTTTTAAGCGGCAGCACAGCCTCATTCTTTAACAGAACGATGGATTTTTGCGATGCCTCCTGAGCCAAAGCCAGGTGCTCGTCACTATCTACGACATCATAAGGAATCTGAGCATACGGTACTTTTTCTTCGGGGTCAAACATCCCCAGCCGCATTCTCGTAACCATTAAACGCGTTACGGATCTATCAATTTCATCCTCGGTAATCAGCCCTTCCTGGAGTGCTATCAGGAGATTGCCGAAAAGATTCCCACAGTTCAGATCACAGCCATTGTGCACTGCAAGCGCACAGGATTCGGGCGCTGTGGCCGTTACCTGATGGTGCAGATGGAAATCACGAATAGCCCAGCAATCTGAAACAACATGTCCATCGAAGCCCCATTCGTTGCGCAGAATATCGGTTAAAAGGGTTTTGCTGCCGCAGCAGGGTTCGCCGTTGGTTCGGTTGTAAGCACCCATCACTGATTCAACGCGAGCCTCCTGCACCAATGCCTTAAATGCAGGCAGATAGGTTTCCGTCATATCTTTTTTGGATGCGACGGCATCAAAACTATGCCGGTCGGCCTCCGGACCGCTATGTACCGCATAATGCTTTGCACATGCCGCCAGCTTCATGTATTTGGGATGATCACCCTGCAAGCCCTTTACAAAAGCCACACCCATCCTGGCGGTCAGGTACGGGTCTTCACCGTAGGTTTCCTGGCCCCGGCCCCATCTCGGATCTCTGAATATATTGATGTTCGGAGACCAATAGGTTAAGCCCTTGTATATTCCCCGATCATTTTTACGGGCATAGGCATGGTGCTTTGCACGGCCTTCGGTGGATATCACCTGGGCAATTTTATGCAGCAGCTCCTCATCGAAGCTGGATGCCATTCCAATTGCCTGCGGAAACATCGTTGCCGTACCGGCCCTTGCAACACCGTGCAACCCTTCATTCCACCAGTTATAAGCCTGAACCCCCAGCCTTTCAATGGCGGGCGACCCATGCAGCATCTGAGAAACCTTTTCCTCCAGGGTCATTCTGGCAACCAGGTCCTTCGCTCTGTCTTCAAAAGAGTAGTCTGTATTCATGTACACTGCTTTTTCACTCATCACCTATACCTCACTCAATAATTACATTATAAATATCATACCTGAAAACCGTAATGTGTGCCTGTCAGCTTTTGTCTGAAAATACTCATTTATTGTCACAAACATGACCTGAAGTGGGGGTGTGGGCCCGTCACTTCCAGGTTATGTGAACAATCTGATTCCGATGGATAAAAGAAAAGCAAAAATAAGTACTACATTCATGATGGTAAAGTTTTTAACTGCCAGAGCAAAGGTTTCGGCCTTGCTTTGCTTTTGCTCAAAGGCTTTAACGTTTTTATAAACGGGAATGAGTGAAATAAAAAACAAAATACCCGTTATGGGAATGATCTTTAGTACCAGCCCCAGGACGATTGACAGGCAGGCAATGAAATAGAGTGCTTTGAATAAAACCAGTGCCTTTTTCTTTCCGATATAAAGCGGAAGGGTGTATCGTTTATTTTCCAGATCATCTTCCATATCACAGATATTATTCGCAAGCATGATATTTGCAATGCCCATCATTGCCGGAACCGAGCACAGGAATATTGAAAGCAGCTCAACCGCGTTCACGTGGAAGGTAAAGGATGAACCGTCGAAGGCAAAACCAAGAATGTTCCTGTCCAGGATATGAATAAAAACCGAGAGAAAGGGGATTAAGAAGCCCATAAACAGACCCGAGGCAGCTTCTCCGAAGGGCGTCCTTGAAATGGGCACCGGACCTGCCGAATACAACACGCCTACCAGGAAAGAGATAACGCCCACAATCAGAACAATGACATTTGTGCGAAGAAACAGCATAAAGCCAGCCAGTACAGCAATGGTACCCAGAACGATGATCACCGCAATGGCTTCAGTTTCCCGAATATTATCCCTGACAATGGCATTATGCTTTTCATAACCATAGCCGGACCTCTTTTGAGCTTTTTTAAAATCCATATGATTATTGATCGCTGTCGTGGTCATATCAAAGCACAATAAAGAAACGAGCATCAACAGGAAGCTGACTGTATTAAATGCCTGATAACGATATAGTGCCAGCACGGTTCCCAGCATTAAAGAGATCATGCTTGCCAGCTTGGTTTGAATCTCAACGTACTTCAAAAAACTTTGTGCCTTCATTGTATTCCCTTTTCCAAAAGCTGTGATGGCTTATGAATCCCATTATATCAATAGTATCATTTGTTTGTAAATGATACAGTTCCAGGATGTATATAGGCAGCAGTCAGGATGCATCGGCGAGAGCAGGCTTTATATGCCTGCGTTCAGCTTCGGCTTTAGCCTTTAGCCCGCTATAAGCCTTATCTTTTTTCCAGCAAAACAGAGCCTGCGTTCAATCCATGCTCCTGACACCGCAATCTGCTTCAGCAATCCAATTGCTTCTATTCATAGTTCTGTTGGGGTTTGATTTTCACAGTCTTGTGGGCAAAGAAAAGGGCATCTGCTGACGCCCTTTGTTTCAGAATGGTACAACATTGGTTGCCTGAGCTCCTCGATTGCCCTGCTCAATCTCAAATTGAACACGCTGACCTTCGTCAAGCGACTTGTAACCTTCTGCCTTGATCGCGGAGAAATGAACAAAAACATCTTCCCCGCCTTCTCTTTCAATAAATCCAAAGCCTTTCTCGGCATTGAACCATTTTACTGTTCCTACCATTTTAACACCTCCAGCATATATATTTATTATGTCAACATTT
>JAGOJH010000115.1 GCA_017995215.1 Thermoclostridium sp.
CTTTAAAGCTCTGCAGCCCTTCTATTTCAAGAAGCTTCGGTCTCACCAGTTCCACCTCCGTCCATGTTCTCGTTCATGATTTCAATGAAAACCTCCATTAAATCATCTGGTATGTCGGCCCCCATTCTGTAGCGGTAAAAATCCCGAAACAGCTCATCCATCTTTTTTCCTTCTCTGGTTTCGGGGCTGAGCGTTTCACCCTCTTCCTGCTTCAGCCTGGGGCGGATATTGATGATGCCGGGATGAAGTGTGCGCAGTGTCCGTTGCTCTTCTGTAGTAAAAATGCGGTCGGTAATGATTTCAAGATCAACCCAGGCGTTCTTGTCCCTGCCCTCTTCACACCATTGGATGGCCTGTGCGATACCTTCCTCTGCCACCCATCGGCGAAGGGGCTTGCCACAGTCGAGATAGACAGGCGTAATGACCGCTTTTTCACTCGGGACTGCGTCTACGATATAAACAGCTTTGGAATGCTCAGCTTCTGAAAAGCTGTATGCCAGCGGCGAGCCCGAATAGAACACCGGGCACGGTGCGTGGCGGATTTCCTGCGGCCTGTGCAAATGCCCCAACGCAGCATAATGAGCGTTTTCAGGCATGACACCGGGGTTAACGGTCAACGCGCCACCTACCTGAAGTGTTCTTTCGGAATCGGATTCCTTTCCGCCCAGAAGAAAAAGGTGGCTTACTACAAGATTTACGGTATCCTCCCTGAATTTGTTGCTGAGGTTGGAAAGAATCGAACCGATCTTTTCAGAATAGGCTTTCTGAAGGGCTGCCTCGTCAGTCTGCGCGGTTAAAACCTCTTCAAGCCGGGACTCTGAAGGATACGGAAGTGTGAGCAAAACGACATGATAATCATAATGAGAAATGGAAAGCTCCAGCCAGCCCGGCCCTGAATCTGCAATCTGAATGGTTTCGGAATTGATTTTATATTCTCCTGCATCACTTGCGGGGTAGCCCAGCAGAATGATTCCGTTTTTGTAAGCAAGAGGGCTTGCCGCGCAAAGCCGCTCCGGGTTGTCATGGTTTCCCGCGATAACCATCACCGGCCTTTTCCCCTTGCCATTCAGCCTGTCAACAGCTTCGTAGAACAGCTCTTCCGCAGCGGCCGACGGGTTATAGGTATCATAGATATCCCCGGCAATGAGGATCAGATCGATTTGCTGCTCTTCCACCATCTTCACCAGGAAGTCGATAAATTCCTTCTGCTCGTCCAGGCGGCTGATTTGCTCAAGGCTTTTCCCCAGATGCCAGTCTGATGTATGCAGGATTCGCATATTTATCCCTCCATTTACTGACTATAGCTCCAGTACCTGTTCGGCTGAAAATAAATACAGGTATCTCTCCTTTACCCGTTTTCCGGTCAGCTTTCCCAAGGCCTGGGCGTAATAATTCAGCTGCAGCCGATATCTTGCAGCGATTTCAGTAATACCCGCGGGCGGTATGGCATCAGTCTTGTAATCCAACAGCACCAGACCATCCGGCTGTTCAAAATAACAGTCAATAATTCCCTGCAGAAGTAAAGTTTCTTCTTTATATTCCTCTTCCACCATGTCCAGAAAAACTTCATGGCAGGGGATTTCCATGTTAAATGGAACCTCCCTGAATACTTTATCTGCTGAAAGCATCCTTCCGCCTAAATCCGAGCCCAGAAAACGCTGGATTTTTTCAAGGCTTACGGTTTGCGCTTGCTGTTCGGTCAACAAATCCCTTTTAACCATCGTCTCCAGCTGAGCCTGCAGGTCACTGTTCTCAAAGTCCAGATGCTGCATCACAAAGTGCAGTACTGTTCCTTTTTCAGCTGCGCTTAAGCCCTTCTCCTCCTCGAGGAACATAGGCTTTTTGACAAGCGCGGGCACCTTGACCAAAAGGGGTGTCACCTCGGCCAAATCCGCTTCAAAACGACGTTTCAGTTCGGTGACGGTCACCTTCGCAGGTGTTTTGTTCACTTTACCAAAGGAATAGGCCCATTCCAGCCGTCTTTTCACCTCGTTGAAATGCTCCGAAGGGGTTGACATATCTCCCTGCAAGCCCATCCAGCCCGGAAACTCCAAAGCCTCACGGACCTCGGATAAGCTACTGGACAGTACATCCCATTTACTCCACAACCTGATTTCCCACTGGGATGAATCTGCTGTACGTTTTCCAGTAAACTCACTACCAGCAGCATGGGATAAAAGCGTATTTTGCTCTTCTTCAGCTCCATCTTTCGGTATATGGCGCAGCAAAGCCGGTCCAATCCAATCTAAAAAACCGGAGCCTGAAATCATTGCATGTGCCGGAAGCTTTTGCTCATGTGTGGCAGCTATACGAAGCCACTTATTCACCGACTGCTCCACATTCCTTACCGCACCCGTGAGGATAAGCTTCTCCCGGGCACGAGTCATTGCCACATACAGAATGCGCATTTCTTCGGAAAGCGTTTCCACCCGAATCTTTTCCCGGATGGCTTTTTTCAGTGCAGATGGCCTGGATACACGCCGTTTGTAATCCACCAGATCAGGCCCAAAGCCCAGTTGATGATGCAAAAGCACGCTCTTGTTCATATCCATCAGGTTAAAGCGCTTGCCGCACCCGGAAATGAACACCACTGGAAATTCAAGGCCCTTGCTTTTATGGATGCTCATGATGCGCACCACATTATCGTTTTCACCGAGAATTTTCGCACTGCCCATATCGCCACGGCTGCTTTTTAGTCTGTCAATAAAGTGAATAAAGTTAAACAGCCCCTTATAGCTGGTTTCCTCAAACTGCCTGGCCCGGTCGTACAAAATGCGCAGGTTCGCCTGTCTCTGCTCTCCGGCGGGCAATGCGCCCACCATGGCAAAATAGTTCGTATCCTGATACAAGTACCACAGCAGCTGGTCGGTGGACATATGCAGGGCCATTTTCCGCCATCGGCCCAGCCTGTCAATAAAGTCCGCCGCCTTTTTAGTGGCAGACAGCAGCGTATCCGGACCATCGGAAACCGGGTGCCTGCCAGCAAGAAGCTTCAGTGCATCAAACAGCATGACCTTGCGCGCGGCAAGGCGCACCTCAGCAAGCTCGTTGGTGGAGAACGCGCAGATGGGTGAGCGAAGCACCGACAGCAGGGGGATATCCTGCAGGGGGTTGTCGATGATCGCCAGCAGGGACAGAATCACCTGGATTTCAACGGTTTTGAAAAAACCCGTTCCGGTATCGGCGAAAGCCGGAATACCCATAGCCGACAGCTCATCGACGAACACCTCGGACCAGTTTTTCGTTGCCCTCAATAGAATAACGATATCCTTGTATGCTACATTGCGATAAACTTTCTTCTTCTTGTCAAACACCTGGAAACTGCATCCCTTTTCATCGGGCATCATCATTTGGACAATTCTTCGCGCTACAAGCCTGGCTTCACTTTGGATATTATCGGGCAGTTCCTGCTCTTCTTCTGCTTCAGGCTCTTCCGGGTCGCCTTCCCCGGTTTCTTCGTGAATGTCTGGAACAGGCTGATCTCCCGTCTGGATTAAATGAAATTCCACAGGCCCTCCAACTGCAACGTCTGGCTGCAGGTTGGGTGCAAAAGTCGCCCCGGCATATAGCGCTTCATCCTCAGTATAATCCAGTTCACCGACACTCTCTGACATGATCTGCTTGAAAATATAGTTCACTGCATCCAAAACACCGCTTCTTGAACGGAAATTTTTATACAGCATGATTTTACGGAAGGGATCCCCCGAAACCGTGGAATAAGTGTTGTATTTTTCAAGGAACAGCTCGGGTCTGGCCTGACGGAACCGATAAATGCTCTGCTTCACATCCCCTACCATAAACACATTGGGAGTTTCGGGCGTATGCCTGGAAATCATCTGAATCAAAATCTCCTGCACCAGGTTGCTGTCCTGGTATTCATCCACCATAATTTCATCAAAACGAGCCCTGTATTCCAGTGCTATACGTGAGGGAACGATTTTTACTTCGGTATGATCGGTAACGGTTTTATGGTCGATATGATCGGTCAGAATTTCGAGGCAAAGGTGTTCCAGATCGTTAAAATCCACAATTGCTTTACGCTTCTTTTTGTCATCATAGCGCTGGGTAAATTCGCGCACCAGGCGGGCCAGGCATTGCATCACCGGAGTCAGTGCCTCGATATCCCGGTATATTTGCTCTGAACGGGCATTCACAAGCTTGATTTTCAGCTTCTTGTTGATGGTATCCTTTACAGCATCCCGAAGATCTTTCACCAATTCCTGCTTTTCCTTGTCCGCGTCCTTCGCTGCCATTGGAAGCCTTTTGAACTGAATGGTCTGGAGAGCCTCATATAAATCATCCCACCCTCTTAAGGCCTGTGAAATCAGGTTTTCAAGTTGCGCTGCTTCATCTTCAAAAACAGGGATATACTTTTCCAGGCCCATGGCATATTTTAAGTGCTCAAGGGCTTGATCCATCATTTGCTTCAAACCGCACAGTTCCAGGTGTAACGAGCCCATCAGAACCTTCCCCCAGGGAGTGACCGAAAAATCTGTTCCTGCAGGCACTTCCATTGCTGCCAGCTTCTCTTCCAGCCACTGATCGGGCCAGGGACTGGACTGGATGAAATCATACAGGCTCATGACCATATCTTGTATGGGCTGGTCGTTCCGGTTTCCGCCATAGCATTCCAAAAGCTCGGTAAAATCAGCCTGCTCCTGCTCGTACTGGTCTTCAAACAATTCTGTCATGGCTTCAAGCCGCATCAATGTGCTTTCCGTGTCATCGGCTACCCTGAAATCGGGATCTAATCCAAGCTGCTCGATGTGGTTTTTGATCACATCTCTGCAAAATGAATGAATGGTGGTAATGCTGGCTTTGCCCAGAAGGCTTAACTGGCGCCGGAGGTTTTCCGACCCGGGATCCCTGTCAAGCTCCTTTGAAATCGCATCACTGATGCGCTCGCGCATTTCGGTAGCGGCAGCGTTGGTGAATGTGACAATCAGCATGTGGTCAATGTCCAATGGGTTTTCTTTATCAAGAATTTTGCGAATGATCCTTTCCACAAGCACCGCCGTTTTTCCAGCCCCGGCTGCGGCAGCAACAAGAAGACTGCAGTTTCTTTCAGTTATGGCCTGAAGCTGTTCTGCAGTCCATTGGGGTCCCGATGGGACAACGGGCTGCTGTCCTTCGATAACGGCAGATCCTGCAGAAGCAAGGGGTATGTTCCGCTCATGCTTGCTGTCTCCCATCCCCGATACACCCGCGCTCTTTTCATTTTCTTCAGAAAGGCAGACATCTGGAGGTGTGACGTTGTATTCACTTGAAGTATCGGTGTTACCAGAACTGTTCTTTCGATCATTTAACTCCATTATTCAGGCTGCTCCTTCCTGATGGCCTCAGTAATCAACTGCCAAGTCTCGTCATTGTTCCTATCTCTTAAAACGTGATAAGCGTTGTCCTTCATGGTGGTGTCAAACTGGCAGATCGAAAGGTAGCTGCAATATCTGCAGGCTGTGCCTTCCTTGTTCTTCACAGGATGAATTGTCACTGTTCCACTGATAATCTCCCGGCTGATATCTTTTAGTAATTGCCGTGTATAGTTTCGAAGCAGCTTGAATTGTTCCATGGTCGCCACTGATGAATTTTTTCCCAGGACATCACCCTTGTTCAAGGTGGCGGGCAGAATTTGAGAGGCACCGTCTATTTCAGAGTCCATGCTTTTAATCAGCTTCACGTCGGCTAATAACAAGCCTTTCATTTTCAGTTGCTTCATGATCGCCTTTTCAATTTCTTCCTCATCTATTTCCCCGTCGCTTCGGATGATCGGATCGTCCACCCTGAAGTAGAGCATTCCGCCGGGCAGCAATGGATGTGCTGCATCCTCACCGGCATCTTTCCAGATGGCATCCATATAGGTGATCAGTTGCAGCTGCAGACCATAAAACACATTGCTCAGCTTGAAATCCTTGCTGCCCGATTTATAATCGATGATCCGCAGATACTGACCATTTTCTGTTTCCATTGCATCGATGCGATCGATCCTGCCCATCAGGCGAACCTTTTCTCCCGAATCCATTTCAATGACAATCGGCGGATATTTTTCTCCTTCACCAAAGCCAACCTCGTAATCCATCGGGTTAAATCCGCTCCTTCGAATATGCTCAGCTATGAGCCATACTGCCCTGGTAACAACCCTTTTCAGCCGCACCGTCAATGCGGTAAAGTGCTTAGATGAGGATATACCGGAGCCTTTCATGCTTTTCAGGCTGTCGTCGACAATCTCGGAAACCTTTTGCTCACACCATTCCCTGCTAAAGTTTCGCCAGGTAACAGGTGTATCTTCCCCATCGGCAGATTTGTAATGAGTATGATTCATCATTCTGGAAAAACGCTCGATGGCTGCATGCAGAAAGGTTCCTACATCCGGTGGTTTCATATCGAATATTTTTCTTTCTTTTGCATCCAGGCCATATTGGATAAAAAATGAAAACGGGCACGCCGTATATCGTTCCAGCTTTGATACGCTGGATATGACGGGGTTTCCGTAAAGCTCGGCAAGCTTTTGCTGCATCACAGGCTTTGCAAGGTTACTGTACTGGAAGGCCTGGCGGACGATAGAGAACGGTTCCTTCCATTTTTCCTGCTGCAAAAACCAGCGTGCGACATCTTGCCACACCGGCAGGATTTCCCTTCCATCAGCCTTTTGCCGCAGTGCTGCTGTAAGGCTTCGGAAAGCTGTTGCTCCTGAAACAATCTGCTCCATAATCTCCGCGTCCTTATCAGGTGGAAGGAGGTTGCTCTTTTCCCGGATGGCCGGGAAAAGCTTGCGAAGCCTGTTAATTACCATGGACGGCCTGAGGCCTTTCCCTTCCTGGTCGGCGATGGGCCAGCTGATGCGCAGATAGTCGGATGGGGTTGTCACAGTGCGGTAGACCAGAAAGTTTTCGTCATATGCCTTGGCGCGGCTGCTTTTGGCCAGTTCCATACCAGCTGCTTGCAGACTGCTGCGCTCATCGTCGGTAATAATTCCTTCGTCCCCACCGTTGGCTGGAAAAACGCCGTCATTGGTTCCCAATATATACAATGCTTTAATGGCATGGCTTTTCGAGCGCTCCACGCTGCCCACCAGCACCTGATCCAGGGAGACGGGAATTAAGCCAATCTTAAATTCTGCAAAACCAATGGCAAGAAGGTTCGAGAACCTTTCCACCCCAAAGGTGTCATCGGCCATCACTTCCACCATTTGATCCAGTAGTGCCATGACAATGTTCCAAACCTGGGAGGTTTCGTTCGCCCGGATCAGATCACCGGTTTCATGGAAAGCATCAACCAGATGCTCCATTCGCTCGGGTATTTTTAACCTGCACAGAAAGTCAAACAATGCAGTGCAAAACTCCGCCGCTGTTCTGCGGCCCTTTGTTCTGTCCCTGAACTCCTGCAAGGGGGCAATAAGCACCATCCTTGTGCGGTTAATCTCCTTCAAACCGTAAGTGTCACTTTTCAGGCTTCTTTCATCGGGAAGGAGCTCCGGAATCATGTTCCATTCTTCCTTTGCCGTCCATTTCCCGCCCCGGATGCCGCAGGCAAGCACATAGTTCTCCAGTTGATCGATCCGGCTTTGCTCTATCCCGGTTAAACCAGATTTCAGATAACCAAAAACCGATTCATAGGACCAGTTCTCAGAAAATATTTCAAGCATCGATAAAATGAGCCGGACCAGTGGATGGCCAATAATATCAAGCTTTCTGTCCAGAAAGCTCGGGATGCCAAACTCAGTGAAGATCACTTCGATCAGCTTTTCATAAGCCTTCAGGTTCCTGGTAACAACGGCGATATCGCGGAACCGGAAGCCTTCATCCCGGCACAGGCGTAAAATGTCTGTAGCTGCAGATTCGATCTCGGTAAAAATGTTCATATTTGAAAACAGTGATATCTGAGTGGTGGGCTCTGGATAAACCCTGTATGGGTGAGCATTCAGGTTCTGTTCAAGATGGAAAAGCTCAGGGCTGTAACGGAACCGGTACAGTGGTTTCTGATGCAGCCGAACCGGGGGCTCGTAAGCGATATTGTCTTGCCTGGAGAGAAAAAGCAGCTTCTGATATGCCTTTTTAGCAGAAGAAAACAGATCCATCTCGGAGGTTTCGCTATCCAGGGCGTCGGTTGTCAGGGTAATCGTAACCCTTTTAGCCTGATGCAGCAGCTCCTGGATGATGGAATATTCCTGGGGAGTAAAATCAGTAAAGCCATCAATCCAGATCTCAGCCCCACGGTATTGTGAAGAGGCCTTTAGCTTTTGTGCAGCCAGTGTCAGGTCATCATCCGGATCCCTGTACCGCTGCTGTACAAGCTCGTCAAAGCTTTTATAAATGCCCGCCAGTTCCATCAGTTTCTCCTTCAACGGGCTGTCTTCGTTCATGTTTTGAACAACCGTGTCCAGCTTCCTGGGGGTTACATTATACCGCTTGAATTCAGTGATCAGCGTTGAGAGGGTCCCAACGAAACCTGGTTGCTCGGCAGAGCGGTTAAAGATATTCAGCTTTCCCTTCATCCTGTCGAGGATGCGGTATAGAAGCATATTTTTCCCGGCAGGATGCATATGGGGATAGGTTATCCCCCCCTCTTCGTTGAACACACGGAAAGCCAGGCGCTGAAAGCTTAGCACCTCGGTTTTCAAAATGCCGCCGGTTTTCAGCATGGCGATTAAATCCCGCTCAGCCTGAAAGGAGTATTGCTCTGGTACCAGCAAAACAAACGGGGTTTGATCTCCCCCTATGATCTTCGTTTTCAGCTCATCCAGGCAAAAATGGGTTTTCCCGCTGCCTGCCCGTCCATATATAAATCGTAGGCTCATAGGCACTCCTTCCAATTAAAAACTTTTATTGTTGATACCGCTCCCCGATGTTTAAGACTGTTTATTTGGGTTAATTATTAAACTGGCATCGGGATCGGTTCAAGTCTTCTTTCATATCTATTTTACAG
>JAGOJH010000017.1 GCA_017995215.1 Thermoclostridium sp.
GTGCTTCAAATGGGTTTTTATATTGGCCTTGGCGGGGCAACCACCTTTAAAAACGCCCGTAAACCGGCTGAGGTGGCAAAATATGTTCCCGACGACAGGCTTCTGATTGAAACAGACAGTCCCTACATGGCACCCGTACCCCACAGGGGAAAAAGAAATGATTCCGGCTATTTGACTTTTATTATTGAAAAGATCGCGGCTATTCGTGAAATCGACCCCGGGCTGCTGACACATCAGACCGCGATGAATGCGGACAGGCTTTTTGGATTAGGGCTCGCTTGCAAGGAGGATGGGCTATGAAGCGTTTTGTTATGATCATTACATCCATGCTGATCATATTCGTATTTATCGCGCTGAACTATCTGCTGTGGGACAGAGAAAGCCTTGTAGCCCAGGGGGAGTCCAACCAGGCCAACATCGATACCCTGACGCGCATGAATATGACGCTGAACCAGGAGAAAAACAGTCTGGATCTGCAAGCTACCGAGTTGAAAAAGCAGATAGAAAACCTGGAAGAGAAAATAAAGGGCCTGGAAGGCGAAATTACCCTTCAGAAGAGGGTTACAGACGAAAAAGTTAAAATGGTCATGAACATGAAAGACCATATCGACCGCGTTCCGGTCGAGACGATAACACTGGAATGGGTTAACAATATCATTGAGAAAAAGTATTCGGAGGCATACCTGAAAAGCGGTGCAAGCTGCAGCTTTTGGGGGAACTTCTGGTCGGTGGGGTCTCTTACCGAATATTTCGACCAGAATACAGAACGAATTCAATTGGTGAGAAATGGCGAGTCCAAGCCCGTTATAGAGGTCATCCCAATCAATACCCCCGATTGGGAGATGAGTGTTTATATCCGTGTTGATGTTGCCTTGAAAGAGGGGGCGGAGCAGGATTACCTGAAGCCGGGAGAAAACGTTTTGCACATGACATGCAACTATGTGCAGCGGTCGGATCAATGGACGATTACCTCGGTTTCCAGTGAAAAGGCCAATGTGCTGGACGCTGATGAAGCTGGCGGGAACTAAACCGAAAGGTTCATTCCTGCCATATTGGGCATACAATAAAATGAAGAGCCCCGTGGAAGCGCTGATAACGCTCGTTCTCCCAAGGATAAGGCCATGCAAGGTTGACAAGATGCAGGCAATAGTTTATTATAAAAAAGCTTACTTTGGCATGGGAGGGAAATCAAGGCAAGTATATTTCATAGAAACCATACATAAGATTGAAACAAACGCAAGACGAAATTTAATAAAGAGAGTTTCCCAACCACCGGGGATATAAGCCTGCAGATAAAAGGCATCCTGGTGATAAGGCTCCTGTGGGAGCATCAAACCTGTAAGGCAGATAAACAGGAGGAACACCTTACAGGCAAAACGTTCGGAAGCCATGTTTATTCATAAAACGCCGGGTTCCAGGTCTGGAAACCAGCAGGGCTTACTTTTAAAGCACAAGGCGATATATGGTTTTAGGAATAAGCCGACTTTCCGAGCCAGATGAAAGGAAGTTGAGAATGGGGAATCCGATATTGGGTTATGCGAAGCGTAACCTGCCCCTCAGGCAAGTTGTCATTTTGCTTGTTGTTCTTGCTGTTTCCATTACTACTGGATATGGCATTTTCAATGGGCTGAAAAAAGAACTAAAAATTGTTGACGAAGAAAATGAACTGGTTGTTAAAACAATGGCAAAAGATGTTGGAACGGTTTTTAATCAGATGGGCGTTTTAGTCAATTCCTGCGATTATGTCAGTGCCCCGCTGTCCATGAAACTATCCAATGCAATTCTTCAGGAAGTCTTTATCCAGCGAGCCGTCCCGGTCAATATCGTACTCGAAGGAAAAACCACCGAAGTGATGACCTATCATGACACGATCGGTCAGACCATAAAGGCTCAGGGCATTGTCATGGGGCCTCTCGACAGGGTCGATGGAAGAAGCAGCGAAGATCCGATTCAGGTTGGAATGGATATTAAAATCATCCGTATCCGGGAAGAGATTTTTACCGAGTCAGAGGTTATTCCGTATATCGTTGTGCAAACGCCCAATGAAGACATGAACCAGGGTGACAAAAAGGTTACCCAGGCAGGGCAGGAAGGACAGCTTGATAAATATTTCAAGCTGACCTATGAGGACGGCAGAATTATCTCAAAGGATTTTATCAACGAAAAAATTACGAAGGAACCCACTGCAGAGCTGGTTGAAATTGGAACGGTTCCAAATTTCAAAACCTCGCGCGGTGATGTTATACGCTATTCCAAAGTGATTGAAATGGAAGCTACAGCCTATACGGCATCCTTTAAAGATACGGGCAAGCATCCCGATCATCCCGAGTTTGGCATTTGCTATACGGGGATGAAGGCACGGGAAGGGGTTATTGCGGTAGACCCGAAAGTGATCCCGCTTCACACAAAAATGTATGTCGATGTGTTAGGGAAAACCAAAGATTACGGCTTTGCATATGCCGGTGACATCGGCAGCGGGATCAAGGGCAAACAGGTGGATCTGTACCTGGATACGCAGGAAGCCGTAGACAAATGGGGGCGCAAAAAGGTGAAGGTCTATATCCTCAATGAGCAGGATGATAATCGCTGGAAAGAAACAGACTATATCAAGAATGATTAACAGGTTCATGCATTTTTATCAAATGAAATCAGTTCCTGCAGTAAACTCATGTAATAAAATATACCGGAACGGGTTGTTCCGGTATATTCATCTTCAGGAGGAAAAGCTTGATCAACACTAATGAAATCCTCAGTCAATATGATATCCGGCTCACAAAATCCCTGGGTCAGAATTTTTTAACCGATGCGAACATTATACGAAAAATTACCGAAGCCGGTGAATTAACTCAGGAGGATCTTGTCATTGAGGTCGGCCCCGGCATAGGCGCGCTGACGGTTTCTCTTGCGCAACAGGCCGGTAAGGTAATCGCTGTTGAAATCGATAAGAATCTTATTCCCGCTCTAAAAGATACTACAGGGCCATTCACGAACGTTACCATCATTCACGAGGACATCCTGAAAGTGGACATCCAGTCCATCCTTCAAGGCTGGAACGGAAAAGTGAAGATTATCTCAAACCTTCCGTACTATGTGACAACCCCTGTGGTGATGATGTTCCTGGAGAGCAATTTTCCCATTGAAAGAATGGTTTTAATGGTTCAAAAGGAAGTAGCCCTTCGAATGGCTGCAAAACCAGGCACAAAGGATTATGGCGCATTGTCGGTGGGGGTGCAGGTGGCAGGTACGTCGAAGGTTTTATTTCAGGTATCCAAAAACTGCTTCATTCCCAAGCCCGATGTAGACTCTGCCGTGCTTCGGATCCTTTTAAACGATCAGTTGCTTCGTCAAATTAAAGATAAAACTGTTTTCTTCAATTGCGTCCGTGCGGCCTTTTCGCAGCGCAGAAAAACACTGCTGAACGCCATGAGCGGTGCTCCAAACTGGAGGCTGGACAAGGAAGCCGTGAAGTGGCTGATCGACACGATGGGTCTAAAGGAAATGATTCGCGGGGAAGAGCTGTCGGTCGAACAATTCATCACCATGTCCAACCTGGTAGTCCAGGGCACGAACACATAATCACATCGAAGATTCCATTCTTTTGTTCCTGTTTCCGGGCTATTTTACAACCTCCTGCATATATATTATGGGTAATGGCATGTCAGGGGGTTATGAAGATGGAACAGCCAGCAAATTATAGAAAGTACGTCATTTTGCAGGAAAAGGATCCGGGCTTTGGTGTTCAGCGCCCGCCTGAAGGCTTTGCAAGGCTGGACGTAAGCGGCGATGGGATAACGCTGTCCCTGCAGATCAAAAACCTGCGTGAGGGCACGGAGCCGTATACGGTGATATTAGTTTACGGTAAAAACGAGGAATGGGGGATCATCCGGGTTGGGTCTGTCGAGATCGCCTCGCAGTGTGTGCTTTTCAACCGGAAGCTTGATTATGATGCCATTACGCAAATCAATATGAAGCCCGAAAGCATCCTGTATGTTGTAATCGCTGCAGAACATCAGGGGAGAACACACGTACCAATGGTTGGTGTGTGCAATAAGGCATACCCCTGGAACGAATCCATCAGGCAGCGCTTACGAAAAGAAAAGCCCCATTGTGCTGCAACCGGAATATCTGTGGAAACAAAAACAAATACAGGCTTTATGAAAGCCGGCTCACCGGCATTCAAGGAAAATCCTTCACAGGGAAGTAACAATATCAGCAAGGACATTCTTACGCCAAATCAATCGGACATAACAGAAGGCATATTTAATCCAACTCAATCCGACACAAAAAGAGATATTCCTACCCAAACTTCAAACCAACCCGGGCCTGTTTGCCAAAATCAGGCTCTTGCTGATAAAAAAACCGGTTCAGATCAGTTTTCCGATGCCATCAGGGGGTTCTTTTCCGAATTCATCAATTCAGAAAAAAAGCCTGCTGAAGCACTCCCCGGCCTGGAGAGAACACAGGATGCAAAGACTCCAAATCAACCGGATATTGTTGAAAAGCAGCCTGTTGAAAAGCCAAGGGTAGACGATGTAAGGCTGGAAAGAAAGTTGAGAGATTCTTTTGAGGTCATGGAGCCCTTTTCCAATCCCAGGCGTGATTATGCCTGGTACAGGGTGAATGATCTGGCCAGGCTTAGCAACCTGCTGTTTGCCTGCAATATGCGCATCCCTCTTTTCGCCAATCCTAAAATTCTGGTTGGCCTGTTTAAATACAGGCATCTGCTGGCAGGGTTTTATCGTTCGGAACAGAATAACCTGAAATATTTCGTTTTGGGGGTTCCGTCCAAAGATGATTCCGAGGGACGGCCCTTTGAAAACATCTCCCGCTGGGTGGAGATACAAAACCCGGATTATGGTAACCTAAGCGGGTACTGGCTTGTTTATATCAACCTTCAAAGCGGCGAGTTTGTCCAATCATGGATTTAGCTACCTGCTTCTTATCATGCACAGATGGAATCGTCCGATTATTTGCTACTCAGCTGTAAGAACCTCCAACAAAAAAAGGTACAAATCCGATGCGCCAGGGGAGTTTTGTTTTGTCCAAATTCCTTATGGCGCATTGTTTGCAAAGATGGTATGATTTTATTATATTTTTCTGATGTTGTATCGTTAGTAAGAAAAAGCTTTCATACATAAAAAACATGATGGAATGATTTTATTTCAATCGGGCTGTTATCCCGAAAGATCCTTCTGGAGAAAGGGGTTTTTTCATGTCAGAACTAAGTAAAATTTTCGGCTCACAGGTTTTCAGCGACGCAGTGATGCGCGAAAAGCTGCCGACGGCCACATATAAGGCATTAAAGAATATTATAGACAATAATTTAACCCTTGATCCCAACCTGGCCGAGGTGTTGGCCAGCGCAATGAAGGAATGGGCCCTGGATTTAGGGACTACCCATTACTGTCACTGGTTTCAGCCCATGACGGGGGCCACAGCCGAAAAGCATGATTCTTTCATTTCCACCACAGACAACGGCAGCATTATCATGGAGTTCTCAGGGAAGGAACTGATTAAGGGGGAATCCGACGCATCTTCTTTTCCACACGGAGGAATCCGGGCAACCTTTGAGGCCAGAGGCTATACTGCGTGGGATTGCACTTCGCCTGCCTTTGTAAAAGACAAGACCCTTTATATTCCCACTGCTTTCTGTTCATACAGCGGAGAAGCGCTGGACAAGAAAACCCCCCTGCTGCGGTCGATGGATGCTTTAAGCCATCAGGGTGTGCGAGTTCTGAGGGCACTGGGCAATAAAACCGTTAAGAAGGTCATTTCTTATGTAGGCGCGGAGCAGGAATATTTTCTTGTTGACAAGGAAATGTTCATGAAAAGGAAGGACCTCATTTACACAGGAAGAACGCTTTTTGGTGCGAAACCGCCCAAAGGGCAGGAAATGGGAGACCAGTACTACGCATCCATTAAAGCCAGAGTGCTTGCATTCATGCAGGATTTGGACGTCGAACTGTGGAAGCTTGGTATCCCCGGGAAAACCCGACACAATGAGACTGCCCCGGCGCAGCATGAAATCGCGCCTATTTATAATACCACCAATGTTGCAACCGATCAGAACCAGCTGATGATGGAAACCATGAAAAAGGTTGCCGCGTGGCATGGCCTGGCTTGCCTGCTGCATGAAAAGCCCTTTGCTGGCGTAAATGGCTCCGGCAAGCACAACAACTGGTCCATCGGAACCGATGAGGGTGTGAACCTGTTGAATCCAGGCCCCGAACCGCATCAGAACACTTTGTTTTTGCTGATGGTCGCAGTGGTACTCAGGGCAGTGGATGTGTACACCGAAGTCCTTCGAAGCTCCGCGGCCAATTCAGGGAATGATTACCGCCTTGGCGCTCATGAAGCTCCTCCGGCGATTATTTCAGTTTTCCTTGGGGATCAACTTACCGATATCTTTGAGCAGATAGACAGGTCAGGCGAAGCCACAAATTCCATCTGCTCCTCCCAAATGGAACTGGGTGCACTGGCACTGCCTTCTTTTACAAAGGATATTACCGATAGAAACAGGACATCTCCCTTTGCCTTCACCGGGAACAAGTTTGAGTTCAGAATGGTGGGATCTTCAGCCTCTATTGCCGGCCCGAACTTTGTGCTGAATTCTGCGGTGGCCGATATCCTTTCTGAAGTTGCCGACAGGTTGGAGGCTGCAGAAGACAAGCTATGCGAAGCAAAGAAGATTACGGCAGAGCTCATTAAAAAGCATAAACGGATTATTTTCAATGGGGACAACTATTCCGAGGATTGGGTGAAAGAAGCTGAAAGAAGGGGTTTACCCAATATCACCAATTTCGTCGATGCAAAGAAAACCCTGTTGCATGAGAAAAATATCGAGATGTTTTCCAGGCTGGGCGTGCTTTCAGAAAAGGAAAGCCTTTCCCGCTTTGAAATCCTCATGGAGAATTATAATAAGACCATCAATATTGAAGCCCTGACTGCAGTGGAAATGACCAAACGGGATATTTTACCGGTAGTCATGCGCTACCTGGGAGATCTCTCCCATACCTACAATCAGATGAAGGCAACCGGTGTACACCAGGCGCTTGATGCCCAGGAGGAGTTGCTTACAGAAATCGCCACACGGGCTGCATCAGCTCATGAGAAAGTTAAGAACCTGGAAAAGGCTGTTGCCGATACCGCCGCCATTCACGATGTCACCCTGCAGGGAACCGGTTACAGAGACAAGGTTATTCCCATGATGAAAAGCTTGCGCGAGGATATCGATCAGCTGGAAATGCTGGTGGATGCAAAATATTGGCCTATACCAACCTATGGTGATTTGCTGTTTGGTATTTAGTGATTGCTTGTTGATTAACCGTTTACGGGTTCATGATATTATGGAATGGTTCATATCCTAACGAAAACGGGGGCTGGTATCCTATGAAGAAATGGGCTAAAGCTTTGAAAACATATGGAATTGCAGTTCTTATTATCATGATTGCATTGACGGCGTTTATTTTCTTGAATATGAAAGATTCCGTATTCAATCCAGATAGCCTCACAGGGTGGTTGGGGAAGCAGAGAACTGCTGAAGTCTCAAAATCAGAACAACAAAACAAGAACGTATTTTTTAAAGCATCGCCGACACCAGCATTCTTTCCTGAAGACGATCCGGAACCCTCGCTTCCAACTGTGTTTGGAAGGGAAACCGATAAAACAACAGAGCCCGTCGAAGCAGGAAAAGAAGAAACCCAGCCCGGTAGTTTGGTTGAAGGGTTAACCGAACCAAAAACTTCATCCGAAAGCACAATCAGTATCCCGGAAGATTCGTCCTATACAGTCCCAGGTGTTTATGTTGAAGAAATCCAATCAATTCAGCCCATTCAAGGTGTTTTAACAGACATAACAGCCTTTGTCGGCATTACAGAAACCAAACCTGCAGGGAATGAACCGCCATTGCTCAATGGCTTTTTAGAATACCAACAGTATTACGGGGGTTTCCTGCCAGAAAGCATGGGTCAATATGGGGTTCTTCCCCATGCGGTGAAAAGCTTTTTTGAAAATGGTGGCACCCGTTGTTATATTATCAGTATCACACCCGTTGATATCAATCATATTGTTTCCGATGATTTTTTAGATACAGGGCTCTCGGCGCTTGAGCAATTGAAGGATGTTCGCATTGTGGCGATTCCGGGGGTTTTTAACGTGGATATTCAACAAGGGTTCATTGACCACTGCGAAGCCATGAAAGACAGGTTCGCAATATTGGACATGCCGGATACGATTGAGGATGTCAGCGATCTGCATGAACATCGTGAGCATTTCGATTCTTCTTATGCAGCATTCTACCATCCCTGGCTTCAGACCCAGGATACTGAAAAAGGCGAAACCCGTTATATTCCTCCCTCTGGTGCTATTGCTGGTATTTACGGTGCGAATGACAAAACGAGGGGGGTTCATAAAGCCCCGGCGAATATTCCGGTAAGCGGTATTATTGGCTTGAAATACACGGTAACAGAGAATGAACAGGAAGACTTGAATCCTGATGGAATTAACGCCATCCGATTTTTCCCGGGAAGAGGAACTTTGGTATGGGGAGCCAGAACCTGCTCGTCCGATGAAGAATATAAATATGTGAATGTGAAACGATATGTCCTGTATCTCAACCAATCCATCCGGGAAGGTACTGAATGGACCATATATGAGCCAAATAACGAGCAGCTCTGGGCAAGAACAGTTCAAAGTGTCGAGAACTTCTTGAACAGTGAATGGCGAAATGGCGCATTAATGGGAACCAAACCAGAGCAAGCCTATTTCGTGAAAATGGATCGCACGACGATGACGGTAAATGATCTGGAACAGGAGAAAAGGATCTTAATTTTTGGAGTCGCAACCACAAAGCCTGCAGAATTTATTGTTGTAAGCATCCTTCACAATGAGAACCCATAAATTCCAAGCCAGCTGATGCCAATAAACTTCATTTTATCCACCGACTGAATTTTGCCGGAAAGCACTGGGGGAAACCCCTTTTTTCTTTTTAAAAATTCTGGAAAACTGCAGGGGATCCTCATATCCCACCGAGCGGGAGATGTCCCCGTTGTTAAGCTCGGAGTTTCCCATCAGCTCAATAGCCCGTTCAAGACGATAATGAATTAAAAAATCCTGTGGGGACATGTTCAGGGTTTTCATAAAAATAGTGTATAAGTAGCTTCGATTCAGGTTCATATCGGATGCGATATCCTGAATCGAAATATTGTTGGAATAGTTTCTGGAGATGAATTCAATAGCTCTTTTACAGTGCTTTTCGCTGTTCCCTGTTTTTGATATCGAAGGGGTTGCGCTGCGATTATTACCGATCAGAAGCGACAAAAAGATATAAAGGTGGCCAAGCAGCATCAACTCGGATGGAGTATCCAGCCGGGCGTCTGAGATCATATTTTCAAGGCAGGTAACAAGTCTTTTATCTGTGCGATGAAAAAAGACAGGTGTTTCGCGGCATAAACCCGCCTTGGTTAAAAAAGTTTCGGCTTTCAGTCCATGAAAACCCACCCAGCTGTATGTCCACGGTTCATCCTTGTCGGCAGTATAGGTTACAAGCTTATCGGGAAAAACAACAAAGCCGTCCCCCTGTTTCAGTTTCCACTCGGAGGAACCGTCAGTGAAGGTTCCACTACCTTCCAGCACGCAATGTACAATGAAATGATCCCGAATCCCAGGGCCCCAGGTATATCCTGGCTTGCAGGTTTCGATACCGCAGCGGTATACGTTCAGGTCGGATGGATCAGACGGACTGAAATAGTATTTTTCAAGCATGCTTTTCTCCCGGACAACATAAAGCCATATTGCAAAAACATTGTACCATTTACATAACCCACAAGCAACCCTACAATGAAGATAACATTACTCCATACCGGGGCCGGATCGGCTTTGCCGAACGGTCTCCCCCCGGGTGTGTCCCCTTACCTGTAAAAGGAGGTTTTTATTATGGCTGAACTGCGGTGGCACCCATTTATCAAAGATTGGGTGATGATTGCCTCCCACAGACAAAACAGACCCCAGATGCCAAAGGACTGGTGCCCCTTCTGTCCTGCCTCCGGAAACGTTCCGGACTATGACGTGATAAAATATGACAACGACTTTCCAGCCCTTTCAAACCAGCCCCCACAACCGGATCCTGCAGGTAATGATTTTTTCAAAACAGCACCTTCATACGGCCGCTGTGAGGTGATTTTGTACTCTGCGAAACACACCGCAACCCTGCCCGAGCTTTCGGAGGAGCATGTGGCAAAGCTGGTGGACTTGTGGACCGAGCGCTTTGCGGTGCTGTCCGCCGATGAAAAAATAAAGTATGTTTTTATCTTTGAAAACCGTGGAGAAGTGGTGGGGGTCACCATGCCCCATCCACACGGGCAGATCTACGGATATCCCTTTATCCCAAAGAAAATTCAGCTGGAGCTGGAAGCCTTCCGCGAGCATTCTGAAAAGAACGGCGAGTGCCTGATGTGCAGGTTTTTAAAGGAAGAGATAAGCTTTGGCAAAAGAATCATCTTTGAGAACGATGATTTCATCACGGTGCTGCCATTCTTTGTGGAATACCCTTATGGTGTATACATCGTTTCCAAAAACCACAAACAAAACCTCACACAAATGGGCCCCGGGGAAAAAAGAAACCTCGCAAAGGCAATCCGGGAAACGGCAGGAATGATGGATGCATTGTTTAATACAACCTTTCCCTATATGATGTGCATGCACCAAAACCCGGTAAACACGGCGGAAAATTATGAGGATTACCATTTTCATATTGAGTTTTTTCCGCCGATGCGTTCCAGTGAAAAGCAGAAGTTCAATGCCTCCAGTGAAACTGGCGCATGGGCTCACTGCAATCCTACCTCACCCGAAGAAAAAGCAGAGGAACTGAAGGAAGCATATCAGAGGTTTGTGAATAAGTGAATCAGATGGATTTGGGAGGTTAAGGCTATGCACATTTTAAAAGAAACATTTCTCCATTATTTTGGAGGTGACGGCAGCGGCATCCGGGTGTTTACCGCTCCGGGCAGGGTGAACCTGATCGGGGAGCATACCGATTATAATGGTGGTTTCGTGTTTCCTGCTGCGCTGACTATGGCGACAACCGTACTGGCTCGGCCCCGTAAGGATCGGCAAATCAATCTGATCGCTACCGATCTGAAGCAGATGGTTCATGCAAATCTGGATGAACTGGAGCAGTACAAAGGCCTGAAATGGGGAAGCTATCAGCTTGGCGTGGCGGATGAACTGCAAAAGGCAGGTTACCGGCTGTGTGGCTGCGACCTGTTGTATGATGACAAGGTTCCTCTTGGAAGCGGCCTTTCTTCCTCGGCAGCGATTGAGATTGCCACCGCCATCGCCCTTGTTTCTTTGGGAAACACGGCATATCACAGCGAACGTGAAATTGACATGGTTCAGATGGCTAAAATTGCACAAATTGCCGAGCATAACTATATTGGTGTGAAATGCGGCATCATGGATCAGTTTTCATCGGCCATGGGAAAAAAGGATATGGCTCTATTTCTGGATTGCCGCGATTTGGTCTGGGAAATGATTCCGCTTAAAATGGAAGGGTACAGGCTCGTACTGTCGAATACAAATAAAAAGAGGAGCCTGGGCGAAGGTAAATATAACGAAAGAAGAAGCGAATGTGAAAAAGGGCTTGCTTATCTTAAACAGGCATTACCCGACGCAACCTGTCTGCGAGAGGTCTGTGCGGAGGAATTCGCAAAACACAACGGGCTAATCCCTGATGAAACCATCCGAAAACGTGTGGAACACGTGGTATATGAAAACGATAGAGTGCTTCAGTCGGTAAAAGCATTAAAGGAAGGTCGGCTTAACGAATTCGGGAAGCTGATGAATGCTTCGCACGATTCGTTGCGGGACCTGTATGAGGTTACCGGTATTGAACTGGATACGCTTGTTGAAGAAGCAAGAAGGATAGATGGAGTGCTTGGAGCCAGGATGACCGGTGCAGGCTTCGGAGGCTGTACAGTCAGCCTGGTTCGTGAAGAACAGGTTCAAGCTTTCATCACTATGGTTGGTGCGGCTTATGAAAGCAGAATCGGCTATCCCGCCAGTTTTTATGTATCGGAAATTGGAGATGGTGGGAGAGAAGTATTCTGACAGGTGATGTATGAAACGAAAGTACCCGTCCCCATGTATCACATTCGCGTGTTACTCTTCAGGATGACATCACTGCGCTCAGGATAAAACATACACCCGTAAACAGTAACTTCGCATGGTTCGCAGCAAAAATTCTTTTTTCGCAAGTTGACACAGCATTATACGTTGTGCTAGAATATAACGGCGACCGCATGTGAGAGGGCAAAAAAAGCCGGGAAACCGCTCCCTTTCGTGGCGAGATAGGATGGAGGAGGTGCACGTTATGTACGCAATTATTGAAACCGGAGGAAAGCAATACAGGGTTCAGGAAGGCGACGTTGTTTTCATTGAAAAGCTTTCAGCCGAAGAAGGCGCAGCTGTTGTTTTTGACAAAGTACTTGCTGTTTCCACAGAAGAACAGTTTACAGCAGGTTCACCCGAAGTGAAGGGTGCTTCTGTAAATGCAAAGGTTCTTGGCCATGGCAAGGATAAGAAGATCATCGTCTTCAAGTACAAGTCGAAAAAGGGCTACAGGAAAAAGCAAGGCCACAGACAGCCGTACACAAAGGTTCAGATTGAAAAAATTAACGCATAATGATTGACGCTGTTGTTTACAAAAGCACTCAGGGTGTTATCCAGGGGTTTCAAATTAAGGGCCACGCTGAACACAGCAAAGCCGGGAGCGATATTGTTTGCTCCGCAGTATCCGCCATTGTTTTCACAGCATTGGGGGGAATGGATGAGCTGGCCGGGTTCAAAAGCTTTCAACAGAAAGATGGTTATATCAAATGCTTTATCCCTGACAATCTCACCTGTGAACAACAAACAACCACACAGACCATATTAAAGACCATGGACATTGGGTTAAGACAAATTGAAGCGGATTATCATAAATATGTCCGAGTTCGGTACGAGGAGGTGTAGACCAAATGGTAAAGGTAAATTTGCAGTTGTTTGCACATAAAAAAGGTGTGGGCAGCACAAAGAACGGCCGTGACAGCCAGTCCAAAAGGCTGGGTACGAAGAGGGCCGACGGTCAGTTCGTAAAAGCCGGAAATATACTCGTCAGACAAAGAGGAACCAAAATCCATCCCGGTACCAATGTTGGGATCGGCTCAGATGATACATTATTTGCTACAGCAGATGGAACCGTTAAATTCGAAAGAATGGGCAAAGACAAAAAGAAAGTCAGCATCATCAACGGTTAAAAGGTAAATGCTTATGGGGGACGAAGAGGTTCGTCCCCTTTTTGTCTGATTAAAAAGCCTGTAATCGGGTAGAATCGTTATAACAATGAGGTAATTGCGCAATTACGGGTATGGCAGTTGGGCAATTCCGTTCAGGCTGGTTAAGGGCCTTGGAGGGCAAAAAAATGTTTATAGATCTGGCTGAGATATATGTAAAGGCTGGCGACGGTGGAAACGGCAGGGTTTCCTTCCATCGTGAAAAATATGTGGCGGCGGGCGGTCCCGATGGTGGAGACGGCGGAGACGGCGGAAACCTGATCTTTCAGGCCGACAAGCATCTGCGAACCCTGGCCGATTTCAGGTACCGCAGAAGCTATAAGAGCGAACGCGGTGAAGATGGCGGTCAAAAAAAATGTTTCGGGAAAAAGGGTTCGGATCTGGTGATTAAGGTTCCCTGTGGAACCCTTGTGAGGGATAAGGAAACAGGGTTGATTCTGGCCGATATCACGAAGGATGGTCAAACCGAAATCATCGCTAAAGGCGGCAAGGGCGGCAAGGGGAATGTCCATTTTGCAACCCCAACCCGGCAGATCCCCAATTTTGCAAAGAACGGAACACCCGGAGAAGAAAGATGGATCATTCTTGAGTTGAAGCTGCTTGCCGATGTGGGCCTGGTGGGCTACCCGAATGTTGGAAAGTCCACACTGCTTGCTGCAGTATCATCAGCTACGCCGAAAATTGCAAATTATCACTTTACCACTCTCTCTCCCAACCTTGGGGTTGTTTCGATGGGCGAGGGAGAAAGCTTCGTTATTGCCGACATCCCGGGGCTGATAGAAGGTGCTCACGAAGGTGTTGGTCTGGGGCATGATTTTTTACGCCATGTGGAACGCACCAGAATTCTGGTGCATGTGATCGATATCGCAAGCCTGGATGGACGGGATCCTGTTGAAGATTTTCATACCATCAACAATGAGTTGGAGAAATACAACCCGGAATTGGCGAAACGCCCTCAGATAATCGCTGCAAACAAGGTGGATGTGCTTGCCAACCAGGATATCCTCAAGGGCTTTACAGCATCCATGGAGCAGCATGGATACAAGGTATTTCCCATCAGTGCAGCTACCGGAACCGGGGTTCAGGAAATGGTGAACTATGTTTATGAGCAGGTAAAAACATTGCCCGAACCCATTGTGTATGAACCCGCCCCGAAAGAAATGCTGTATAAGGCTGAAACGGAAGAGCCTTTTACGGTGGAAGTGATAGACGAGGTTTATGTCGTTGATGGCCCCTGGATTCGTGGAATTCTGCGCGGAGTAAACTTTGAAGACCGTGAATCTCTGCAGTATTTCCAGCGAGCGCTTCGTCAGAAGGGTGTCATCCGGGCCCTTGAGGAAAAAGGTGTTCATGAAGGTGACACGGTGAGGGTCGGAGAAGACACCGAGTTTGAATATATACCATAATGGCAGTTTGTCAGTACTCAGAGACACCTGGCTTAATGGAAGCATGCCATTGGAACTGCCATAAGGGCAGTTTGTAATCGTGCCCGGGAGCACGCGGAAAGGATTCAATAAATATGCTTACTGGAAAACAACGCAGCTATTTAAGAAGCATCGCCAATACAATCCCCACCATCCTGCAGGTTGGGAAGGATGGAATATCCGGTAATATCATCAAGCAGTTGGATGACGCACTGGAAGCGCGGGAGCTTGTGAAGGGCAATGTCTTAAAGAACTCCACAGTTGAGGCCAGAGAAGCCTGCGAACAGCTGGCACAGTCGCTTAAGGCCGAGATCGTTCAGGTTATCGGTAATCGCTTCGTGCTATATCGGCAATCCGTCGAGAACAAAGTGATAGAGCTTCCGTAAATTGTGGTATTGAAACCAAAGTCAAAAAGCAGGGGAAGGTTCCGTGTGGTGTCTTTCAGGACATGGAACCTTCCCCTGCCTTGTTTTTCTCGATAAAGAACCGTTCCGTCTGTGATTTCTTTCAGTACTACACTTTTCCCTGTCGTATCTTAAAATTTCAGAAGATTCTCCTGTCCTGTTTTAAGGAGCAAGCATGAGTAGCTTTCAAAACAGGTATTAACCCTTTGCTTTTTCTGACGCAATCGTTTTATTCAACTGTTCAGACATCATCAGCATCAGAAATGCAAAGAAAATTAAAAATACCGGGTACAGGCCTATGCTCACATAATCAGCAATAAGGCCAAACAGAGGCGGCATGAAGGTGGTACCGGTATAAGCACTTGCCATTTGTATACCAATAATCGCCTGTGAGTTTTTTGCACCAAAGTTTGTCGGCGTTGAATGTATGATGGATGGATATACAGGAGCGCAGCCCAGGCCGATCACAACAAGCCCGATTAAAGCTGTCATTCCGCTTGCAACTGGAATGCCAACCAAAACCACCCCGCAAATGATAATAGCCAACCCATACCGGATAAGCTGCTTATCTCCGATTTTATCTGCGATAAATCCGCTGGCAAACCGCCCGAAGGTTATTCCTAAATAGAACAGAGATGCAAACCTTGCGGCGGTTTCAGAATCGACTCCTCTAAAACCAAATAGATAACTGCTTGCCCACAGGCCTGCAGTAGATTCAAGCGCGCAGTAGCTGAAAAAGGTAAACAGAACAAGCTTAACCCCCTTTATTTTTATAGCTTCTCGAAGGCTTAAAGCAACATTCGCCCCTTCAGAACCAGCCTGAGCGGGGCTTCGTTTTTTCCATAACGGCAGACTGATAAAAAGAATGATGGTTAATCCAATTTGTATAAGTCCGACTGAACTGTAACCTCTATTCCATCCATAACCACCCGACAGGCAATAACCCATGATATATGGACTGATCGTTGTCCCAACCCCCCAAAAGCTGTGTAACCAGCTCATATGCCGGGAGGCATAATGCAAAGCAACGTAATTATTTAAAGCAGCATCGATTGCACCGGCCCCAAGCCCATAGGGCACAGCCCACAGGCAAAGCAGAATGAAGGAATTGGAGAAGGAGAAACCGAACAGCGCAGCTGCAGTCATCAACACGCTGATTGAAGTTACAAGCCCTGCCCCCAGCTTTCTTGTCAGCTTGTCGGACATTAGGCTGGAAACAATTGTCCCGCCAGCAATGATCATAGTTACAATTCCGGCATAAGAAATGGGAACATCAAGCTGTTCATACATAACCGGCCATGCCGAGCCAAGCAAAGAATCCGGCAGCCCCAAACCGATAAAGGCAAGATAGATAATGATCAATAAAAGTGAAACCATGAAACGTCCCCCTGATGTAAAATGTAACGAAGGTGATTGCGTATTGGGTTTTATGTAGTAAAATCCTTTACATTATAGCATAATTCCATTGGATTGATGTTAAAAAGTATCAGTTTTAAGACTACATGCTTCTCTTTTTATCAAATGCTCCTAAGACCGTTCATAACTGTCAGAGACAGTTATGAACTAGTTGCATACAAAACGCGCAAGTCGGGAGTGTACAGCAGGCTTCAGCCGAGGAACACTCCCCCTGAAGGCGCTTTCAGCGCCCGCGTTTTGGCGCACAATTCGCGCAAGCGCTCATTGAATAAGCCAATTACCCTACCGGTTAATAGTCAACTCCTGAAAAAACAAACTGTTTTCCAGTGTTGTCTTTAATGTTATGGAGGGATAATGAGACAGGACCTGGTTAACATTATACAATCCTAAACCTCTGTGGGTTCCTTTTGTAGAATACCCCCACTTGTCCAGCTTGCTTATATCAGGTTTCTCACCATAGGTGTTTGAAATAATAACAGAGGCATAGGCATTGTCACATTCCATGACGATATGCAGTTCCTTTTCCTGTGATTCAGTGGCAGCTTCAATTGCGTTATCGGTTAATATACCAATAACCCTGCACAAATCAAGGGGAGCAATCTGCTGAAATTCCATGGGAGTAAAAACATACAACTGTACCTTGATCCCCATGGATACTGCATGGTTTAGTTTATACCCCAGAATACCCTTCAGACCATGGTCTTGAATGCGCTTCAAGGGGATTAGGAAGTCTTTGGTCATGGATTCATCATATTCCTTCAGGATTGAATGGTAAAGGCTGTCAAATTCTCCCCATTGTTTGCCTTCTACGTAACCCTTGATTGAAAACAGAATATTCATGAAGTCATGCTTTTGGCTCCGGATGTTTTCATAGAGGTTCTCAATAATTCCAATATACTCGATCAGCTGTTCATATTGCTTGTTTTGCAGCTCGTATAGTTTTTTGTGCTTATTCAGCGCAATATAAAGGCTTACCAGAGATACCGTCAGGAACAGCAGGCCTGCAAGAGAGCACAGGGATAGCAGCAGACCTTTGTTGATAGACCCACCGGTGTTGTCTGTGACAAACATTTTTACGTTTTCAAGTACTACCTTTAGCACAGGCATACGCCATTCACACTTTAACACGGTTAATCAGCTCTTTCCAGTTTGGTTTTGAAATACCGCAAACCTTCCCGTCATTCATGGTAACAGAATAATACTGTTTCTCATTTTCAAGCTTGCGGATCTGACGAATATTTACGATGTAGGATCGATGACAGTGAATAAAGTGATTGTCCAGGTTTTTTATCACATTTTTCAAGGTATCATGGAAGGCCAGTACATCTCCATCCTTCAGCGTGCAATGAAGCAGCCTTGAGCCTGGCCTGGTTTCAATATACATGATGTCATTCAGCCGCACGGAATGAATGCTGTTCGCTCCCTTCAGCGTGATTAGCTGTGTACTGTCCTCATCATCCATTCGTGTGGTTTCATCCAGGATAACGTCAATGCATTCGAAAATTCTTTTCTGAAAACTTTCATCGTGTTTATAGATGTAATCCAGGGCTCTTAATTTGTATTGCAATATTTTCAGACTGAATTCAGGATGTGAGGAAACAAAGATGAGGTAGGCCATAACGTCTTTTTTGCGAATTTGTCTTGCCAGGGTAAAGCCGGAGAGGTTTTCCTGGTTCAGGATGATGTCCAGAAGAAATACATTGGTATGTCCGGTGTTGGCCTGTGCAAACTCAATCACCCTTTCGAAATGATTCTGATAAAGGAATATGCGGCAGTCCACTTTTTTCAAGGCGGTATATTCACTGATAAAACCTTTGATGATAGCCCCCGTATGCGGGTTGTCCTCGCAGATAACAAAATGAATCATAAGCACCTCCGGAAATAACAGAAAATAATTAACTGTATTAAATATCGGTTAAAATATAATAAATAATATATAAATGTTAAATAAAGGTGGAAGGGTCGGCGCATTTTAAACGATTCCGGGATAAGCTGCTTCCGTGACTGATTTTTCGGCACTGGACTTATTCAGGCAAAGCAGTTATGATTTATTCGTCAATGAACCAGCAGCCAGGGGCCGTACGTCGCTTTAAAATATACCGATAAATGTACCAATGATAATGAACAAAGGAACAAGCGACAAAAAATCCTCGGGCTTTTTATATGCCATGGTCATCCTTGTAATCGCTGTGTGTATAGCTGTGGCTTTTACAAGGAGCGGGGGCGCAGGTTCACTGGCAAATCCTTCTGTTACAGGAGGGACAGGTTCCTTTGTAAATCCCTCTGAAGAAAATGTTGTTACAGGCCAACAAGCACACGTGCCTGAAGAAGCAGAAATTCCCGAGCAACAGGGCCATGTGCCTGAGGAAGCAGAAATTCCCGAACAACGAACCCACGTGCCTGAAGAAATAAAGATTCCTGAACAACAAGCCCAGGGTACAACAGAAACCGATGCACCTTTACAGAAAATAAAACCGGTCGATCTGGAAACTCTAAAATCAAAACTTGTGCAGTTTATTTCCGAACACAACGGAAGGTATGGGTTGTACTTTAAAAACCTGATAAGCGGCCAAAGCTTTGGTGTTTGTGAAAAGGAACCATTTACCGCCGCGAGTACCACCAAGCTTCCGATGAACCTGCTATTATACCGCAGGGTGGCTGACGGAGAGATTAACCTGGACAGCAAGCTGACTTACCTTCAGGAAGATTTTGAAGCGGGTACGGGTGTTATTCAATCATTGCCTTTTGGCACCGAATATACTGTGCGGGAAACCGCAAGGCTTTCCATTGTTTTCAGCGATAACTGTGGAATTAACATGATTATTCGGTTGCTGGGGGTGGAAAACATCAGAAAGTACATGCAGGATCTGGGCGGCACGATACAATATGAGCGCGGGCACAGCAGCTGTCCCTACGATCTTGCCCTTTATGCCGAGGAGCTTTATCGTTGTTATCAGCAAACACCGGATTTAGCTGGTTTGCTGATGGGGGATCTGCAGAATACTGAATGGAATGACAGAATCAACAGGCTTCTCCCGGCAGATGTAAAGGTACCCCATAAAATCGGGAGTTCTCCCGGCGTCTGTAATGATGTCGGGATTGTATTTGCATCAGAGCCGTATGTCCTGGCTGTCATGAGCGACGGAGTCGCACAGGATGCAGCAGCAGATGTGATTGCACAGTTGTCAAAAAGAATTTATGATGCAATTGAAAACAGTGGGAACTAGGCAGCCTCATTTGTTTTCAGAGCAGCTGCAGCAAAACCTATACTATGATCCAGCTGAACTGAAAAGCACAGCGGGCAGACAAAACATAAATTCAAATCTCTCACTAAACCGAATAAGGTATTCTCGAGGGACTGTTTGGAGGATATCTACCCCGGTTTCATTTTCGTAACATAAAAACAGCCCCTGAGGTTTATTAAGGCCTGCAGGGGCTTTCTGCGAATGTTATTACACTGCTAAAACAAAATACCCTTATTCCCTGTTATAGAATACCCTGTGCATACATAGCGAATGCAATTTTCAGAAAACCAGCGATGTTTGCGCCTGCAACGAGGTTGTTTTCCATGCCGTATTCCCTGGCAGCCGTACTCGCGTTCCTGTAAATATTAACCATGATGCTTTTCAGCTTGGCATCAACTTCTTCAAAAGTCCAGGAGTAACGCATGCTGTTTTGGCTCATTTCAAGGCCTGATGTGGCAACCCCTCCTGCATTTGCAGCCTTGGCAGGGCCAAAAACCACACCGGCTTTCAAGAAAACATCTATTGCCTCAGGGGTGGAAGGCATATTGGCCCCTTCACCTACGGCAAAGCACCCGTTGGCAACCAGCGTTTTTGCACCGGCCTCATCCAGCTCGTTTTGTGTTGCACATGGAAGGGCGATATCGCATGGTATTTTCCAGATATCCCTGTAGCCTTCGTTAAAGATGGCATTGGGGTGTTCCTTCACATACTCGCTGATACGTTTTCTTTCCACTTCCTTAATTCGCTTTATGGTTTCGAGGTCAATTCCATCCGGATCATAAACGTATCCGTTGGAATCGCTTAATGCAACAACCTTAGCGCCCAGCTGCGCAGCCTTTTCGGTTGCGTAAATAGCCACGTTTCCCGATCCGGAAATGACAACAGTGGAACCTTTGAAGGATTTGCCCTTGATTGCGGTCATGGCTTCTTCCATGAAGTAGCAAAGGCCATAGCCTGTTGCTTCAGTCCTGCCCAGGCTTCCGCCCCAGGTAATTCCCTTACCGGTCAGAACACCGGTAAAGTCGTTTTTAATTTTGCGATACATGCCATACATGTAACCGATTTCACGGCCGCCGACACCAATATCGCCAGCGGGCACGTCGGTGTTTTCACCGATATGGCGTGACAGCTCCATCATGAAGCTCTGGCAGAACCGCATGATTTCTCCATCGGATTTTCCTTTTGGGTCGAAATCACTTCCACCTTTTCCTCCGCCCATGGGCAGGCCTGTCAGAGAATTTTTAAAGCATTGCTCAAAGCCGAGAAACTTTATAATACCAAGGTAAACCGAGGGGTGGAACCGAATGCCGCCCTTGAAGGGGCCAATAGCGCTGTTGAACTGAACCCGGAAGCCCCTGTTCACCTGTACTTTACCGTTGTCATCCACCCATGGCACGCGGAAAATAATCTGTCGTTCAGGTTCGACAATTCTGTCAAATATACCTGCCTGAACCCAATGCGAGTTCTTTTCTGCAACAGGCTCCAGAGATTCGAGAACCTCTTTTACTGCCTGATGGAACTCCGGCTCGTTCGGATTGCGTTTGGTCACCTGTTCCATGATTTTCGATAAATATTTCATATATACCTCCAATAAATGTTTCAGTTCATTCCGCCGGAATATGTTCATGAGAAAGCAAGCTGGCTGCAAGCCAGGAAACATTTTCTGATGGTAAAAGCTTTGGCGAAAAACTGAAAGCCTGATTCCATTATCGCTTTTGTTGCTGTTTGGATTATAGCAAAATCATTCACGAAATGCAAGTGGCAAATTAAAGAATTTCTAAACCATAAAAAGTAAAAAACCGTTAAAACCTTGCAAAACAATAAACAAAGCCGTTATTAGTCTTTCTTATACGAATCATAAATTGGCTATATATGAAGGAATAGAAAACGAATCCTTCAAAAAATAGAATAAATCTGGAGATGGATACCATTTTGGTAAACTCTGATTAAATTGATTTATTTGCAGGAACTCTCACGAATGAATACCGCGTATTCAGAACATTTTTCACACATAAAACACTGCAACGAAGGGAAAAGTTCCTTAAACAGGATGATTTTTGTGCTGATGCAATGAAAACAATATTGAAATGGAAGAAAGAATTGTGTACAGTAATAGATAGCTGAACCGACTTTTTGGGATGATTTTACCTTTGCTGATTCAGGGTGTCGGCTCGGAAAGTATATTAAGGGAGTTGAATCAAGCTATGTTTCAGATAGTAAGCAAAAAGGAATTAGGCCCAAACGTAAAACAAATGGTGATCAAGGCTCCATTTGTAGCGCGGAAGGCTGAACCCGGCCAGTTTATCATTTTTAGAATCAATGAAAACGGGGAACGCGTTCCGTTAACAATAGCCGATTATGACCGCGAAAATGGAACCGTAACCATCATCTTTCAGGAAGTGGGGAAAACCACCAAGCTTCTTGGAACCATGAATGAAGGCGATTCATTGCTGGATTTTGTGGGCCCATTGGGAACGGCCTCCCACTTTGACAATGTGAAAAAGGTTGCGGTTATTGGTGGCGGTCTGGGTACTGCAATTGCCTACCCGCAGGCGAAAAAGCTGCATGCTTTGGGCGCATCGGTAGATACTATTACCGGGTTTAGAAATAAAGAGCTCATCATTTTGGAAAAAGAAATGAATGAGGTCAGCTCCAGGCTGTTCATTATGACTGATGACGGTTCCAACGGGAACAAGGGCTTTGTCACCGACTGCCTGAAAAAACTGATTGAAGAAGGCAACCAATACGATCTGGTCATTGCGATCGGGCCGCTGATCATGATGAAGGTAGTATCGAACCTGACCCGGCAGTATGGTATTAAAACAGTGGTCAGTATGAACCCCGTGATGATAGACGGTACAGGAATGTGCGGTGGCTGTCGCGTGACTGTTGGCGGTAAAACAAAGTTTGCCTGTGTCGATGGCCCTGATTTTGACGGCCATGAGGTTGACTTTGATGAAGCGATGAGAAGGCAGACCATGTACAGAACCGAAGAGAAAAAAAGCATCGAGGAACATGAATGCAGGATGAGGGGGATGGGAAATGCCTAATATGTCATTAAAGAAGGTTATAATGCCCGAGCAGGATCCGCAGGTCAGAAATAAGAATTTCAAAGAGGTTACCCACGGCTATACGGAAGAAATGGCCATAGAAGAAGCCAAAAGGTGTCTGGACTGTAAAACGAAACCATGCATGAGTGGCTGCCCGGTCAATGTTAAGATTCCCGAATTTATTGGCCTTATAGCAGAAGGAAAATTTGAGGAAGCCTGTTTGAAAATAAAGGAAACCAACAGCCTGCCGGCCATCTGCGGCAGGGTTTGCCCACAGGAATCCCAGTGTGAGCAGCTGTGCGTTCGCGGGAAAAAGGGTGAACCTGTTGCTATTGGACGGTTAGAGCGGTTTGCGGCCGATTGGTATATGGCTAACCGGCAGTCCTTGCAGGAGGAAATTCAGAAAAACGGTAAAAAGGTGGCAGTGATCGGATCGGGACCAGCAGGGTTAACCTGTGCGGGGGACCTGGCAAAAATGGGTTATGATGTTACCATTTTCGAAGCCTTCCACACACCGGGGGGTGTTTTGATGTATGGCATCCCCGAATTCAGGCTGCCAAAGTCGCTGGTGCAAAGTGAAATTGACACTGTACGCAAGCTTGGGGTAGATATTGTCACCAACATGGTTATTGGTAAGTCGATTACCGTGGATGAGCTTGCCGAAGAGGGCTTTGAGGCAGTCTTTATTGGCAGCGGGGCAGGGCTTCCAAGCTTCATGAACATTCCCGGTGAAAACCTGAACGGGGTATACTCGGCTAACGAGTTTTTAACGCGCATTAACCTGATGAAGGCTTATCTTTATCCCGAAACAGACACACCGGTGAAGGTAGGGAAAAATGTCGCTGTGGTAGGCGGCGGTAATGTGGCCATGGATGCGGCCAGAAGCGCAAAACGCCTTGGGGCTGAAAATGTTTATATCGTCTACAGAAGGTCAGAGGCTGAGATGCCCGCCAGGGTGGAAGAGGTTCATCACGCAAGGGAAGAGGGGATCATCTTCAAGCTGTTGACAAACCCCACCCAAATCATTGGAACCGAAACCGGCTGGGTAAAAGGGATGGAATGCGTGGAAATGGAGCTTGGTGAACCCGATGCGTCCGGCAGAAGAAGGCCGGTAGCCAAAAAAGGATCCGAACATGTGCTCGAGGTTGAAACGGTGATCATCGCCATCGGTCAGAGCCCGAATCCTCTGATAAAGTCAACAACATCCGGGCTTGAAACGCAGAAATGGGGCGGCATTGTTGCCGACGAGCAAACCGGCGCTACCAGTAAAATAGGGGTTTATGCCGGAGGAGATGCCGTCACTGGCGCAGCTACCGTTATTCTTGCCATGGGTGCCGGGAAAAAAGCAGCGACTGCCATTGATGCATATTTAAAGAACAAGGCGCAGTAGAAATCTGAAGGCGCTTTCAGCGCACGCGTTTTGGCGCACAATTCGCGCAAGCGCTCATTGAACGGTCCATTCGCGTTTTTAGCGTAAAGGCTGGAAATATGATATAAGCTCGGTCTTAAGTGTTGACTAACCACCTTTCGAGTGACCGCTTCGTTTTTACGCAGAATAAAACGATGTAATAATATCGTCAACGATGGAGGGATAAACATGAAGGTTCTGGTCATCAATGGTGCGAATATGAACCTCTTGGGCAAGAGGGAGCCAGAGATTTATGGGGGCGAAACCCTCGCCGATCTTGAAATGGGTATCCGGAAGGAAGCTGAAAAGCTGCAATTGAACTGTACACTTGAATTTTTTCAGTCCAACCATGAAGGTGAAATTATTGATGTCATTCATCAGACCATGGAAAACGGGACGGACGCCATCATTTTGAACCCGGGTGCTTTCACGCACTACAGCTATGCCATCAGGGATGCTATCAAGGCCGCAGGGGTTCGTACGGTCGAAGTTCATATGTCCAACATTCATTGCAGGGAGGAGTTCCGAAACCACTCGGTGATCGCACCCGTATGTATCGGGCAGATCAGTGGGTTTGGCTTTAAAAGCTATCTCGCCGCGTTGTATGTCCTCCATACCCTGTGAAGCTTTTGCCGAACATTTTTATTGCCCGGCAATTTCTTGAAAACGCTCCACGTCGGATTGAAAGAATCGGAATACAGCGCGACAACGTTTAAGCTGTTTGTTTGCAGGTTTGCAAGGAAGTGAAGGTGGATTATGCAAAGCAAACTGGTTTTACTGAGAAATATCCTTGATAAAGAGGGGCTTGACGGGCTTATCATCAGCAGCAGGCCCAATACCTTTTATTATACCGGATTTACCGGCACTACCTCAAAATGCCTTGTCACACGAGAAAGAGCTTATCTGGTGGTTGATTTCCGTTATACCACCCAGGCGGGTGAACAGGCCTTTCCCGGCATCGAGGTGATCGAGCACGAGAAGAACGTAAACGACACGCTGAACATGCTCTGCACCCGTCATGGGGTTGAAAGCCTGGGCATTGAGGGGCAGGATATTACTTTTACAATGTATCAGCTGCTTCAGGAAAGCCTGAAGGAAGTTAAAACGCTGAAGGATGTTCAGGATTCGCTGAACTGTGTTCGGATGATCAAGGAACCCGCTGAAATACTGCTGATAGAAAAGGCTGTCGACATTGCAGACAAGGCATTCCAGGAAACTCTCCCCGTCCTGAAGCCGGGTATCCGGGAGTGTGAAGCCGCTCTCGAGCTTGAGTACAGAATGAAAAAGCTGGGCGCCTCGGCGGTTTCCTTCGAAACCATTATCGCCTCCGGGCCCCGATCGGCACTGCCCCATGGCGTTGCAGGCATGAGGCAGTTTGCGGCAGGCGACGCCGTTGTGATGGATTTTGGGGCAATTTACATGGGCTATTGCTCCGACATGACCCGCACTATTTTTCTGGGGAACCCTTCACAGCAGATGCAGGAGATCTATGATATTGTCCTGCGGGCACAAACAGAAGTTCTGGAAAAAGCGGCTGAAAACATGACGGGTAAACAGCTTGACAGGGCAGCAAGGGAAATCATTTATGCCGCTGGCTATGAAAAATGCTTTGGTCACGGCCTTGGGCACGGGGTTGGCATTGAGATTCATGAAATGCCCAGGGTTTCACCCATGGGTGAGGATGTTCTCAAAAAAGGGATGGTTTTCACCGTGGAGCCGGGGATTTATGTTGAAGGTGTGGGTGGTGTCCGGATAGAAGATATGGTGGTGCTGGGTGAGAGCGGGGCAAAAATTCTGACAAAATCAACAAAAGAGCTGTTGGTTTTGTAACGCAGAAACATTTCCAGCCAATTCGCCAAATTTATCCTTGCCAAAGCGCAGTATATCATTTATCATAGAATATTGGACGGATTAAGCAGATTTCAGGCATGTATTAACAAATTGCCTGCCAAAGATACCTAAACAACAGCGATATCCTCCAACAGGTTTATAGCAACAGAAGCAATTGCTTTGCAATTGCAGCACGAAAATAAATTTTTGGTTTTGAGAGGGATGAGAATATGGTTACAGCCGGTGAGTTTAGAAATGGAATTACCTTTGAGATGGATGGGCAGGTTTTTCAGGTTATCGAATTCCAGCATGTTAAGCCGGGAAAGGGTGCTGCTTTTGTTCGCACGAAGATCAGAAATGCGATTACAGGGGCGACAATAGAACGCTCGTTCAACCCTACCGACAAGTTTGAAAAAGCCCAGATCAGCAAAAGAGATATGCAATACCTTTATAAAGACGGAGATCTGTTCTATTTCATGGACGAAGAGACCTATGAGCAAAACCCCATCAATGGCACCAGCCTTGGAGATGCGATGGAGTTCATGAAGGAAAACATGACCTGCAAGATCCTGTTTTTCAAGGAGCAGGTCATCGGTATTGAACCGCCTACCTTTGTCGAGCTTGAGATTGTTGAAACCGAGCCTGGCTTTAAGGGTGACACGGCAACAGGTGCATCAAAGCCTGCAATTGTTGAAACCGGTGCACAAATTAAGGTTCCTCTGTTTGTCAACCAGGGCGATGTTGTCAGGATCGATACACGCACCGGGGAATACATGGAAAGAGTATAGCAGCCCAAGGGTTGTTCCGGCTTATTGCCCAAATGTTTCAGCCTAATTGAAGGCTTGCTTTAGAAAAAGTTGTAAGCTTGGTTTAATCATACTCAAATGAATCGATATAATGATTTCATTGCAGAAGCTTATTGTGAAATTCAATGATTTACGATTGATTATGTGACATACTGTAATAATGACAGCGAGAGGTTTGTGAACCTCTCGCTTTTTCATTTTACCTTTTTACGGGAAAAAAGTCCTGTAATACAGGGCTGGACTTTACAGGGTAGGGTCCTTTTTGTGTTCAATTCGCTTCCGATGGTTCAATTCTTCCGGGTAAACCAGTCATATTTGCTTTACACACGCATAGAATTAAATCAAACCAGGGACAGGATATCCGCAACCCTGGAATCGGTTCGGAAAAAATAGTGTACACATTGTTTATATTATTAAGCAGACAAGCTGGTTGCCAGTCATCAACTTCAATGTATTTTGTAAGTACGAAGCTTTCTCGAACGGTCAGCTGGCTGTTACCACAGAGAAAAAACAGGAGGCACCATGCATTCGAAGAATTTGTTTCAAAATCGTATTGAACAAGAGGTATTCGCCTATCTGCCCGCAAGACTCAGGATAGCAGCGCAGAAGCTGGACAGGCAGGTTGTGGCGGAACTTGAGGAAATCCGTTTGCGGGCAGGAAAACCCGTCATGCTTTCCCTCTGCGGACATGATGGATTTTTATATGAAACCGGTCAGATACTTCCGGGTTCTTCCGGCGCTTTACATGTTAATGCAGAGGAACTGACAGAGATAATATATAAAACCTGCGAAAACTCCTGGTATGCCTTTCAGGAAGATATCAATAAGGGGTTTATTACTGTCCGGGGTGGTCATAGAATCGGTCTGGTTGGAACGCCCGTGATTGAAAATGAAAGAATAATCAATATCAAAGACATCTCCTCCATTAATATGCGCATTGCCAGAGAGATCACCGGCTGTGGCGATAGTGTTGCAAAACATTTGATCAAAGGACGCCGGGATATCTATAATGTGTTAATCATTTCTCCCCCCGGGGCAGGAAAAACAACGCTGCTGCGGGACATCGTCCGGATTCTCAGCAACGGGTTTCTGCCAACCTTTGCAGGGTTGAAGATTGGTCTGGTTGATGAGCGCGGTGAGCTTGCCGCCTGCTATAAGGGCATTGCGCAAAACGATTTGGGGATGCGTACTGACGTTATTCATGGTATCCCCAAAAAAGAGGGAATGGAGATGCTTTTAAGGGGGATGAGCCCCAATGTTATTGCCCTTGATGAGCTGGGAAACCCGCAGGATGTGTCTACCGTGCTTGCGGTCATGAATGGAGGGATCCGCATTATTGCCACCGCTCACGGCTATGATGTGAAACAGCTGAAGAACCGGCTGGGTTTTCGGGAATTGTTTGAGGTGAATACCTTCGAGCGGTTTATGGTTTTAACAGAAAACGAAAAGAACCAATATACAATCAAGATAATGGATGGTGATGGAAATGTCCTGGCTATGGATCCTCAAAGCGGCAGGAAGCCTGCTCATATTAACGGGCTCAACGATGGCGGGGTATATGCTCTCAGGAAGGCTTACTGAAAGGCTGGAGCTTATCCGGGAAATACAGGGCTTTTTGATGGAACTGGGCAATGAGATCCATTATATGGGTCGTCCGCTGGGACGGGCTTTGCTGTCCTTATCAGACAATAAACCTGGAGAATTGGCGAAGTTCTCAAGAAAAGTATCTGCCTTTCACCACGAACAGGATATCACCATCGAAGCAGCCTGGCAGAAAAGCCTGGGGCTGTTTAGGGACCAATGGCCGATACATCCGGAAGAATGGGCGCTTCTGCTTTCTATTGGTGAAGTATTGGGCAAAACCGATAAAGCCGGACAAAGTGCCTTTATTCAAATGATGCGGGACAAGTTCTCGGTTCAGGAAAAGAAGGCCGAAGAAGAGAGAGTGCAGAAGGAAAAGCTGTATAAAAGCCTCGGAGCTTTGGGCGGGTTGGCCTTGGTTTTAGTGTTGATATGAGGGGATGAGTATGGATATCGATTTAATCTTTCGAATTGCAGCGATTGGAATCCTGGTAGCGGTTTTGAATTCCCTTCTGACAAAGTCCGGAAGAGAGGAGCAGGCCATGATGACAACCCTGGCCGGCCTCGTTGTGGTTCTTCTAATGGTGGTGAAAGAGATTGCGAATCTGTTTGAAACCGTAAAAACCCTGTTCAACTTTTAGGTCTGCGCGATAGGAGCGTTTGAGATGGATTTGATCCAAATTGGTGTACTGGGGATTACCGCGGCGATCCTGATCCTGATCCTCAAAGCGTACAAGCCCGAAATGGGTTTACAGATTTCGCTGATCTTCGGGGCGATTGTCATGATAACCCTTGCCGGACGCATCAGAGGCATCATCGATCTGATCGGCATGTACCTGAACAGGGCCAATATCAGCGGAGTTTACATTTCAACGCTGCTTAAAATTATTGGAATGGCTTATATTGCAGAGTTTGCCGCTGAAAGCTGCCGTGATGCAGGACAAGGCTCCATAGCAGCAAAGGTAGAGCTTGCCGGAAAAATTCTGATCATCATCACAGCCATCCCGGTGATCACCTCCGTCATGGGGATCATCCTGGAAATGCTGTGAAGACACAGAGGAACAAAAGATGGTGATGGTTCTTTCGTTCCAGATAGACACAGAAAGACGATTTATGCACCACTTAAAAGACAAATGCAATCTGCCACAGATGGAGAGTGAATATGGGCGATAAGACGGGGTTGAAAAAATTCATAAAAATAAAACGACTGTTCTTTGTTGTTTTGTTGATAGCTTTCGTTATGACACCCGTGCTGTGCCATGCAGAAGAAACACCCTCCATCATCGATGATCTGCTGGAACCCCAGTTAGAAAGCAGAGAACTGAAAAAGCTGCAGGAGGATCTGAACAAGTCCATGTCCGATGATGCAAAAGAGCTGTTTCCCTATTACTCGCCGAAGCAGCTGATGGAGGAACTGGTTACGGGGAACGCCCGTGAAGGGATTCAAACCATCCCACAGAAGGTTCTTGACTTTATCCTCGGTGAGATCAAGGTAAACTTCACTCTGCTTTTAAAGATCATTGTCGTCATCTTTCTTTCGGCACTCATTAAAAACCTTCAGGGCTCATTCAAGGAGAGTACTGTGGGAGAACTGGCCTACTTCGCATGCTATGCCGCTATTGTCACCATGGTGGCACTTGGCTTTCAAAGCGTCCTGCAATATGCGAAGGAGGTTTTGGACACAGTGGACAGCATCACCGGGTTTGCCATACCGGCCATGCTCGCGCTGCTGATCTCAAGCGGGAGCATTGTTTCTGGCAGCGCTCTTCAGCCTGTTCTACTTGTGGTTATTCAGGCTACTGTTAAAATATTCCGGACAGTGTTTCTTCCTTTATCTTTTCTTTCAGGAATACTATATCTGGCAAACGGACTTTCTTCGAAAATTAAGATTTCAGGTATGGCAGGCTTGCTGAAGCAGGTCGTGGGCTGGGGCCTTGCGGGGATTCTGACGCTGTACGGATCTCTTGTTGCGATACAGGGGGTAACAGGTGCCGTCATCGACGGCGCTGCCACCAAAACCGCCAAGGTTGCGATGAATACCCTTATACCCGTCGCCGGCAAATATATGGCCGATGCAACCGATACCATCATTAACTGCGCGTTGATCATCAAAAACACCGCCGGTGCAGCAACCATGGTGGTTACTTTGGCCGCCTGCCTGGTACCGATCCTGAAGATATTTGTCATCATTCTGCTGTACAGGTTTGCGGCAGCCATTATCGAGCCTGTGGCGGAGGAAAGAATGTTTGATTGCCTGATCAATGTATCTGACTGTATGAAAACAATGCTGGGGGTTGTCGGAGCGGCAGTATTCATGTTCCTGCTTTCAATCGGCGTCCTGCTTGGCGCAGGGGGAATCAGCGGCATGATGCAGTAAGCCAGTCTCATTCCACTTGCAATATCCACATCGGATATACCCCGAATGAGAGAAAAGGAGCGATAAGCTCTCCGCACCAGCGCTTTGGAGGTTTTATGGAAGCTGTTAAAAGCTGGGTTGTGAATATTGCCGCTGTTGTGATCCTGATGATCATTCTGGACTTGCTGATGCCCGAAGGCAGGCTTCGAAAGTTCACGCAGCTGCTGGCAGGCTTCATCCTGATGTTTGTGATGATCAACCCTGTTTTGGAGCTGTTCGGAAAGGAACCGTACCTTGAAGGCTGGGCTGACGAGACCTTCCTGCTATCGAGTCAGGTGAAAAACATCGCTGTCAGCCTGCAGGATGAAAGAAGCAAACAAACCCTTGAACTTTACAGGAGTATGCTTCTGTCAGATATACAAAACAGGCTTCAAAGCTATGAGCAAATTCAGAAAGTCGAGGTGGATCCATTGATCAATGAGAACAGAGACTCCGAGAAATACGGCCAGATCAGAAGGCTGTTTATTAAATTAACCCTGAAGGATACACAAGAAGGTGCTATGGAAGCATCACAGAAACTTCTTGATGAAATTCATGGTCAATTACAGCAGGCTTTTGCGTTGAAGAAAGATGAAATCATTATTCAGGTAGAGTGAATTCGATTTAACCTATTCAGATCAGACAGGAGGGTGGACTAAGATGTTTAAATTAGCGGAGTGGTTGAAAAAATGGACCGAAGCAAAAAAAGGGAAGCGAGGAATTGAAAATTTAGTCATAATCCTGATCCTTGGTGTAATAATTATCATAGTAGCAAGTTCATTTTTTAGTGATGATGATACAACCGCAAAAGAAGACAAACTACAACCGGCAGTCGCCATTACGTCAAAGGAGCCATTAGATGAAATCCTGGATCTTGAACAGCGGCTGGTTCAAATCCTGTCGGAAATTGAAGGGGCAGGCCATGTGAAGGTAATGATAACCGGAGTATCAGATGGAGAGGTGGTGCATGCGTTTAATCAGGTTGAACAAAGCAGTCTGCAGGAAGAACAAAGTGAAGCTGGAATCGTGAATAAAACGGATGAAATTCGCAGGGAGCAGGAACTGGTTTTCATGGATGGTGATTCAGGGGAGCGCGTTCCGGTCGTAACGAAGAAGTACCGGCCGGAAATCAGGGGTGTGGTCGTTGTCGCGGACGGGGCTGACAGCAGTGTGGTCAGGCAGAATATTACAAATGCCGTTGGCGTTCTGATGGGACTGCCGGCGCACCGGATCCAGGTCTTAAAACGAAAATAATATCATAGATGGGGTGGTGTCAGAATGATGAATAAGAAACAAATCCTTGTAATCGCTTTGGTGGCTGTGATTATTGTTGCGGGGGTTCTTCAGTATACATACGGCAGAACGGGCGTTTCCTCGCAAAAGGATCAGCAGGAAAGGCTGGGAGAAGCAGTGTATGTGGACAACATGAACGGTGAACTGGTTGATTTGACAGCAGAAACTGACAAGAACGATGTGGCAGAAACATCCGGGAATCCCACCGGAGACGGTACGACTGTGATTGCCGATGCAGGCGACTATTTTGTACAGGCCAGACTGGACAGGGAGTCGATCCGCAGCCGTCAAAAGGAAGAGCTGCAGGAGATGACCAGTAAAGAGCTGACAGACGCGGTGAATGAAAAGGCACAGGAGGAGTATCTTGACCTGATGAAACGTTCCGACATGGAAGGAACAATTGAGTCCCTGATAAAGCAAAGAGGGATTGAAGATGTGGTGGTTGTCATCGGAAGCACCGGAACAGTGGATTTGGTTGTAAAGGCCGACAGTCTCTCCCCAAGCCAGACAGCCCAGATATCTGACATTGTTATCCGCCATGCCGGGGTGGAATATGAAGATATTCACATGAGGAACATGAATTAACCGGAAAAGGCTCCTGCATTTATTTCAAAGCCGTTGCCAGAAATTGGGTGAAATATATCTTATTGGAGTATGGAACCAGAACGAAAGATGTTCAGCTGGCATCAGCAAATGTCTTTGGTAAAAGGGGTGGGCAAAAGCCCGCCCCTTTTATTCACAAAACCAGAGGGACAGAACCCTGGTCAAATTGAACCAAGGTACCTGTCCCCCTGGTTACGATCAATTTGCGAAAATAATAAAAGTACGCTTGCAAACGTACTTTTTATCAACGTGATGATGAACAGATATGAAAAGCACCGTGGCCCTCGGAAATTATTGTGCAGCCTTGGTAGCATTCAGAGCTTTCATAAGCTGTGACTTTTTTCTGGAGGCTGTATTTTTATGAATCAACTTCCTGGAAGCAGCTTTGTCTACTTTACTGACAGCTACCTTCAAAAGCTCCTGCTTATCTTCAGAGTTTGCAGCAACAGCTTCGTTATAATGACGAACGACAGTTTTCAGCTCTGAACGTTTCGCTTTATTCTGTTCAGTTTTGGCCTGTGTGGTATTTACTCTTTTAATAGAGGATTTAATATTCGGCATTTTTTCACCTCCCGATATTTAGTCAACACACAATATGATAGCATGAAGAAAACTGTTTGGCAAGAAATTTTTGTTTGGATTTATCATTATTTTATCCCCAATGGTAAAGAATATGAAGAAAACAGATGAAAAAGCTACGTTCGTTGATGCTAATGAAAAAAATAGTACTGACAGGACAAATCGATAAACGATGAGAAAAAACAGGGAGGAAATAACGATGGATAAGTTCAAATCGGTCAGAACAGACCTTGCATTGGAGGTACACGAGAAGAATCAACAGGATATGAAGCGCAGGGGAACTGCAAAACCCTCTCCCTATGGCGAAGGTGTGGAGGTTGAGGAGGACGGAAACGAAAATATTCATGTTACCCGGGTAAAAATCACCTCTGAGCAGGGAGAAAAAAGCATTGGAAAACCAATAGGAAACTATATAACGCTGGACATTCCCAAACTGAAGGAAAATGACAGGGACTTGTATGAGAATACCTGCCGGGCTGTTGCTTTCGAGCTTCAGCGCATCATTCACCTCAGTGAAAAGGACACAGTGCTGATCGTAGGGCTGGGGAACTGGAACATCACACCTGATGCACTGGGACCAAAGGTATCTTCATACCTGATGGTTACAAGGCATCTGCATGAATATCTGCCTGAACAGGTGGATGACGGGGTCAGGCCAGTTTGCGCAATCTCACCGGGTGTTCTGGGATTGACGGGAATAGAAACAAGCGATATTGTCCGGGGGGTTGTGGAAAGGGTGAAGCCTTCTCTGGTCATCGCAATCGATGCGTTGGCTTCCAGGAAGATGAACCGTATCAATACGACCATCCAGATTGCTGATACGGGGATTTCCCCGGGCTCGGGCGTTGGAAACAAGAGGGCCGAGCTATCCAAAAGGACCTTGGGTGTGGACGTGATTGCCATCGGTGTCCCAACGGTAGTCGATGCTGCAACCATGGCCAACGACACCATAGAACTGGTGATTGACAGTTTGCTGAAACAATCTGAAGAAGGTACGGATTTTTATCGGATGCTGAAGAACCTGGAGGATAATGATAAATACAACCTGATCAAAGAGGTTCTGGAGCCCTATGGCGGAAACCTGGTGGTGACCCCGAAAGAAATGGACGAAGTGATTGAACGGGTTTCAAAGGTCATTGCCAATGGGATTAACCTTGCATTGCATAAAAATATTGGTTTTGAGGATATTGATCGGTATTTGCAATAAACCATTGAGGTGGAACTACGCGCCAGCAGTTACTATTCAGAGTTAAGCAAGCACAGTCTGTCATCCTGAACTAAGTGAAGGATCTCGCATAACTTCTGATAAGATCCTTCGCTACGCTCAGGATAAACATATACCTTTGTAGTAACATATGAGCTGATTAAAAGGGGGTGTGAACAGTAACCGCCACATTGGTATACAATTCATGCAGGCACTCATTGAATTGAAAATTGTTTTATAGTATGATTACAACGGAACATTTAAGTGGGGGTCCATGTCAAACCCAGTAAAAATTTGTTTATCAAATGCTCCTAAGACCCCTGCCTCTATAGGCGGCAGCAAATGAGCAACTGGAAATCGTTCTTTCTTGGAGGTAGGCGAAGTTGAAACAAAACCATATTCAGAAATATACCAGCAATTCAGATAAGTTTAGCTATAAAGTAGACGGAAGGAGGGGTCGAGTGAAACGTATTCCCAGACTAATTGTGGCACTGGGTGTGCTGGTGCTTAGCATCATCACGCTGTTTATCGTTTCTGGCGGGGATTTTCAGCCTCTGAAGGATGTCATGTCAGCCATAGCACCTACTCCTTCTCCCACACCCACACCCACACCAACCCCTACGCCTTCACCAACTCCTACACCTTCACCAACCCCCACGCCAGTGCCTGTCAATCAAGTGGTGGTTGTTGTCGATCCGGGGCATGGAGGTTATGATCCAGGAACGGTTTCACCCTACGAAGAAGCGTTTTATGAGAAAGATATTGTTTTGGATATTGCTTTTCGCGTAAAGGAAAGGCTGGAACAGGAAGGCATCAAGGTGGTTATGACCCGGGAGACCGATACAGCGCTGGACGACTACTGGAAGGCAGATGTCTGGGAACGCCCCAAAATTGCCAACGAAGCGGATGCTGCTTTCTTTGTGAGCATTCATGTGAACGGATTTAAGGGGAAAAATGCTACCTTATACAATGGAACCGAAATCTACCATCAGGGTAAGAATCACGGGGACTTTACCAGTAAAGAGATTGCCGTAATCATGGGTGAAGAGGTTGATGCGGCTACAGATACCAAGTACAACGGGGTTGTCAAGTCAGATTTCGGGGTCACAAGGCTTTCCAAGATGCCCGCTGTACTGGTGGAAACAGCTTATATTACAAGCCCGGAAGACCATCAGCGATTAATGTCCGATGAGTTCCGCGAAAACATGGCCGAAGGCATTTTAAATGGTACCATTCGTATCCTTGAAAAGATTGGGGCGCAAAAAGAACATGGAGCATACACTATTACCGACGAACAACGGGAATCTTTTCTACTGCCGACACCCCCTGTAACAAACTAATAAAGCAATGAGTTCGGCAGGGGTATTCCGGATTTCCTGCCACGGCGAAAGGAATGCGGGAGGTGCCGTATGAGCGATAAAGTTCAGCACATGAAACAATTGGTGGAAAAGCTAAACGAAGCAGCGAAAGCATATTACCAGGAAGATCGTGAGATCATGCTCAATATCGAATACGACAGGCTGTATGACGAGCTGCTGGCACTGGAACAGGAAACAGGTGTTGTGTTTTCAGACAGCCCCACTGTCCGGGTGGGCTATGAGCTGCTGACCAACCTGCAGAAGGAGGCTCATGAAAGCCCCATGCTGTCCCTGGACAAAACAAAGGATCCGGGTGCTTTACAGCAATGGCTGGGTAACCAGAAGGGTTTGCTTTCCTGGAAGCTTGACGGGCTTACCATTGTTTTAACCTATCATGGCGGCAGCCTGACAAAGGCAGTCACCCGCGGTAATGGCGAGGTTGGTGAGGTGATCACCAATAATGCCAGGGTGTTTAGGAACATACCGGTCACCGTGCCCTGGAAGGGGGAGCTTGTACTTCGCGGCGAGGCTATCATCCGCTATTCCGATTTTGATAAAATAAACAGTGAAATTGCTGAAATCGATGCAAAATACAAGAATCCACGCAACCTATGCAGCGGGTCGGTGCGTCAGCTGAATAACAAGATTACCGCCGAGCGGAATGTATATTTTTTCGCCGTTACCCTCGTGAAGGCGGAAGGCGTGGATTTTCAGAATTCCAGGGACACTCAGCTGGTCTGGCTGAAAAGCCAGGGCTTTGATGTTGTTCAATACGTAGCGGTACATGCTGCAGGCCTGGAAGAAGCCATTGCCGAATTTTCTGCCCAGGCCGAAGGCAGCGACCTTCCCGCAGATGGGCTGGTGCTCACTTATGATGATATCGCCTATGGGCAGTCATTGGGCAGGACAGCCAAATTCCCCAGAGATGCCATCGCCTTTAAGTGGCAGGATGAAATACGTGAAACGAAGCTAATCGACATTGAATGGAGTGCATCCAGAACCGGTTTGATCAACCCGATTGCAGTTTTCGAACCCGTGGAACTGGAGGGGACCACCGTTCAACGGGCAAGTGTACATAATATCAGCATCATGGAAGGCCTTGAACTTGGAATCGGAGATTCAATTGGTGTTTATAAAGCTAACATGATCATTCCTCAAATTGCTGAAAACATAACGCGCAGCGGCTTAGTGGAAATACCGCAGCAGTGCCCGGTATGCGGTGAAAAAACCTCCATCCGGCAGGAGAATGGTGTGAAGTCCCTTTACTGCACAAACGAAAGCTGCCTTGCAAAACAGATCAAGGCCTTTACCCATTTTGTCAGCAGGGATGCCATCAATGTCGAAGGACTGTCGGAGGCCACCATTGAAAAATTCATCGCAAGGGGTTTCATCCGGGAGCATGCAGACATTTTCCGCCTGGAACGATATAAAAACGAAATAACACAAATGGAGGGTTTTGGTGAAAAATCTTACCAGAAACTGGACGAAGCTGTCAAAAAAGCCAGAAAAACCAATGCGGTCAGGCTTCTATACAGCTTGGGCATACCCAACATCGGCTTGTCCAACGCCAAGCTGATATGCAGGAAACTGAACCATGACTGGGAAAAAATCGTCCATGCGACTCCAGAGCAGCTGATACAGATCAGTGGTATCGGTGAAGTGATGATTGATGAGTTTATACGCTTTTTCAGCAATGAAAAAACTTTAAAAGCCCTTGACAGCCTGTTGAAAGAGCTTGAACTTGTATCCCCTGAAGCATCCGCTTCTGTGCAGTTGTTTGAAGATGTTCAGTTTGTGATCACCGGCAGTGTGGAGCAGTTTAAAAACAGAAACGACTTAAAGGATGTCATCGAAGGGCATGGCGGTAAAGTGACAGACTCGGTCACATCAAAAACCCATTACCTGATCAATAATGACAAAATGTCCGGTTCCTCTAAAAACAAGAAGGCAAAGGAACTGGGAATTCCCATCCTTTCAGAGGCTGAATTTTTGGAATGGCTGAACAACGGTGTTAAGCCATAAAAAGCTTAGGCGTTGCGGAGCAGTTTAAGCTTTTTGCGCGGTATAGCTTTTAATGCTTCCCATGAAAGATTGAATTTTTATACAGGACCTGTTAAAAAATGGCAAGCTTGGTACAAATATAGATACAGGGAATGATTAATAACCCCTGCTAGCGATACCGCGAAATTGGCAGAGGTGGAGGTCTGCGGTTTGGATAAGAAACGCAAGGTCAGAATTGGTACATGCTTACCCGGCATGGTTACCGCTGAAACGATTTACAATAATTATGGTGCTGTTATTGTATGGGAAAACACAAAGCTGGATGACTCAGCCATCAATCGGCTCAAGGATTTCAGGATCGAAGATATTTTTATTTTTGAATCCAGCTTACCACACAACCAAGAACAGCCTCCTGAAGAAACAACAACGGCCAGGGTAGAAGAAGCTCCGTTCACCGAGGTCTACGAAAAGGATACCGATGCATTCAAGTCGGTCCTGTATGATCTGTCTACAGGGAAAACCGTCAGCTTGAATAAAACCATTGAAATTGCCAATTCCGTATATTCCAGAAAGAATGACAACCGGGACATTATCAACTGCGTTACGCAAATCCGTAAAGTGGATGAGTATACCTATTACCATTCTGTCAATGTTTCCCTGCTGTCGATGCTGATTGGAAAGTGGCTGAAACTTTCTTCCGATGATATTTACATGCTGGTTCAGGCAGGGCTTATGCATGATATCGGAAAGAGCCTGATCCCCTCCGATCTGATTAACAAGCCTGGAGAACTGACGGAAGAAGAGTTCTTAAAGATGAAAAAACATTCCGAATTTGGTTATTATCTGGTTAAAAACATGAAAGGGGTTGATTCAAGGGTATCCGAAGCGGTTCATTATCACCACGAGCGTGAGGATGGTTCCGGTTATCCCTTTGGACTGCGGGGTGACCAAATCTCTCAGTTCGCTAAAATTGTTGCCGTTGCCGATACCTTTGATTCGATGACTGCAAACCGTGCTTTTAAATTGAAGAAATCACCCTTTGAAGTTTTTGAGATGATGCAGAATAGTTGTTTTGGATATCTCAACACCGTGATCATCGATGTTTTCTTAGCAAACATTTCACACTACTATGTTGGCTATAAGGTGAAGCTAAGCGACAAGCGTATTGCAGAGGTGGTCTATATCAACCGGCAGCACTATGGAAAACCGGTTTTAAAGATAAACGATGCCTTTTTAGATATGTCTGTGGTTAAAAATGTAGCCATTGAAGAGGTGATATAGGTTTGCCGGTTCTGATGGCTGTAAACATATCGATTATTCAGGGGGAGCCTTTCTTACAAGGGCTCTTTTTTAGACGTTCCAGCTTGTGAAAAGGCTCCTTGTCAGGTTCCCTTGCCACATGTGCGTTAAAACGCAGCAATGAAAGCAATATAGTAACTTACAGCTGTGAGAACCGATAATGGGTTGTGGACGAAGCCCACTTCTGATATCTGTTTATACCTTGCAAATAATCCCGGTGGGAAAGGTATTGTAACTTATCACAAAAATATTTACAATAGTGATATATCCAAACGGCACCTTACGCTGCCGACCATAGATAAATATGCCCCAAACCGGATCAATAAAAGAAAGGGAGGAATGGATGGTGCCGCAGAAAACAAAAGGAGTCCTATTTCTTGTTTTCCTCTTCTTTGGCATGCTTTTGACCATGCAGTTCAGAACCATCCTTTTTGCCCAGCAGCAGACCGCCAGAGGGCAGACTTCCCTTCAAACACTGTCAGCCGAGCTCGAACAGGTCCGTAAGGACGGCAATGACCTGCAGGAGCAAATCAGGATAATGGAAGAGGAGTATAACAAGCTTATCGATCAATGGGGGCAAAATGACAACCCCATGCTCAATGAGCTGTTGCAGCAAAGAAAGGAAGCCCAGCTTTACAGCAATATGACCGACGTAAAGGGCAGCGGTGTCATCATCACCTTAAATGATGCCCCTGCCAGAACTGAAGTGGACCCGTCAGAATTGATCATCCACGATATGGATATCCTTGAAATCATGAATGAACTCAGGTTTGCCGGTGCGCAAGCGTTATCCATCAACGACGAGCGGATCCTGGCGACCAGCAAACAGTTTTGTGCCGGCCCCACTATTTTAATCAATCGGAATCGTTACCCGGTCCCCTATATCATCAAAGCCATTGGTGATCCGGAAGCTTTATATTCAGCGCTCGAGGAAAGCGAAGTGGTCATTATCATGAGGATATACAATATTCAGGTAGATATCCGCAAGGAACAGGAATTGATCATACCCAGGTTCAAGCCCTATTATCAGAACATCGAACATATGATATCCGGGTTGGAGGTTGTGAACGAATGAAATTTTTCAAGCAAGCTGCATTAACCATTGTGTGCCTTATTCTGGGCATTGTGGTTGCAATGCAATACAGAAGCGTTAAAATAAACAATTCTCTTGCAGTCTATGAGCAGCAGCGCTCCAGTGATTTAATCTCTGATCTGCTCCGGGAAAAGGAAAACAACGAGCAGCTCAGCAAGAGGATTGAAGAGCTGCAGGCCGAACTGCAAGAGCTGCGCAATGGAACAAGCAATGACGCAGATTATATTCAATCTATGAAAAAATCCATACTGGAACTTCAGATCCTTGCCGGCAAAAAGACTGTGAAAGGCAAAGGGGTTATCGTTACCATAGAAAGCCAGGGAAGTGCGCAGGTGGAGGACAGCAATATCCTGGCCGTTTTAAACGAGCTAAGGGCTGCAGACGTTCAGGCTTTGGCAGTGAACGATGAACGAATCATCGCCACCAGCGAGGTCCGCAGGGCGGGCAGTTATATGACCGTGAACGGCAGAAAGCTTCTTCCGCCATATATCATCAAGGCGATAGCTGATCCTGTTAAGCTTGAGAATTCGCTGAAGATTATGCACGGTATTGTTGACATCCTGAAATATTACGATTTAAAGGTAGAGGTGAAGCAGGATGAGAACATCATTATTCCTGCCGTGCGCGACGATGGAACTGTTTTGAGGTATGATTTATTAACGCCGGTGGAATAGTTCCAACTTCCTCCCCGCAGTGCCGCAGAGGCGGAATTCCCCCTGCTTATCTGCATCACCTTCATCAGCTGAACAACAGTTCCACTTCTTTTTTGCCGCTGTTAATACAGGCCTGGCATTTTTTCACCCGAAAATGATATATATAGTAATAGGAATTTGAAGAGCCTGGGAACAAATACCGCAAGTATTCGTTCATTACCCTCAGACGGCCACATAAGCTGTATCGGGGAAGGCTCTTTTTTTATTGGTGCTGTTATGATTAATTCTAAATTTATCGTTTTTTTGTCCTGTGTTTTCATTGTTCTGCTGGGTGCCATCATCCTTACGGAGCAGAAGATATCAACCAGGAACGAAGCGGAGACCCTGTTTCAGCTTAGCTTTCGGGATATTGATT
>JAGOJH010000116.1 GCA_017995215.1 Thermoclostridium sp.
TTCATACCCCCTTCTGTGTTTGAGTTCTTTCTTTGGATTCTTATCCGATATATCGTAAAGAACACTATTATGATTTTACTACAAATACCATAAAACTCAAACAAAAAAAGGTTCATTTCCGCCGGCGGAAAGTATCCATTGGGTTATTACTCACAGGTATGTGTTTTATCATGAGCACAGCGACGCCATCCTGAGCGCGGCGAAGGATCTCCTGGAGCAATGCAAAACTCCTTCACTTCGTTCAGCAGTCTGTGTCCGCTTACCTCTAAGTAGTAACTTCATTGTCTGTATCGGCATTGTGCATATCCTAAAGTCTTGCTATAATAGGGTTTAATAAGCACCTGAGCCAGTGTTGTGCCAGGCTGTGGGCGCTGAAAGCATTTCATGTGAGGGAATTGAATGACAGGCATTGCATTTACCCGTGATGAGATCAAGCAAAAAATCAGAAAGCTGAAAAAACTGGAGATCAGGATCCGGTTTGGTGCTTCCGGTTTTTCACAGAATGGCCTGTCTGATAAGACAATGCTTGCAAAGCTGGTTTGGAATGAGTTTTTTGCTTTGAATGATGGTAACAGAGAAAGTGCAAAATATTCGTTTTCCGCATTGGTGGGTATGGATAAGGACGAATTGAAAGAGGTTATCAGTGAGTTCTTTTTTCATGTTTATTACCGGTTTTACAAGGAAAACGGAATTGTCAGTTCGGATTTGTTTAACCCCGGCCTGCTGGTACAATTCGGTCTGCCCTATGATGCGGATAGAGACACAATTAAAAAGCGTTTCCGGGAGCTTGCGAAAAAATATCATCCCGATACCGGTGGTGACAGTGCAAAGTTCATTGAGTTAATGGAAAACTATAAAAAGCTCGTGGAATAAAAAAGCTGACCCGTGATGGAATCAGCTTTTTGTTTTGTTTTTAGTTTTTAGGGTTTGTACTTTGCTCATGCCAAAAATTCTGGCATTAAGAAGCTGCTCATTCTATGTGTTGAAACACAATCTTTCAATGGAATATCTTTGTCTGCCAGGATTACAGCGCAGATTGTTTCTCAGGATTAATCCACGTATCCTGAATCAGTATTGATCCCGATTGTTCCTGTGGATGCGTCCCAGGTAATTCCAATATCAAAAGCTTTGGCAACGTCCCGTAGTTTGAAATAATTGTTGCCTTTAATGGTATACGCTTTCAGGTATACCTCCTGCCCATCCCGGAAAACTTTTGAAAGGTTCAGGTTGGAGGACTTATCCTTTCCATCACCTGCGGCCAATTCACCACCGACGGCTGTATATGATTTATTGGAAACCAGGTTGATGGCTTTCTTTTCTCCATCCCAGGTCACTTCAAACTGCTTTTGGGTGCCGCTTACGATTTTAGCCAGATCCCTCAGCTTGAAATAGTTGTTGCCGTTAATACCGTATGCCTCCATACTCACCTGTTTGCCGTTCACCATGATTTTTGATTGAGTCGGAACAGCCTTCAGCGCGGTGAAAGGGCTTTTGATCAGGCCGGTTCTGTATTGGGTCTCTTTCCCCTGTGAGGCATACACCTTAATTACAGCTACACCATTTTTGAAGTCACCCACTTTGCTCAGGTTTTTGTCTTCCAGGATACATTGAAAGCTTTTGTCCATATACCCACATACCGAATTTTGATATGGCACCTCGGATAGCTGTTTTATATAGGCAGATAGCCCTTCACTAAAGTCACTCAAATATGTATAAAAAGAATCAGCGCCCGCGTCTTTTCCGGTTTTATCAATGTAACCATGCCGATCCGCAAGGGGGCTTGTAGAGTATTTGTAAATTCTGTACTTCACAAGCCCATCACGATAATCAAACTCTTCACATTCCTTCTCTATCAGGATTTTCCCGGTCTTATCTATTATTCCGTGCGCAGCATCATATTTGGTGCTAAATAAGGCTATACCATCCTTGAATCGTCCCGCATTCGCAACCTTCATAGGAATAATAAATTCTCCCTTTGTATTGATGTATCCAAATAAAGGATCACTCCCCTTGTCGGGTTTGCCTGCAGTTGCTGCTGCTAACCCTTCGCTGAAGCTATCTGCGCCATCAAAGATAAATGGAATAACCGTTTTCCCGGTTTTATCAATATAGCCGAATTTCCCTTCGTCATTGCACACAAAAGCCAGCCCTTCACTGAATGGGCCTGCGAAGCGGTATTGAAAAGGAATAACTGCCTTTCCGGTTTTATCGATATAACCATACAGGCCTTCTTCATTCTCTGCACAAGCCAGCCCTTCTTTTGTAAGCCCGCTTGCCCAACCGTAATTCAACTCTGTTACGGCTTTCCCATTTTTATCAATGAAGCCATAACATTCGCGCATGCCCATATCATCATCAATAACCTTTAATACGGCAATCAGATCACCATATTCAGAGAGCCAATCATATTCGGGAGGTATGAGATAATCCCCTTTTGTGTTAATATAACCTATTCCTTTATCCCAAACATACGCCACACCGTTTTTAAATTCTTCAGCCCAGGAGAATTTTGGAGCGATAACAACCTTTCCTTCCACGTTGATGTATCCCCAGGCATCAGCTTTTTCATCTTCGAAAGCACACAGTCCTTCACTGAACTCATTGATCAATGGAGATGAAGGTTGAAATATAACTTTTCCCTTACTGTTGAGCAACCCGTAATTATATGTCTCCATGTCGCGGAACTTGCAGATACCATTTACAAATTGCTCAAACTCCCAATCCTTGCCCGTTCCAAGGTTGTTCAGCAGAGTACCGGCTGCATCAATCAGGTGAAGCTCTCCATTTTTCTGTAACTTTGCAAATATGCCTTCACCTAAGTATTCAGGAACATAACCTGCTTTCTCCCAATCGCCTACCCATTGAACATCGTATTTGTTGAACCTGTCCAGAACCTCCTGTGCGGCTTCGTCTATTGTTTTTTCAGCGCCAAATGAAGGCACCTGCAGCAGCATTACGCATACGAGCAGTATAGCTGCAAAAATTCTGGTAATGTTTCTCATCTCACAATCTCCTTACGCAATGTTTTTTACATCAACATCATAACCCATAAACATTCCATTCATGAATGAACCAGATAATAAATAGCGGATCCATAGAAAATAGACGCTTATATTATAATTATGTTCCATACGCTGGAATTTTAAAAAATATATCAACATAATGTGGGTTACTTGTCAAACAGAGGTGATGAAAGTATCGCTGCGTTCAGGATGACATCGCTACGTTTAGGATAAAACACATACCTCTTAGCAACTAATTAAAAAGGGTATGAACTATAACCCGAAGTATGGCTGTGCGCAAAAAGTTAAAAGCATATTCTGGAATAGTTAAGAATTCCATGGTATAATGCATGGAACGGAGGAGCGTTATGAGAAAAAAGAAAACACCGAAAGAAAATAAGCTAACCCCTGAACAGCTGCTTCAGCAACAGGCCATGGAAGAAAAGATTTCAGATTATACCGCAAAAGGGTATACCGTCAAAACAAAAGCCATCAGCATGACAAAAGCAAACCTGTATGCGTTGGTGACCGGCGGACCGCTGGCATTAATTCTCTTTATTGTTTATATTGCAAAATGGAGAAGCGGATCTTTGGGTTTTTCAGAGCTCCTTGTGTTCATAGTCGGTATGCTCGCATTGTTAGTCCTGCATGAACTGGTGCATGGGGCGACATGGGCATCATTTTCTAAAAACAAATGGAAGAGCATCCGCTTCGGTATAATGGCTGAGATGCTTACCCCCTACTGCCACTGTATGGAGCCGTTAACCTTGAATCAGTACATTATCGGAGCACTTATGCCGCTGATCGTTACTGGTTTAATCCCATACATCATCAGTTATTTCATCGGCAGTTACGTCATGATGGTTATTTCCATGGTGATGATTATGGGTGCAGGCGGGGATATCTCCGCAATATTGATGATTTTCCGCGAGAAAAATGTTGCGCTGCTTTTAGATCATCCCACGCTATGCGGATGTGTTATTTTTAAGAAGCCTGATTAGCCAACAATTCAACACCTTATGAAGACGAAGTGTTTACTCAACTTTCCCACAGTGTTCTGAGCTTTTGATTCTATATCGGGGCTTCCTCCGGCCATTTCCGTTGAGCAGAGATATTCCGGGCGTAATCCCCGTTCAACCGTGGGCACGATGACCGACATTCACGATTATTTAAGGCTGTTGTTTTCAACCGTCGGTGTAAGGCATTGCGCCAGGGTCTTGATTTATTGCCCTTTACCCGATAAGATTAAACCATCAAAGACTCCGTTTCGCAAGGCGGAGCAACAGACAGCAGTAAGGGTAAAGCTTATGGTGAAATTGTTACGGCATCTAAAGGAGTACATGAAGGAAAGCATCATCGGTCCTTTGTTCAAGCTTCTGGAAGCCTCCTTTGAATTGGCCATTCCGCTGGTGATGGCAGGCATTATCGATGTTGGGATTAAAAACAGGGATTATCCGTATATTTATAAAATGGCAGCTCTGATGATTTTTCTGGGGCTTTTAGGTCTTGCCTGCTCACTGACAGCCCAATATTTCGCTGCAAAGGCAGCGGCAGGCTTTGGAACAAACCTGAGAAAACACCTGTTTTCTCATATCAACAAGCTGTCCTTTCAGGCTGTTGACCAGGCAGGCACATCCACTCTCATTACCCGGATGACCAATGATATCAACCAGGTTCAGTCCGGGGTCAACCTTGTGCTTCGACTGTTCCTGCGTTCTCCTTTCATCGTCGCGGGTGCCGCAGTGATGGCGTATACAATTCATAAGCGCATATCATTACTTTTTCTTGTCGTGATTCTGATCCTGTCCCTGGTCATATATGGAATCATCGCAATAACCATTCCCCTGTATAAAAAAGTACAGAGCAGGCTGGACAGAGTGCTTCTTTCAGCCCGGGAGAACCTTTCCGGCACAAGAGTTATCCGGGCTTTGAACAGGCAGGAAGATGAAATCAAGCAATTCCGGGAATCCAGCGATGGTTTGATGAAGGTACAGCTGTTGACAGGAAGGATATCCGGCCTACTGAATCCGGTCACATTTATGCTGATCAATGCAGCAATTATTGCAGTGATCTGGTTTGGTGGAATTGAAGTAAACCTGGGTGTCCTTACCCAGGGTGAGGTTGTTGCGCTGATCAATTATATGTCACAAATTTTACTGGCACTGCTGGCATTGGCCAACCTGATCATTGCCTTTACCAGAGCATTGGCATCCGGCGCCCGCATTCAGGAGGTGTTTGAGATGCCTTCCAGCGTGCAGGAACTGCAAGGAAAAGAAGAATCCCTTCCTGCAGTTGAAGCGGACGACATCCCTGTGGTTGAATTCAGGGATGTATCTTTTGCCTATGCCACAGCTCAGGGAAACGCTCTTTCCAATATTTCCTTTACAATTAAGCGGGGAGAAACGATCGGTATCATCGGCGGAACAGGCTCAGGCAAAACAACGTTAATTCATTTAATTCCCCGGTTTTATGTCGCGACAAAGGGTACTGTACTGGTAAACGGACAGGATGTTCAGCGATACCCCCTGAAGCAGTTAAGAAGCATCTTTGGGTTTGTACAGCAGCAAGCAGTTTTATTTCGTGGTACTGTCCGGGATAATATGAAGCTGGGAAAGAAAGACGCGACGGACGATGAAATACTTCATGCTCTGGAGGTTTCACAAGCCAGGGGCTTTGTCGATAAAATGCCGGAAGGCCTGGATACGCTGATCGAGCAGGGAGGAAAAAACCTTTCGGGCGGACAAAAACAAAGGCTCACCATTGCGAGGGCGGTGGTACGGCAGTCGGATATCCTCGTTCTGGACGACAGTTCCTCGGCACTGGATTATGCCACGGATGCCAGGCTTCAAAAAGCCTTGCGGGGCCGGCTGGCTGGAACAACCGTGCTGATTGTGACGCAAAGGGTAGCCAACATCCGCAATGCAGACCGGATTATGGTCCTGGAAGATGGTCAAATGGTTGGCTTTGATACCCACTCAAGATTGATGGCCACGTGTGAAGTGTATAAAGAAATTTGTACCTCTCAGGGGGCAGATAAGGAGGGAACAGGCATATGAAAACAAACCGACAGACCTTCCGTCAAATCCTGCAGTATCTGAAACCCTATTGGTTTTTGCTGATCCTTACCATTATCCTGGCTGCAGCAGGGGTAATCCTGTCTTTATATGTCCCTGTTCTCACCGGAAAGGCAGTTGACTGCATTATCGAGGTCGGCAATGTTGATTTTACCAACCTGCTGCCTCTTTTGGTTCGCATCGGGATTGTTGTTGTGGTGGCATCTGTTTCACAGTGGCTGATGAACCTGTGCAACAACCGGATCACCTATCATGTTGTGAAGGATATCCGAACAGAAGCCTTTGCGCACCTGCACAAGCTTCCCCTACGACATATGGACACCCGCCCCCATGGAGATACGGTAAGCCGTTTGATCAATGATGTGGATCAGTTTTCCGATGGCCTGCTGATGGGTTTTTCCCAGCTTTTCACCGGGGTTGTAACCATATTGGGAACGTTGTTGTTCATGCTGAGCGTCAATTGGGAGATTGCACTGTTGGTTGTGGTAATCACCCCTCTTTCCCTGTTTGTTGCAAGCTTTATTGCAAAGCGAACCTATTCTCTGTTCAGGCTGCAGTCTGAAACCCGGGCGGAAATGACATCCCTGGTGAATGAAATGGTCGGGAACCAGAAGGTTGTGAAGGCTTTTGGCTATGAGGAAGAGGCCGAGGCACGAATGGATACGATCAATGAAAGGCTTCGCGGGCTCAGTATTCGTGCCACTTTCTTTTCTTCCATTACAAACCCCGCTACACGCTTTGTGAACGGTCTGGTTTATACTGGCGTTGGGATTATTGGAGCCCTCTTCGCCATAACGGGTAGAATAACCGTCGGTCAGTTGGTCAGCTTCCTGAGCTATGCCAACCAGTATACAAAACCCTTCAATGAAATTTCCGCAGTGATCACGGAATTTCAAAACGCTCTTGCTTCAGCACAGCGTGTTTTTGATTTCATGGAGGAACCCGAACAGGTTCCAGATGCTGCTGATGCCGTGCAATTAGCGGATGTGAATGGAACGGTTGATTTACAGAAAGTATCTTTTGCTTATCGCCCCGATGAGCCCTTGCTTCAAAACATCAGCCTGTCCGTCAAAGCAGGGCAAAGGATTGCCATCGTAGGGCCTACCGGTTCGGGGAAGACGACGCTCATCAACCTGCTGATGCGGTTTTATGACGTGGACTCCGGGCAAATCCTTGTCAGCGGGCATGAAATCAGGAAGGTTACAAGAGACAGCCTTCGGGCAAGCTTTGGAATGGTGCTTCAGGAAACCTGGCTGAAAACTGGTACAATTCGTGAAAATATCGCATACGGCAGCCCTGAAGCAACCCAAGCGCAGATTGTTGAAGCGGCAAAGGCCGCCCATGCACACAGCTTCATTAAAAGAATGCCGGAAGGCTATGATACGCATATTCTGGAGGACGGAGGGAACCTTTCCCAGGGCCAGATACAGCTGATCTGCATTGCGAGAGTGATGCTTCGCCTGCCGCCAATGCTGATCCTCGACGAGGCAACCTCCTCTATTGATACCCGAACCGAAATTATGGTACAGCGGGCCTTCACCAAGATGATTCAGGGCAGAACAAGCTTTGTTGTAGCGCACCGGCTTTCCACCATTCGCGAAGCCGATGTCATTCTTGTGATGAAGGATGGCAATATCATCGAGCAGGGAAATCATCAGCAGCTGCTGGAGCAAAAAGGCTTTTATGCGGAATTGTTCAACAGCCAGTTCGCTGTTGCGCCCTAAATACTGAAAGTGCTGACAAAAGAACGCTGAAGTATAACGGTCTTGCAGGCGATGCTTCAAGGCTTTATCACCCTTTCCTGCGGTTAATTTTGTCCTGAAAAATTTATATTCAATCTTTCTCTTGACGGCACATATCCTTTATGGTAATTTAAATTTGTGTTTCAACATTGTATCGAGAGGATGAATTTGATGTCGGCGTACTCTGTAAGGGTAGATCTCAACTAAATAAAGTTGAATCGGGTATTCTTTTCATGACAGCTTCATCTGTTGTTTTTTGGTGTACCCGAATGCAGGCATTACCTTTACAGATTGCTTCCATAACATGATTTCATTGCGTTACTCGAAGGTCTTTGTATTTCATGCACCTTTAGTTCCTACAGTGAAATCATAACATTGGTTCATTGCGAATTTTCAGCAGCGCGGCAGGGTATGTTTGTCGGGCTGTTTTTGTTGTTATTCAGGCTCGTCAAATCGTATTCGCGTTGGTTAACCCGCAGAAGCATTCCGCCCGTAAGGGCAGGTTGTCTTAAGCGGGTTTTTTGCTGGTTCATTTCGTTGATGAAGCGAGTTTCATTGAGTGAGGTGCGCAAGGTTCATGAAAACTCCTGACGTAACGAAGAATCTTCCCCGAAGCCATTCGCAGGGTCCTTCGTCAACCACCGGGAGGGCACCAGCACTCAGAATGCAGACATTCTGGATAAGGCTAATGATGTGAATTTAACGTTCCAGATAAAGTGATGCTTTGGTCTAAAAAATTATGCGCTTGCCCGGCAAGCATTAATTGGAGGTTATAAAATTGATTGTACTGAAACAACTCGTGTAAAAAACTGTAAATACCGAACATTGAAAACTGCATAGAACCCTTGAAAACACTGGACTTTAGGCTTGTTTTGTGATATATTTATGTGGTGGATAACCCCATA